>JAZNIM010000057.1:0-12570 GCA_045577475.1 Eubacteriales bacterium | reverse complement strand
ATGATTTACCTCGGCGGACTTGACGTTGGTACAACAGGCTGTAAAATCAGCGTGTACGACGACAAAGGAAATTATATCTCAAACTACTACTGCGAATACGAATCAAAGCGTGATTCAGAGGGTCACGAGATTGACTGCAGTCTTATCTTATCATCTGTAAAAAAGGTTCTGGGACAAGCGGCAAAGGAGTACAAACTTGAAGCTCTCGGTGTTACAAGCTTCGGCGAAACCTTTGCAATGCTTGACGAAAACGACAACATCCTGTATCCCGGTCTGTTATACACCGACCACAGAGGTGACGAGGAATGTCGTGAGTTTGCCGGCAGGTTCGGCGAGGACAAGCTGACACACATTACGGGTGTTAAGGTTCACAGCATGTACGGTCTTGCAAAGATGATGTGGCTGAAAAAGAACGAAAGCGAAATTTACGGCAAGGCAAAGAGAATTCTTCAGATGACAGACTTTATCTGCTACAGCCTTACGGGAAATGCAATTATCGACTACTCTCTTGCCGCAAGAACACAATGCTTTGACATAAGAAACAAGTGCTGGTGTGACGAAATTCTTGACATGGCAGGCATTGACAAGAGTCTTCTGTCAACTCCCGTAAAAACGGGAACTGTTGCAGGCGACATAAAAGAAAGCATCTGCCGTGAGCTTGACATTGAGGGCGGAATAAAAATTGTCTGCGGCTGTCAGGACCAGATTGCGGCGGCGGTAGGCTGCGGAATCTTGGAAAGCGGAAATGCCGTTGACGGAACAGGTACGGTTGAATGTATAACACCCGTATTCGACAAGGTTCCCGACAATCCTCAGATTTACGAGGACAGATATTCCGTTGTTCCATATGCCATTGACGGCACATACGTTTGCTATGCGGTTTCCTATACGGGAGGTGCTGCAATAAAGTGGTTCAGGGACAACATTTCAGCCGAAAAATCCTACAAGGTGCTGGATGCAGGTGTAAAAAGTGAGCCTTCGGGAATTTTAGTAATGCCTCACTTTGCAGGTTCGGGAAATCCCTATATGGACATTCACTCAAAGGCGGCATTTATCGGTCTTACCTTAGAGCACAACTACCTTGACATTTACAAGGCAGTTATGGAAGGGGTAACATACGACATGCTTGTAAACCTTGACGGTCTTGCGAAGGCAGGGATAGTTCCCGAAAAGCTGTATGCAACCGGCGGAGGAGCTGCAAGCGATGTATGGCTTCAGATTAAGGCAGACATTCTTAACCGTCCAATCTGCACACTTAAGGCTAAAGAAGCAGGTGCATGCGGTATTTGCATGATAGCAGGTACGGCTATCGGTCTTTACAAGGATTTACATGAAGCAAAAAGCGTATTTGTAAAGGAAGACAAGGTATTTACACCAAATCCCGAAATGGCAAAGAAGTACGCAAAGCTGTATAACGCTTACAGTAAGCTTTACACCGCACTTACTCCTGTAAGAGAGGCTATGATATGACAAGCAAATACATAGGACACGAAAATCAAATCTACGGCATTGAAGAATACCGTCTGCAAGGAACAAAAGGCGACGGAATGAGGTTTCTCAACATCCGTAACGGTAAAGGTCTTGAACTTTGGATAAGCCTTGACAGATGCGGAGATTTGTCAAGAGTCACCTTCAAAGGCGACAACTTCGGTTATTTTGCTCCCTGCGGATATGTTCATCCCTCATATTATGATAAGGACAGCACCGGCTTTCTCAAATCCTTTACTGCAGGCTTTATAACAACCTGCGGACTGTGGGCTGTTGGAAGTCCATGTACCGACGACGGAGAAACCCTTCCCCTTCACGGCACAATATCAAACACTCCTTGCGAAAAACACATGTATTACGAAAAGGACGGCAAGCTTTACATTGAGCTTACAGTTCGTGACGCTTACCTTTTCGCAAGAAAAATGCTTCTTGAAAGACAGTACATTGTGGATTTGTCGGAAAACTCAGTAACACTTACCGATAAAATCACAAACATCGGCTCTGAAAAAACTCCCCTTGAAGTGCTGTATCACTGCAACATGGGTTATCCCCTTTTATCGGAAAACAGCATAATCGATATACCCGCAATCAGCGTTGAGCCGAGAAACGACCATGCAAAAAGCGACATTGCAAACTGTCTGAAGGCACAAAAGCCCACGGCAGGATACGAAGAAATGTGCTTCTATCACAAAATGACAGGTGTTGCATCTGTTTCAATATCAAATCCCGATATAGGCAAAAAGCTTACAATGACTTATGACACAAAGCAGCTTCCTTTCTTTACACAATGGAAGATGATGGGCGAATACGATTACGTTATGGGACTTGAACCGGGAAACTGTCATCCCGACGGCAGAGATATCATGAGAAAGCAGGGACTTTTAGAATTCCTTGAACCCGAACAAACAAAAACACATACAATAAAATTTGAATTTACGGAGGAAAAGTAAATGTTAGTAACACTTAAAGAAATTGAAAAAATCGCCGAGGCAAGAAAAATTGCAGTAGGTGCATTCAACGGCACAAACTCCACATATATAAGAGGCGTTCTCGGGGCGGCTGAAGAATTAAACGAGCCTGTTATTCTCATGCACGCACAGGTACACGAAGAAATGGGACTTTGCAAAATGGACGAAATGGCACCTATCATGCTGTTTATGGCTGACAAAGCAAAAGTTCCCGTTTGCGTTCACCTTGACCACGGCACAGACCTTGACTACATCAAAAAGGGACTTGACCTTGGCTTTACTTCAGTTATGTATGACGGAAGCGAGCTGAGTACAGAGCTTAATTTTGCAAACACTTCCGTTACCGTCGAAATGGCTGCACGCTACGGTGCTTCCGTTGAAGCTGAAATAGGCTCAATGGGCGGTAGAGAATCAGGCGAGAAGGGTGTTTCTGACGAGAGCATCTACACAGACCCCGTTATGGCAAAGAAATTTGTTGACGAAACAGGTCTTGATGCACTTGCATGTGCATTCGGTACAGCACACGGCGTATACTTAAAGCAGCCCAAGCTTGACTTTGACAGACTCAGTAAAATCAAGAGCCTTGTTGATGTTCCCCTTGTAATGCACGGCGGAAGCGGTGTAAGCCACGAGGACTACAGAAAGGTTATTGAGCTTGGTATCAGAAAAATCAACTACTACACCTACATGGCAAAGGCAGCCGCTAACGCAGTTAATGCAATGGCTGACAGAACATACTACCACGACATCGAGGTTGAAGCAGTAAGAGCCGTTAAGGAAGACGTAATGGCGGCTATGAGAGTGTTTACAGGCAAAAACTAAACATGGGAGGCTTATGCCATGCTTTACAACTGTTCTTACGGCAAAACTCAGTTTATTTTTGAAGTTTCCGACGACGGAAAGGTTTTTGTAAACAAGCTTGGTTCACAAAATACCGAGGATTTTGCCTCGGCACGCTGTCCTGTTTGCAGAGTACACAACACAGGCAACTTAAATTCAGGTCAGGTGGGTGCTGTTCACACAGGCTCATCGGGTGAGTACACATTAAAGTACTTGGCTCACTCTGTTTATGAAAACGACCTCGGTCAAAAGGTCGAAATCGTTCTTTGCGACGAGCACATGAAGGTTACCGTACATTATCAGATGTACAAAGACGTGTGCGGTGTAAGAAGCTTTTGCGAGGTGGAAAACACCTGCGATGAGGTTTTGGGACTTGAATATGTATCAACCCTCTCCCTTTGTCTTTTCCACACCGTTCCCGACAGCACAAACGAGAATATAAGCATTTACATTCCCCACAACAAGTGGTGTCAGGAAGCAAACTGGAAAAAGAAGTCTTTGCGTGAGCTTGGCATAGAAACTCTTGCATGCAGTACTGTAAAGCGTTTTGGCATTTCCAACACAGGTCACTGGTCAAGCAAGGAATACCTTCCCATGGGTGCTTTTGAGGACACAAAAACAAAAAACAGTGCAATATGGCAGCTTGAAAGTAACGGCTCCTGGAGCTGGGAGGTTATTCCCTCAAGAGAAAGCAATGCTTATCTTACTGCGACGGGACCCAACGAAAGCGACAGCTTGTGGTACAAGGAGCTTAAAAAGGGCGAAAAGTTCGTAAGTGTTACAGGCGGTATCACCTTTGGCGGTGATTTTAGTGAGGCTTTGGGAGAGCTTACAAAATACCGTCGTCACATTATTGCTGACAGAGGAGCTGACGGAAACAACCCCGTTGTTTTCAACGACTACATGAACTGTCTTATGGCAAATCCAGACGACAAAAAGGTGCGTGAGCTTATTGACCTTGCATCAGACTTGGGTGCGGAATACTACATGATGGATGCAGGTTGGTACGCAGAGCCGGGTAAAAGCTGGTGGGATACTGTCGGAGAGTGGAAGGAAAACAGAAAACGTTTTCCCGACGGCATAAAAGCTGTTTCCGACTATGCAAAAAGCAAAGGTCTGAAATTCGGCATATGGCTTGAAATTGAAGTAATGGGTATAAACTGTCCAATACTGTCGGATTTTGAGGACGAGTGCTTTATCATGCGCCACGGCAAAAAAATCGTACAGCGGGGCAGATATCACTTTGATTTCAGAAACAAGCATGTCATTGACTATGTTACATCCATTGTTGACAGAGTTGTCAACGAATACGGTGTAAGCTACATAAAATTTGACCACAACATTGACCCCGGTATGGGTACAGAGGTTGACGCAGACTCCTTCGGCGACGGCTTACTTGGTCACTGCAGAGCACTTGTAAAATGGAAGGAGGATATACGCAAAAAGTATCCTCACCTCATTATAGAAAGCTGTTCAAGCGGAGGTCTGAGAACCGACTATGCAACACTTTCAACAGGTCATCTGCAATCGGTATCCGACCAGGAGCACAAGGAGATTAATCCTTACCTTGCCTCCCTTTGTCCTATATCCATGCTTCCCGAACAGTGCGGAATGTGGAGCTATCCTCTGCCGGGTGACAGCGAAAACGACGTTATCATGTCCATGGTAAATACCCTTATGCTAAGACCTTATATTTCGGGAAGGCTTCATCTCATGGACGAAAAAAGCCGAGAGCTTGTAAGACAGGCAATTACCCTTTACAAGCAAATGAGAGAAGATGTTTCAAAGGCACTTCCCTCCTATCCTCTGGGACTTACACAATACGGTGACAATTATATTTGCACTTCTTACAGGTGTCCCGACAAAAATTATCTTTGTGTATGGCATCTTGACGGAGAGGATGATGAAAAGCTTATTCCCTTCGAGGATGCAAAAAGTGCGGAAATTCTCTATCCTTCAAATTGCAACTACGCAAAGCTTGAAGTCACAGAAGGCGGTATAAAAGTAAATCTCAAAAAGAACACCGCAATACTTGTACAGGTAAAATAGATAAAACAATACGAAAGTCACCACCATAGAAAGGAATGTGGGAAATGAGAAAGATTAATTTCAACAAGGATTGGATTTTCACCCTTGAAAACGACCTTGATGACTACAACACCTACGGACTGTTAAAGTATACAGGTGCTAAAGGTGCGGCAGCACAGTTTTATAAAAACAGCAATTGGGAAAAGATTGACCTTCCCCATGACTGGGCAGTATCCTTACCCAAAAGCAAAACCGCAAACACCTTTGCAGGTGCAAGACCCAACACCCGTTATCACCGTTTTGCAACAGAAACCCATACCGATGATAAAAACATATACAACATCGGCTGGTACAGAAAAGAATTTGAAATTGACGAGGAAACAAGAGCCGGCAAGCGTGTTTTCCTTGAATTTGAAGGTGTGTTCCGCAACGCTTCTTTTTGGGTTAACGGCGTGTATCTTGACAATCACTTCAGCGGCTACACCGAGTGCTTTTTGGAAATCACCGACCACCTTGTAACAGGCGAAAATTCGGTCGCCGTAAGAGTTGATTCCGAACAGCCCGAAGGCTGGTTCTATGAAGGCTCGGGTATTTACAGAAACGTATACCTTCACATCGGCGAGCCTTGCTACTTCAAGCACAACATGACGGTTGTAAAGGCAAACAACACCGCTGGTAACGTGAATATTTCCACCGTTTTAGTAAACGATACTGCTGAAGATGCGGCAAGAAACGTTGAATTTACCGTAACGGATAACAAGGGCAAAACTGTTGCAAAAACAAACTCACAGATTGTCATTTCTCCTTACGAGGAAAAGACGGTTGAAGTAAATGTGACAGTTGAAAATCCCCTTCTCTGGAGTGTTGACGAACCTAATCTTTACACCCTTACCGTCAAGGCAGCAAGCGAAGAAGAAAATATTGTCTTCGGCATCAGAAGCATTGAAGCCACAACCGACAGAGGTCTTCTTTTAAACGGCAAGCCTATAAAAGTAAGAGGTGCATGTGTACATCAGGACTTTGGCGGCGTGGGTGTTGCTCTTACCGAAAACCTCAACAGATACAAGATTCAGCGATTAAAGGATATGGGCGTTAACGCCTACAGATGCTCACACAATGCACCAAGCCCCGACCTTTTAAAAGCATGTGACGAGTTAGGTATGTTGGTGCTCGACGAAACACGTGCCTTTGGCACTTCACCCGAAGCTGTCCGTCAGCTTACAAGCCTTGTTGAACGTGACAGAAACCACCCTTGTGTATTCATGTGGTGTGTGGGTAACGAAGAATTCATTGAAAACGACAGATGGTCTGCACGTCTTGTTAAAAAGGCTCAGAGAATTGTAAGAACACTTGACGATACCCGTCCCATTACCTACGCCGGCGACAACGGACCAAACTTTGAGGGTGCAAATTCCGTCGCTGAAGTAAGAGGCATAAACTACATAAGAAACGGCGGAGCAGGATGGGTTGACAAGTACCATGAGGAGCATCCTCATCAGCCAATGATGGGTACAGAGGAAGCCTCTTATGTTGTCAGCAGAGGCGGTGCAAAAGCAGACTTCGGCAACGGACTTCTTGACTGCTTCGGCGATGTTACAATGAGATGGGGAAGCACCCCCAAAGGCTGGGTAAAGTTCTTTGAAGAACGTGACTGGCTCATAGGCTCATTTATGTGGACAGGCTTTGACTACCGAGGAGAACCCAACCCCTTCTACAATTCCAACAACTCCTCAAGCTTCGGCACAATCGACCTTTGCGGCATGGAAAAGCCTCCCTTCTACTATTACAAGGCTTGGTGGACAGACGAGGATGTGCTTAAAATCGCACCTCACTGGGATTTCCAAGAAGGCGAGGAGGCTCTTATCACCGTATTTACCAACTGCGAAAGAGTTACTCTTTACCTTAACGGCAAGAAAATAAGCACGCAGGATGTAAACAAGTTCGACGTTCTCAGATGGACACTTCCCTTTGAGAAGGGTACACTTACGGCAATCGGCATCCGTAACGGAAAAGAAGTGAAAGCAGAGCTTGTAACACCCTCCGAGGTGTCTTCTGTTGTCACCGAAACGGTTCTTCAGGCAAACGATGCAGACAATATCAGCATTATTGAAATAAAGGCAGTTGACAAGGACGGCAACTTCTGTCCCAATGCACAAAACGAGGTTGAGCTTACACCCGTAAAAGGCAATATAATCGCTGTAGGCAACGGCGACCCCAACTGGTGGGGAGATGAGCAGATAAAGCCGAGTGAAAAAGCAAAGTACATCACCACCTTCAACACCGAAATGGGAATGTACACCGTTCCCGACAAAATCCCCAACGTCATTCAGCACCGCTACAGCTATCTTGAAAGAGAAGAACATGTTGACACCTACGAGGACGATTTCAGAAACGTGGAAAGCTTTGACTGGTACAACAGAGAGCCTGCAAAGACCTACACTCTCACGGCAACCGTAACAGGTGCAGAAACCTATGAATACCTTGAAATCGGACGCATAGACGGCAACTGCGAGGTTTTCCTCAACGGCGAAAAAATCGGCGGCAACCCATGGATGCACCGTGACGACAATTTTTCGGTACGTCCCTTCCGCTTCTACTGCAATTTCAAGGAAGGAAAAAACGAGCTGAAAATACGTGTGGCAACCCACGGTGAATTTCTCAGCTGTATTTCAGGCTACGTAAAGCTTGGAAAATCAGTCTGCGACAAGCCGTGGACAGTTCCCCTTCACTACGGTCTTGCAAGAGTGTTTGTAAAAGGTGACGGCAAGGCTAAGGTTAAGGCGAAAATCGTAGAATAACTCGGTTAAAACATCATAACAGATACAAAAAAACCGCACCCCTTTCGGAGTGCGGTAAAATTATGCTTTTATGTACTCTTTATTACTTCTTAGCAGTTGCCTTCTTGATAACAAAGAGTGTTGCAACAGTAACAACTGCGGCAAATACAAGAGAAATGTACACGTTCTGTACAAGACCTGCCACAATGTAGGATACAAAGGAAATTGCAGCAACCGTAATCGCGTAAGGAATCTGAGTAGATACGTGATTTACGTGGTCACACTGTGCACCTGCAGAGGACATGATTGTTGTGTCGGAAATAGGTGAGCAGTGGTCACCGCAAACCGCACCTGCAAGACATGCAGACATGCCGATAATACCAAGCTCTGTACCTACAGGGAAAATTGCTGTAACGATAGGAATGAGAATACCGAATGTGCCCCAGCTTGTACCTGTTGAAAATGCGATGAAGCATGCAACAACAAATATGATAGCGGGAAGGAAAGCCTGAAGGCTTCCTGCATTTGCAAGAGCAGTCTTAACGAATGTATCGGACTCAAGAAGACCTGTCATGTTCTTAAGGGATGTTGCCATGGTAAGAATGAGGATAGCGGGAACCATTGCAATAAAGCCCTTGGGAATACATTCCATAGCTTCCTTGAAGGAAATAAGACGGCGTGCAACAAAGTAAATTACAACAAAGAGAAGTGTAACAAGACCGCCGAGAGGAAGACCTACTGTTGCATCTGTATTACCGAAAGCACCGACAAAGTCGCCCTTGGTTTCTGTTCCGCCCCAGATGTCAACGCCGTAGAAGCCGCCAACATAGAGAAGAGCAAGCACACAGATGATGATAAGTACAATAACGGGGATAACAAGGTCAAATACCTTACCCTTGCTTGTGGCAGGTTCTTCTTCGGTTTCCTGAACCTTTTCATTTCTTGATGTGAACAGGTCGCCGTTCATTGCATTTGCTTCGTGAAGCTTCATCGGGCCGAAATCAAACTTCATAAGTGTAAGACCGATGATGAATACAAATGTCATAAGGGAATAGAAGTTGTAAGGAATAGCCTGTACGAACATGCCGATACCGCTTACGCCTTCGGGAGCATATTCGGAAACTGCTGCTGCCCATGAAGAAATAGGAGCTATCATACAGATAGGAGCCGCCGTTGCATCAATGAGATACGCAAGCTTTGCTCTTGAAATCTTAGCCTTGTCCGTTACGGGACGCATAACTGCACCTACTGTAAGGCAGTTGAAATAGTCGTCTACGAAAATAAGTACGCCAAGTGCAAATGTTGCAAGTGCAGCACCCACCTTTGTCTTAACATGCTTGGATGCCCATTCACCGAATGCCTTTGAACCGCCTGCCTTGTTGAGAAGAGCTACAACAGTACCAAGGAAAACGAGGAAAATGAAAACACCTGCTGTTCCCGATACAGCCTCGATAAGACCGTTCTGAACAACCGAGTCAACTGTTTTAACAACATTGAAGTTTGTTGCAAGAAGTCCGCCTGCAAGAATACCTACAAAGAGTGAAGAATAAACTTCCTTTGTAATAAGTGCAAGACCTATTGCCACTACGGGCGGGAAAAGTGACCACAATGTGCCTACGGGGTTCATGATATCTCCTGTACAGAAGCAGGCAATACCAAAAGCAACCACCACAGCAATTATGGCAATGTTGGAAATGAGTTTCTTTGCCTTCATAAGGTTTAAACCTCCAAAAATAAATTATAAAATAAAATGACTGCAGCAAAGCCTTACTACAGTCAATTATTTCCCAAATAATTATTTGACCTATAATAGCGCTCCACAAAACTGTGACAGAGATACGGATGTTCTCTCATATCTCCGGCAAAGCTCCCTTCGGAAGAAGCTCCACCTCGGCATCCTCACCTACCCTGTACCTTTTGCTTCCGAAAGCAGACACAGGGATAATTGAAGGATGCACCTCTATTCGGTATATCTTAATAAATTGTATACTATTCGTCAAGATTCGTCAAGGTTTACATGACATTTTTCACATCATGTTAACATTTAGTAGTTAACCTTATAGTTTTCACCGTGAATTCCGCCGTAAACGCCCTTATCAACAAGCTCCTTATTGCCGTCATGACAGATAAGCCACTTATTTTTTGCCCAGATAAGTCTGTCGTCCTTAATTGCAACAGGCTTTGTATTTGTGTCCTTGGGAAGTCCCACTACGCTTGAAAATCCGCTGTCCGACACCTGACAGGGACAATAGTGCAGGCTTGTTGCATAAACCTCTACAACATCCCCTTCTTCAAGATAGAAGGCTTCAACCTTGGATGAATCATATTCAAAGCCTTCCATATCCTGCTCCAAACCGAGTATAAGCACAAGAGGAGTTACCGCAACATTGATTTCACTGCTCTTGTGATATTCAAGTGCGTTCATTGTATCATTATAGCCATGGCAGATACCGATTTGTGCAGGAAGTCCGCCGAAGGTTTCGTCCATAATCTTCTGTGAGCAGTTAAGGTTTTCAAGTGCCTCCACGCTTGCTATATACTGAGAACCGCTTTCGGGGTACTGCATTTTCTTGCAAGCTGCAATTATTTCCGATGCATCCATGTCGATAACTCTGCCGTACTTTTTGAAAGCCTCGTCCTTTATGCTGTAAAATTTAAGTGTGGGATTCTTTGCTTTAAGATTGTTAAGCATTGTTTTACTCCTTTATAAACAGATTTATGTTTAATCTCATTATACACCTATTTTTTTGTCTTTGCAATAGAAAATCCAACTTTTTATCCCGTCAAAGTTGACTTTACACGGATTTTTTGCTATAATTGCCCACAGAAAGGGAGGAAAAACACATGCCCGTACCCTCTAACGAAACACGCCGTGAAAATGCCCATCTTCTCCGTCAGCTGTCGCTGTACCTCAATTTACTCAGCGATGCCATTGACGGCAGCATGGTAAACGAAATAAGTGCAGGCGGCGACAAGAGTCAGCGTGAATACGCATATGCCGCACTTCTTGCAACCTACTGCGGATACGATTTTCACGACAATCCCGCCCACAAAAAAATCTTTAAGGAACGTTTTACACGCATGATTTTCATGCAGGACGAAAAGGATTTTCTGAAGGATGAGTATTACAAAAACATAAAATTTCCTGATGTAACAAACGAAACATGGGAATTCAAAACCATGTCCTTTAAGCCTTATGAGGCTTTTCTTGCAAACGAGTCGGTGCTTGACGGCGAAGGACGTTTGTTTCCGAGAATTGGCTTCTTTGAAAAGGAATTTTTCTATCCTGCAGTACTTCAGGACTCCAGAGAGTGGATGACGGTAACTCCACACGAAATAAGAACCACCGCACCTGCCGTCAAGGCAAGCTTCGGAAATGTGCTCACCTACGGCTTGGGACTTGGATATTTTCCTTACATGGCATCCTTAAAGGAAAATGTAAAAAGCGTGACAATCGTAGAAAAAGATCGGCGTGTCATCAGCCTTTTTGAAAAATATCTTTTACCCCAATACCCCTTCAAGGACAAAATCAAGGTAATATGCGGTGATGCCTTCAAATTTGCAAAGGAAGAAACGTCAAAAGTATTCTACGACTTTATATTTGCCGACACCTGGCACGACCCGTCTGACGGCGTTGAAATGTATGAAAAATTCAAGGCTTGCGAAAAGTACAGTCCCAAAAGCAAGTACATGTACTGGATTGAGGACACTTTAAAGTATTACATGTCCCTTGACAAGGACAGCATATACGACACCGCAGGAATTCTCTATGACGAGGATTGACCGAAAGCTGCTTCAAAATGTAAAAATCGTACATTGTTATATTAAATTTGTTGACTTTTCCATATTTAAACTATAAAATCAAGGTAACTAAAACACTTGCAAAGGAGAATTGTTATGAGTTTAGGACAGAAGTATCCCTGCGAAGCAAAATTCTACACAGATAAAGAAACCGGTGCCGAGGTAATCCGTATTACAAGTGCACGTTGCAACAGCAGCCATATTTATTTCACAAACAACAGTCTTTATGACAACAATACAAAACTCTTAATTTTGTCTGACCGCTCAGGCACACCCAATTTCTACGGCGTTGACCTTGAAACATATGAAATGACTCAGGTTTCTGACCTTCCCGAGGTTAAATGGCCAAATCATCCCTGTCTTTTTGAGGGAATTGTTGACGGTGTGAGAAATTATGTTTATTTCTTCTTTGAAGACGACCTTCTCAGAATTGACCTTATGACATACGAGCAGAAGGTTATCTACACCAGGCCTTCCGATTACCGCAGACACGTTGTTTCCGTATGCAACGACAGCGACTATGTATATACCTCAATTTACCGTTCTTCGGATATGCCCGAAAGAGTTCCCGGTCAGCCTTATGCACCAAAACCCTTGAGTAAAATTATCAAGGTAAAGTATGACGGCTCTGAATACAAGGAAATATGGGAGGAAATGAACTGGATTGC
>JAZNIM010000056.1:0-5638 GCA_045577475.1 Eubacteriales bacterium | reverse complement strand
ACTTTCGAGAGTATGGCGGGTACCTTCAAGGAAAAGAGCGGTGATGTCGTTAAGGCTCTCTGCATACATATTGCTCACACCTGTAACCTCAACTGCTCCTACTGCTTTGCAAGTCAGGGTAAATATCACGGCGACAGAGCTGTTATGAGCTTTGAGGTGGGAAAGCAGGCGTTTGATTTTCTTGTTGCAAATTCGGGTACAAGACGTAACCTTGAGGTGGACTTTTTCGGCGGCGAGCCGTTAATGAACTGGGATGTAGTAAAGCAGCTTGTTGAGTATGCAAGAAGCATTGAAAAACAGCATAATAAAAACTTCCGCTTTACACTTACCACAAACGGCATGCTTATTGATGATGACGTAATAGAATTTGCAAATAAGGAAATGAGCAACGTCGTCCTCAGCCTTGACGGACGTAAGGAAATCCACGACGCAAAGCGTGTTGATTATAACGGTAAGGGAAGCTGGGAAACGATTGTTCCAAAGTTCCAAAAGCTTGTAAAGGCAAGAGGCGGCAAGGATTATTATATGAGAGGCACGTTTACCCATGCAAACCCCGATTTTCTCGAGGATATAAAGGTAATGCTTGACCTTGGCTTTAATGAGCTTAGTATGGAGCCGGTCGTGTGTGCACCGGGTGATGAAGCGGCACTTACTGAGGATGACAAGCAGATTGTCATGAAGCAGTATGAAGACCTTGCAAAGCTCATGCTTGAGCGTAAAAAAGAGGGTAGACCCTTCACCTTCTACCACTATATGATTGACCTGACAGGCGGTCCTTGTATTTATAAGCGTATATCGGGTTGCGGCTCGGGAACGGAATATATGGCGGTTACTCCCTGGGGAGATTTGTATCCCTGCCATCAGTTTGTGGGCGAGGAAAAGTTTAAGCTGGGCGACGTGTGGAAGGGCGTTACCAATACGCCCGTCAGAGATGATTTTGCAAGCTGTAACGTATATTCAAGACAGGAATGCCGTGATTGCTGGGCAAAGCTCTATTGCAGCGGCGGATGTGCAGCAAACGCATTTCATGCAACAGGCTCTGTAAGAGGCGTGTATAAGGACGGCTGTGACCTGCTCAAAAAGCGTGTAGAGTGCGCAATAATGATGAAGGTTGCAGAGGAAACCGAAAATGAGTAAGGTTTCTACACCCATTCTTGATTTTCTGAAAAAGTACGAAAATAATCACAACATCCGCCTTCATATGCCGGGACATAAGGGAAAAGGTGTTCTCGGTGTTGAAAAATGGGATATAACCGAAGTAAACGGTGCGGATTTTCTTTACGAAGCTGAAGGAATAATTGCCGAGAGTGAGAATAATCTTGCCGAAATATTCGGAACAAAGGCTTCATTTTACAGCACGGAAGGCTCGTCACTGTGTATAAGAGCGATGCTTCATGCTGCTTTGAAGCTGTGCCCGTTTAACGGACGAAAAAAGGTTGTTGCCGCAAGAAACGTACATAAAACGTATATATATTCTGCGGCACTTTTGGACTTTGATACAGTCTGGCTGTACGGAAAAGGTGAAAGTAACCTGTATTCCTGTAGAATAGACGTGGATGAGCTTGATAAAGTGCTATGTGAAAATGACGGTGTTGCGGCAGTATATATCACAAGCCCCGATTATCTCGGAAGTGTTGCGGATGTACAGGAAATAGCTCAGGTATGCAAAAAGCATAACACACCGCTGATAGTTGATAACGCACACGGTGCATATCTTAAATTTATAAAGCCTTCAATGCATCCCATGGATCTTGGTGCCGATATGTGCTGTGACTCTGCACATAAGACACTTCCCGTGCTTACGGGGGGAGCTTACCTTCACGTAGCAAAGGACAGCAAATACGGCTTTGAAGGCATGATTAAAGAAAGCATGTCACTGTTTGCCTCCACAAGTCCTTCGTATCTTATTATGGCATCCCTTGATAATGCTAACAGGGTAATGAGCGAAGACTTTGAAGCGGCTGTTTCGGAATGTGCAAATAAGGTTGATAGGCTCAGAACAGTGCTTGAAAAGGCAAGCTTTGGCGTAACAGGTGACGAGCCGTTGAAAATCACCCTTAAACCAAAGGTGAAAGGCTATACGGGCAATGAGATAGCACATGTTTTGGAGAAAAACGGTGTTTATCCCGAGGCATACGATGATGATAATGTTGTGTTTATGTTTTCGCCCTGCAATGACGAGGCTGATTTTGAAAGGCTTGAAGAAATACTTCTTGCTTTGGAAAATCGGACAGAAATAAAAAATGTATCACCGCTTATTCCCGTTCTCAGGTCGAAAATGACGGTTCGGCAAGCGATGATGAGCATGAGCGAGTGCGTAGACGTGACACATGCCGAAGGAAGAATACTTGCATCCCCAAGTGTTTCCTGCCCGCCTGCAATTCCAATTGCGGTGTGCGGTGATTTGATAACTGCGGATGTGGTAAATTGCTTCAGGTATTACGGTGTGAAGAAGATTGATGTTATAAAGGAATAAAAAATTACGGACTGTATCAAAACGATTTGAGTTTTCGCTTGGTACAGTCCGAATTATTATTTAATTTGCTATAGCTCCCGTCAGAACCAACGACGTGGAGTTTTGTGATTTACTTATCGCCGTATGTGCCGTCAAGGTTTGCAACAGCCTCAACAGTATGCTTTTCGTACTTGGAATTCTTAACCTTGTCCTGAAGCATTTCGTAGAATAAATCTCCGTCAACCGGAACATCAACCTTCTTGCCAAGCCAGCTTGAAAGGAAGATTGCATTTGAAATTCTAAGACCGTTAATGCCTTCTTCACCGGGAGCCATAAGCTTTTCACCCTTGAGAATAGCATTTGTAAAGTTCTGAGTAATACCTCTGTGCTGAGGCTTTGTGGTGTCGAATTCGGAGTAGTCAACGTCAATTTCTTCCTTATCGGGACCCTTGAAGCCTTCCTTGCACTCGAAGCACCATTCTCTTTCAGGCTGTGCAAGCTTTGTGAACTTCATGCTCTTGCCTTCGATAACGAGCTTACCCTTGTCGCCGGAAATTTCAAGTCTGTTTGTACCGGGATATTCACCTGTTGTTGTGATGAATACACCTGTAGCACCGTTTGCATATTCAGCGTAAACGGTAACGTCGTCTTCTACTTCAATGTTGTGGTACTTGCCTTCATTGCAGGTAGCGGAAATCTTGGTAGGCATACCGAAAATCCACTGCCAGAGGTCAAGCTGGTGAGGACACTGGTTAAGAATAACACCGCCGCCTTCGCCGCTCCATGTAGCTCTCCAGTCGCCGCTGTCATAGTAAGACTGTGTTCTGTACCAGTCTGTGATAATCCAAACACATCTCTTAAGCTCGCCGAGTTCTCCCTTCTGAACCATATCTCTTGCCTTTTTGTACATAGGATTGGTTCTCTGGTTGAACATAAGACCGAACAGCTTGTCGCTCTTGGAAGCAACCTTGATAAGCTCCTCAGCCTGCTTTGTGTAAACACCGATAGGCTTTTCGCTGATTACGTTGATGCCTGCGTTAAGTACATCAATACAAATCGGGGGATGATAGTAGTGGGGAACTGCAACGATGATTGCATCGCAAAGACCGCTTGCAAGAAGCTCCTTGTAGTCGTAGAAGAACTTAACGTCCTCGGGAAGGTTTTCCTTAGCCCACTTTTCTCTTGATTCCTTGACGTCGCAAACCGCTGTAAGAACAGCACCGTCAATTTCGCCCTTCTTGAGGTAGTCGGCATGGCCTGAACCCATGTTACCAAGACCGATGATACCAAAACGTACTTTTTCCATAATAAAAACTTCCTTTCAATATGGTTATATGTTATATTTTTATTTTTTAACGTAAAGATTTATGACCTGCACCGCCCGAGAGTGCCGCACCGATCACTGTTGCAAACTCTGCGTTTTTGGGAATTATAAAATTCATGTCGAACATGGTGCAGAATATTTCCGCAACGGAAGGAGCCTGAGGGAGTCTTGTGAGGTTTCCCGTAAGAACAATGTCACGTATTCCCTTGCTTCTTGCTGCAAAAACCGCAAGCATTCCGACAGACTCAAACACCATGTTGATGATGCCGAGAGCTAAATCTCCCTTAGTTGCCATATCGCTGACCTTACCGAAATTTGCCGCCGTCATGTAGGAGGCAAGACCGATGTCCTTCTTGGTAATGTCACGGATGCGAAGGTCGATGTTTTCTATATCTCCCTCGCTTGCAACATCTATAAGACTGTTTATATCCGAGATGCCAAGCAGCTTTTTTGACAGTCCCATAACCGTACCGCCGCCTACACCCGTACCGCCCATATACTCAACGCCAACACTTTTTTCCGCATGGACAATGGATGTACCCGTACCCATGCTGACAATTATAGCCTTGTCATAGCCTGACAGATATAGGCCGCCCTTGCCAACACATGCAAACTCCGAAGCGTGGTCGGTTTCAATGCCGTATAATTTGTCACCGAGGAAGGTTGAACCAACTCCTGTTATCATAACCTTGTCGATATCCGACAGAGAAATGCCGTTGGTGTCGGTAAACTTGCCGAAAGCACCGTAAACGGAAGCGAGCTGGTCGCTTGCCTTTACAAGTAAAGGATGTATCATGTTCTCGCCGTCAAAGCCGACGATTTTTGTAGTACTTCCGCCAACGTCAATGCCAATAATTTTGCCCATTTAAATTAACTCCGTTCAAAGCTGTGTCACACAAAAACGGACACATATACTTAGATACATCAATTGTAGCACAGTTTTTTTCATAAATCAAGCACTATTGAAAAATTACGGTCAAAAATGACATAAAACGTACGATTTTAATGTTTTGATGAAAACAGGAAAATAAATTTTAAAACAGCATTTAAGAAATAAAGAGTAAAATCGAGAAAACGTGCGATTTAGAAAGATATTAAAGCTAATTTTCAAAAACACGAAAAAAGGTGTTGACAAAAGAAAAAAAAGTGATATAATGATTAAGGTCAAAAAAATGATAACAAAAAACGGAGGAATTAAATCATGTCTACATTTATGGCAAAAGCTAATGAAGTAGAACGCAAGTGGTACGTTATCGATGCTGCAAATAAGCCTCTCGGTAAAACTGCTGTTAAGGTTGCAGATATTCTTCGCGGTAAGCACAGACCTGAGTTCACACCTCACGTTGACTGCGGCGAATTCGTAATCGTAATCAATGCTTCTAAGGCTATTCTTACAGGTAACAAGCTCGACGACAAATACTATCGTCATCATTCCGGCTGGATCGGCGGTCTTAAGGAAATAAGCTACAGAGAGCTTATGGAAAAGAACCCCGAAATGGCAATCACCCTTGCAGTTAAGGGTATGCTTCCCAAGAACACAATCGGCGCTAAGAGCTTAACACGTCTCAAGGTATATGCAGGCAGCGAACACAACAACGCTGCACAGCAGCCCATTGTTCTTGACTAAGAGTGAAAGGAGTAATGACAATGTATACAAGTGCAAAACCTTATTTCTACGGTACAGGTAGAAGAAACAGCTCCGTAGCTCGTGTACGTCTTTACGCTGGTAAGGGCGCAATCACAATCAACGGTAGAGATATCGACGATTATTTCGGTCTTGAAACATTAAAGCTCATCGTTAGACAGCCCTTCGGCGTTACAGGTACAGAAGGTACATTTGATATCGTATGTAATGTAAA
>JAZNIM010000055.1:0-4755 GCA_045577475.1 Eubacteriales bacterium | reverse complement strand
TGCTCGACCTATGCTGAGGATGCCGCCTGTGAGCTGAGGCAAGTCGCTCGCTACGCTCGATGGGCTGCAGTGCGGGGATAGCCATTCTGCACTATAGTTATTTTTCTGCTAAGGATAGTGTAATTATTTGCTATATTTTGCATAGCAATTGTTCTCTGCTAAGATAGTGTGACGGTTTTGTGTCGTTCTAAATATCACAAACAAAATTTAACGCCATAAATCCAATTTACTTTCTATCCTCGGCAGAGAGTAAAATCAACGCAGTTCCAAGTCCCCTGCCCGACATAAATCTAAACATATATAAAAAGCAGTTTTATACCAAAAGTACCCTCAACATCCAAACATTTATCAATGACAAAAGCCGCTGTTTATTGTAAAATATACGTACATATCAAAACGAATACGGAGATCAATCATGTACATAATCAAAATTTCCGATGACAGCTATAAGGTTATACTGTCAAAAGAGGATTTAAATAAGTACGGCGAAAGTGTATTTGAAGGCGGAGAAAATTCAAAGAGATTCTTTACGGAGGTTCTGACACGTGTTGCCGAAAACGGTTACAGAGAAAAAAATGCCTGCATAGCACATGCAGAGTTTTTCGAGGATAAATTCGGCGGAGGTGAGCTGTTTCTCAGCCTCGGCAAGGCACTTGAGCATCACAGCCGCTATGTGTTCTCATCAAAAAGTATTGATAATGTTATCGGTGTCTGTGAGATGCTTTCAAAGCTTTGCAGCTGTGTTTCAAGCAGACTTTTAGCAAATGAAGGCATGTACTATCTGCTTATTTTTACACAAAAAGAAATACCGCACATCGGCGGTATTCTCGGTGAATTCGGAAACTACATGAAGGTGGATAAGCTTTTTGTATGGTTTCTTGAGGAGCATTGCCGTGTACTTATTAACAACGATGCCGTGGAAAAGCTGTGCAGTGCTTTTACACAGAACTCGAAGAATTAATTATATCAAGTCCGATGCCTGTGTAATAGTATTTCAGAATATCGGCATAGCTATAGCCCCTGTTTGCGAGAATGTTCGCACCCTGCTGACTCATTCCCACACCGTGTCCTGCACTTCCCGAATAATTAGCTAGACAAACCACATCCTCTCCTTCGGGTGATTTTACGCTTTTGAGATATTCTACCTTTCCCGACCACACCTCGGAGCTGTCCTTTGTTCTGTCGCTGCTTCCCGCATGATATACGGCATTTATCGGTATATTCTCCCACGTTGCAACAACATTTCTTGTGGCATTGACGGCTGCCTTTGCAAGCAACAGGTATTCTTCGCTGTACCCGCTTTGCAAGGGTGTCATGAAATTCTGACAGCAGGCAGGATTCATGCAGGCAAGAGATGTGCCGTGCTTTGAGCCTTCAACAAGCTTATTGACGGTGAAGCTTCTTATTGCCACACACTGTGCCATAAGTGCCTGAGGGTGAAAGCTAAGCGGCATTTCGCCTATAAGACATCCCAAAACATATTCCTCAAGCTGCATTTTAACCTTATTCCCGTTTTTATCAAGAATATTGATATCATTGACACACATTGTCGTGATGCTTTTTCTGCCCTTTAAAATTTCATTTTTTGAATTATTTAATTCTAAATTATTCATTTTTTTGTCATCAGTGCTTACAGCCGCACCCTTCGGGTAAATGTTGCCCTCCATGCTGTTATCACAGTCATCAAGATACTTGACATTTTTAAGGCTGTGGGTGGTTTTATCCTTCACAATCCCTCCAAGTTCAACGCATATAAAGGATATACACACCAACGTAAGCAGCATTTTTACAATTAATGCACCCATATTTTTCTTTTTCTGTGAATGTAAACATTTTTGCATAATTTCAAATTACCTCTTGCATTTTTGTTTTGTTTATGATATACTCCTTGATATACTTTTAAAATGGATTATATCCGAACAGTCTTCTCCAGAAAGGAAATCAGCCATGTTTACAGATAATTACCCCGATTCACTGAAGCAGCTTACCGAAATGTGCAAGGAAAGCTATGCCATAAATCCCAAGGCTTTTCAAAGTGCAAACGTTAAAAGAGGTCTGCGTAACTTTGACGGCTCGGGTATTGTGGCAGGTGTTACCAACATTGCACTTGTTCACGGATACATTCTTTATGAAGGCGAAAAAATGCCCGATGAAGGTCGTCTTCTTTACAGAGGCTACGACGTTCAGAATCTTATCGACGGCTACACCAAAGAAAACAGATACGGCTATGAGGAAATTGCTTTTCTTCTCCTTTTCGGTTTTCTTCCCACGGCTGAACAGCTTGAGTCCTTCAAGGCATTGACAAACGCATACTCTTTCCTTCCTCAGAACTTTACCGAGGATGTTATCATGCGTGCACCCAGTCCCAACATCATGAACAAGATGCAGTCAAGCGTTCTTTCATTATATACATATGACTCAAATCCCGAAGATATGTCTATTGAAAACCAGCTTCGTCAGAGTATTCAGCTTATCGCAAGGCTTCCTGTCATTGCGGCACATGCATACTCTGTCAAAAAGCACATTTTCGATCAGGACAGCCTTCTTCTTCACAGACCCAAGGAAGGTCTTGCAACGGCTCAGAACTTCATGAGAATTCTCGGTCAGGACGTATCCTTTGACGAGGACGAGGCAAGACTTCTTGACATTTGTCTTGTGCTTCATGCAGAGCACGGCGGCGGTAACAACTCATCCTTCACCTGCCGTACTGTAACAAGTGCAAATACTGACATATATTCGGCTATAGGTGCTGCCATAGGCTCTCTCAAGGGTCCCAAGCACGGCGGCGCCAACATCAAGGTTGAAAACATGTTCTCGGAAATCAAGGAAAACGTCAAGGACTGGAACGACGATGATGAGGTCAGTGCTTATCTTGCAAAGATTTTACGCAAGGAAGCAGGTGACGGCAGCGGTCTTATTTACGGTATGGGTCATGCAATTTACACCAAGAGCGACCCAAGAACAGTTGTGCTCAAAAAGCATGCAGCCTCCCTTGCAGAAAAGAAGGGCTTCAAGTCGGAATTTGACCTTCTTCAGAAAATTGAGGCTCTGTCACCCGCTGTATTCAAGGAGGTACGTGACAACGACAAGGCAATGTGTGCAAACGTTGACATGTACTCAGGTCTTATTTACAGAATGTTGGGTATTCCCTCCGAGCTTTACACACCTTTATTTGCTTCCGCACGTGTTGCAGGATGGTGTGCTCACAGAATTGAGGAATTACTCACAGGCGGCAAGATTATGCGTCCTGCTTACAAGACTATTTACAAGGTTAAAGACTACACCTCTATCGGTGACAGATAAATAAATAACAAAAAGCACTCCCCGAACGTTTATTTTCCGTTCGGGGAGTTATGTTTTGCCGTTTATTCAAGCTCTATTGAAAGCATGCCGTCTGCCAATCCTTCGGCAGTTGCGTATACCTTCAGTGTTCCTTTATTTATTCCTGCCTGCAGTGCAACGGTAATTCGTCCCGCCCTCATTTTTCTGCTCGGCTCATTAACAGGATTATGGTCGCAAATATCCGAGCCTGTTCCGATAATCCTTCCGTACTCATTGCAGTTGAAACAGACATAGGGTGAGGCTGTCGGCACTTCAAGTCCGTTTTCATCGGTACAATAGCAGGTAATTATCGCCGTATCTCTGCCGTTTGCACATATGCCTTTATTATCAAGCACAAGATTCAGTTTCACGGCTTTTCCTGTTGTTTTGCGTTCATCGGTGCAGACAATTTTTCCGTTTCTATAGCCGTTTACCGACAGTGTTCCCTTTTCATAAGGCACAAGCCATTCGCCGTGACCGTATTTTTCTATTTGCTTTTTTCCAAGGCTATTACCGTTAAGAAACAGCTCAAGCTCATCACAGTTGGTGTAAGCGAACACCTTTATAGTCTCGCCTTCCCTGCCCTCAAAATTCCAATGAGGAAGCAGGTGAACCATAGGCTCATCCGTCCAATGGGACACGTTCTGGTAAAAGGCATCCTTCTTCTGCAGGAACAGGTCAATTGCACCCGATACCGAACAAAGCCTCGGCCACACCGTTTCACCTCTGTGCTCAAAGGCATCCCATTGAAAGCCTCCCCACAGCCACTCCCTCTCACATATGAACTTCCAGGTTTTTTCTCTTGAAACAAAGGAATCATTAACATCGTGGTCATAGCCGCACACATATCCACGCTCTGTGCTGTCAGCATCATACCAGCCTCTTGTTGTTCCCGTTGCACAGCATTCAGAGGAAACAATGGGCTTATCGGGATATTTTTCATGTATGCCGTCATATTTTCCCCAGTTATAGTTTACCCCGATAAGGTCAAGCTCATCGTATACCGTTGCAACATCAGGAGAATGGGTTACGGCGGTAATAACATATCGGCTATTATCAAGCTTTCGGACTCTGCTCATCATTGCTTTGCATATTCTTCTGCCTTCTTCGGTTGTGTGATGCGGTTCTTCATTTCCTACTGACCATATAATCACACTCGGTCTGTTTCTGTCACGCTTTACTACCATTTCAAGCTGGTTCATATAATCCTCGGCTGAAGAAAACCATCTTGTTTCGTCCATTACAAGTATTCCAAGCTCATCAAGTGCATCCATAAAGCTTTCTGGATGAGGATAGTGACTGCATCGGAAGGCGTTTGCACCCATTTCCTTTATCAGCCTTGCTCTGTATCTTTGCACATTATCGGGTACTGCCTTACCCATAAGTCCGCAGTCCTGATGTGCACATACGCCTTTGAGTTTTAAAGATCTGCCG
>JAZNIM010000054.1:0-12616 GCA_045577475.1 Eubacteriales bacterium | reverse complement strand
GCTTGACATAAAAAGTCTTATCCACGACTTTGACGCAGACTGTGAGGGCGGCAAAACAACAATTTACCTCACACTTGCCGCAAGCGGTGAAAACTACTTAAACCCCGACCTTGTTCTTGTTTCCCTGCGTGAATCGGGACTTGAAATAGGCGAGGATTACGAAATCACAAGAACACATATTTTATTCGCCGATAAATAAGGGCGGAAGGAAAAATACATGGAATATTTTGCAGGAAGCATCGACGTAGCCGTTGTTGGCGCAGGCCATGCAGGCATTGAAGCGGCACTTGCAGCGGCACGTCTTGGATGCAAAACGGTACTTTTTACAATAAATCTTGATGCAGTGGGCAACATGCCCTGTAACCCTTCAATCGGCGGTAGCGGCAAGGGACACCTTGTATGTGAGCTTGATGCATTGGGCGGTGAAATGGGTAAGGTTGCAGACAAGGTCTGCATGCAGTCACGTCTGCTCAACCGAGGCAAAGGTCCTGCCGTTCACTCGCTGCGTATGCAGGCTGACAGGTCTATGTACAAGGTTCTCATGAAAAAGGTGATTGAGGACACACAAAACCTCACTTTGCGTCAGGCAGAAATTGTGGACTTAAAGAGAAGCGATGACGGACAGTGGCTTTGTGTTACCAAATATGAGGCTGTCTGGAAGGCTAAATGTGTTATTCTGTCCACAGGTACATATCTTGAAGGAAGAATAATTGTGGGTGACGTAAGCTTTGAGGGAGGTCCCGACGGCATGTTCCCCGCAAAAGGACTTACACAAGCCTTGCTAAATCTTGGCGTTCCCATGATGAGGTTTAAGACGGGAACTCCCGTGAGAATTCATGCCGACTCCATCGACTACACAAATCTTGAACGTCAGGACTCCGACGAAAATCCCGAGCATTTTTCAAGTGAAACTGAGAATTTTCTTGAAAATCTCAAGCCGCTTCCCTGTTATGTATGTTATACCAATGAAAAAACTCATGAGATTATACGTAATAACATTCACCGTTCTCCGCTGTATTCGGGAAAAATACAGGGAGTTGGTCCAAGATACTGCCCGAGTATCGAAGACAAGGTTATGAGGTTTGCCGACAAAACAAGACATCAGCTTTTTATCGAGCCTTTGGGCTTTGACACAAAGGAGATGTATCTGCAAGGCTTTTCCTCATCCCTTCCCGAGGATGTTCAGCTTGAAATGCTTCACTCCATTGAAGGACTTGAAAACGCCGTTGTCATGCGTATAGGTTATGCCATTGAATACGATTGCTGCGACCCTCTTGCCCTGAAACCCAGTCTTGAATTCAAGGACTTTCCGGGACTTTTCGGTGCAGGTCAGTTCAACGGCACAAGCGGCTATGAGGAGGCGGCAGTACAGGGTCTTGTTGCAGGTGTAAACGCAGCACGCTTAATTAACGGACAGGAGGCTTTCACGCTGTCAAGAGATTCTTCCTACATCGGAACACTTATTGACGACCTTACTACCAAAGGAACAAACGAGCCTTACAGAATAATGACAAGCCGTTCGGAATACAGGCTTCTTCTCCGTCAGGACAATGCGGACAGACGTCTGACACCAATCGGCTATGAGATAGGACTTATAAGCGAGGAAAGATACCAAAAATTCCTCCAAAAAAAGCAGATGATTGAGGACGAGGTGGAGAGAATAAACGGCGTGCACGTAGGTCCTTCTCAAGCACTTCTTGAAATTTTACACCGGCACGACTCAACACCCATCACAAACGGCATAAGCATGGCAGAGCTTTTAAGACGTCCTGAGCTTGATTACGAATGTCTTGCACCCGTTGACAAAAACCGCCCCGACAATCTTCCGCCAAAAGTCAAGGAAGCGGTGGAAATTGAGGTCAAGTACGACGGATATATTAAGCGTCAGCTTCGTGATGCCAAGCGTTTTGAAAAGCTTGAAAGCAAGAAAATCCCCGAAGATACCGACTATTTTGCGATTACGGGTATACGTGCGGAAACCAAGCAGAAGCTTTCAAAAATAAAGCCTACAAGCATCGGTCAGGCATCAAGAATTTCGGGAGTAAGTCCTTCGGATATTCAGGTGCTTATGATCTATTTCGGAATAAACTGATTATAAAGGAGATGTGTTATGACTTTCCATTCTGAATACGAAGCAGAGAAGCATAGGCATCTCCTTCGTCTTTACAGCGAAAAAGTTCCATTCCTGTCAAGGGGAATGTTCAAGGTATATCTCTGCTTTGCGGCGACAGTTATATGGATTGCAGTTTGGATTGAAGCGGCAGTCAGGTACTTCAGTCTTGCTTATGTGGATTTTTCAATAAAAAATCCGAGAATTTATATTCTGCCGATAGTGCTGGTTTTTGCAGCATGGAAGCTTTTTAAACCTTACAGACTTTTCACCGAGAAAACCTATTTCGGAAAGATTACGGATATAAAATACAAAAAGAAGCAGGTCAGAAGCCACTTTGCAGGCAGACGTATATACTACGCCGCCGCATTGGAGGGAACGCTGTTTATTACAGATGAAAAAGGAAAGGTGCATAAGAAAAAGCTTTTTCTTTCACAAGCACTTCATAAGCTTTATCAGAAAGGTCTGACTGTTACCGTGATAAAAGGAGAAAAGTATCCCTTATGCCACGACAAAGCCAAGTATGAAGGCAAGCTTCCCTGCATACACTGCGGAAATCTTGAGGATGCATCCTATAACCGCTGCTTTAATTGCCGAAAGCTGCTGTGGACAAAGGAGAGCTGATAATGCACAGTCCTGAATTTTACAGCCGTCTTTGCGAAAAAAGCGGACTTGATGCCAACATTGTCAACAAGACTTTTAGTGTCCTTGATGAAACCGAGCTTACAAAACTATGGGATTTGTTTTACGAAGATACTCAAAACGGCAAAATACCATATTTCAAAGGCGGATTTTATCCTGCCGGCTTTTACAGTGCGGCACAGAAAATTTCAAAAAGTAAGAATATTCCTCCGGAACGTCTGTTTTTATATTTATACACCGCATTTGCCGAAAAATCCCATGAATTGTACATACAAATGCGGCTGTCCGAGGAAATCTTCTTTGACACCTTTAAACGAATAGCTGAATACTCCCGTGAGTACAAAAAATACAACGGTGAACACGGCATATATGACTATCATTTTGCGGCAAACCACATAAGAGGAAGCGTATTACGTCTTGGAATTTTTGAGTACGGCTACGGAAGCTACAACAACAAAAAAGCCGTATATCTTCATGCTCCCGACGGTGTTGATTTGTCGAGAGAAAAGCGCTTTGACTCATATAGGCTTGCAAGAAAGTATTTCGGCAAGTACCCCATAATAGGTGACAGTTGGCTTTTCTACCCCGAGCACAAAAAAATGCTGTCATGTGACAGCAAAATTCTTGATTTTGTAAGCGACTTTAATATCGTTTCCATGGAAGAAACTTACGACTACACAGAGCTTTACCATGTTTTCGGACGGGTTGATTTTCAAGATATTGAAAAGCTTCCCTGTAAAACCTCGTTACAGAACGCATATTTGCAGAGAATTAAGATGGGGCTTCCCATTGGGTCGGGTGTTGGTATCTTAAAGGATATTGAATTTTAGCAGGTGCTTTTTAGCATCTGCTTTTTATTGGTTTTATATAATGCGGTAGATTTCGCTGTCTGCGGCTTACTGACAGAAGGAGGCTGAGGACGCCGCCTGAGCATCTCGGCAAATCGCTCGCTTACGCTCGATGGACTATAGTGCGAGGATTTGGAACTGCGCTGTTTCTTTCTGCTAAGGACAGAAATGAGATTTTGAGTTCACTGCATTACCAAAAGTAAAAACGTCCGCCGTTATTTGGTGGACGTTTTGGCTAACCGAGCATTTGAAGCACAGTTTTATTCTGTTATTCAAAAGGTGAAGCACAGAGTTTGACCGCTGGAGTTTATGGCGGTCAAACGGGGTTGCGGTCGGGCATTGGTGATAGAATTTTTCGCTACGGTATGGTCACGTCACCGCAGTCGGGCGTTCCCGACTGCTTACTTCTTCTTTTACGAAAATAAAGCAGCCCGTGAGTCGTTGTTTGACTCACGGGCGGATAATCGAGCATCTAAGACAATAATATCAAATTATTTTTGGTAGGTGCTAATCACTTTTCTTCTTGCTTACTTCTTCTTTTCTGAAAAAGAAGAAGTAAGGGTTATTAGGCGGGAGGTTTCACCGGTTTTTTCAAAAGTTACATTGTATCTGTTTTCGGGGAGAGCAAATTCTATGTTTTCGCTCCACTCGGTGAAAATTACGCCGTTTCTGTCGAAATAATCGTAAAAGCCCGTTGAATAGAGAGAGTCATCATCGGTAATCCTGTAAAGGTCAAAGTGGAAAATGTCAATGTCACCGAGATATTCGTTGACAATTGCATAGGTGGGACTTGAAACGTGAGCACCCTTGCAAAGAACAGATGCCACACCGCGGACAAATGCGGTTTTTCCGCTTCCAAGGTTTCCGTAAAAGGCAACAAAATCACCCTTTTTCAGCCGCTTTGCAAATTCAGCACCTATTCTTTCGGTGTCCTCCTCGCAATTTGACACATATTCCATTTTTTCTTCCATAAAATCACCGCCTTGTGAAAAACTCACATTTTACAATTAGAACAAACCTGTGATAATACCGTCATTATCAATGTCAATAGACTCTGCAGCAGGCTTCTTGGGAAGACCCGGCATTGTCATGATTGTACCTGTAAGTGCAACAATAAAGCCAGCACCCGAGCTGATTCTTACTTCTCTTACATTAAGTGTAAAGCCTGTGGGTCTGCCCAAAGCCTTCATGTCATCGCTAAGCGAGTACTGTGTCTTTGCCATACAAACAGGGTACTTGCCAAAGCCAAGCTCCTCGGCTTCCTTGATTGTCTTGAGTGCCGATGCATCAAAGTTAACAGCTGCCGCACCGTAGATTTCCTTTGCAACCTTTTCCATCTTTTCCTTAATGGGCATGTCAAAGTTGTAAAGAGGTGTGAAGTTTGCCTTGCCGCTGTCTGCAAGCTTTACAACTTCCTCTGCAAGCTCAGTTGCACCATTTGAGCCTTCTGCAAAGCCCTTACATACAATAGCCTTAACACCCTTGTTTTCTGCTATTTCCTTGATAGCCGCAACTTCTTCATCGGTATCCGCATAGAAATGGTTGATACATACTACAAGAGGAACATTGTACTTTTTGAGGTTGTCAATGTGTGCTTCAAGGTTGCATGCACCCTTCTTGAGTGCTTCAACATTGGGGTTCTTAAGGTCATCCTTTGCAACACCGCCGTTGTACTTGAGTGCTCTTGCTGTTGCAACAAGAACGATTGCATCGGGACTGAGGCCTGCTTTCTGGCACTTGATGTCAAGGAACTTTTCTGCACCAAGGTCTGCACCGAAGCCTGCTTCCGTTACAACGTAATCAGCAAGACCGAGAGCTGCCTTTGTAGCAATTACGGAGTTACAGCCATGTGCGATATTTGCAAATGGACCGCCGTGTACAAGACAGGGTGTATGCTCGATTGTCTGAACAAGGTTAGGCTTCATTGCATCCTTAAGGACTGTTGCCATAGCACCTACAGCACCAAGCTCTCTTGCAAATACGGCTCTGCCGTCATATGTGTAGCCTACAAGGATGTTGCCAAGCATTTCCTTTAAGTTTTCCGTACTTTCTGCAAGACAGAGAACCGCCATGATTTCGGAAGCCGCTGTAATGTTGAAGCCTTCCTCACGCATAACGCCGTCAGCCTTTGCGCCGCAGCCGATAACAACCTTTCTCAGTGCTCTGTCGTTCATGTCAAGAACACGCTTGAAAGAAATTCTCTTGGGGTCAAGACCCAAAGGATTGCCCTGCTGAAGGGAGTTGTCAATCATTGCTGAAAGAAGATTGTTACATGTTGTGATAGCATGGAAGTCGCCTGTGAAATGAAGGTTGATATCCTCCATGGGAAGTACCTGAGAATATCCGCCGCCTGCAGCTCCTCCCTTGATGCCGAATACAGGTCCGAGAGAAGGCTCACGGAGTGCAAGAATTCCCTTTTTGCCGATTTTTGCAAGTGCCTGTCCGATTGCGATGGACATGGTTGTCTTTCCTTCACCTGCAGGTGTGGGGTTTACGGCTGTAACAAGAATGAGCTTACCTTTCTTGCCGCTCTTTTCGATTTCGTCAAGAAGTTCACCTGAAAGCTTTGCCTTGTACTTTCCGTAAAGGTCTAATTTTTCGCTGTCGAGGCCAATGGATTCTGCTACCTTTGTTATGGGTTCCATAACGGTGCTCTGTGCAATTTGTGCGTCTGTAAGCATATTGACACGCTCCTTTTATATGATATTGATTTTTTGTATATTATTCAATGTATATGCATATTTATACATCGGATGACGGTGTAATTTGATTTACATAATATTTTGTTCTTGCCCCCTGTGCCGATTTTGTCGAAGAAAGGCGTCGTCGGTGGAAAACCCCGTAAAATCAACTTAATCAAGGTTTTTTCACGTAAGTTTTACACATTATCCACCGAGTTTTCCACAATTCAATTGGGTTAAAGCGATGGTTTTCCACAATTATTATGTAAATCAAAACGTTTGTTTCAAATGCGAATAATTATAAAATCAAGAGGTTTTTGTGTAATTAAAATGTTAACTTTTTATTTTTATGCATTTTGATAAAAACCGCCTGTTTACGTGGTTTTTGCTCATTTTAAAAGCTAAAATTCACTTATCATTTACAACTTCAGTTTTGCCAATATTTTCTGTCAAGACTGCGAAGCTGAACAGCTCTTGCCACATGCTCTTTTTTGATAGTTTCACTGCCGTCAAGGTCAGCAATCGTCCTTGAAAGCTTTAAAATTCTGTCATAGCCGCGAGCCGACAGACCCAGCCTGTCAAAGGCGCTTTTCATAATAAGCTGTGCCTGTTGGTCAAGCACACAGTATTCTCTAATCATGGCAGGAGTCAGGTGGGCATTTGCGTAAATTCCCGTTCCCGCATAACGCTTCATCATCATTTCACGGGCAGCAACAACTCTTTTGCGGATATCACTGCTCTTTTCAGCAGGTGTGTTATCACTGAGCTGACCGAAGGTAAGTGACCCCACTTCAATCTGCACATCCATTCTGTCAAGCATGGGACCCGACACCTTTGAAAGATACTTTTCTCTCATAATGGGTGAGCAGGTACATTGTTTATCGGGATGACCGTAAAAACCGCACTTACAAGGATTCATTGCACATACAAGCATGAATTTACTGGGAAAATCATATCTTCCGCTTGCTCTTGTTATTGTCACCTTGCCGTCCTCTATAGGCTGACGGAGTCCGTCGGTTGAGTCCTTGCCGAATTCGGGAAGCTCATCAAGAAACAGCACACCGTTATGAGCAAGGCTCATTTCCCCGGGTGCAGGTATTCTTCCGCCGCCCACAAGGCTGATTGCCGACATTGTGTGGTGAGGCGATCTGAAGGGACGCACCGTAACAAGGCTCTTATGCTCAGGCAAAAGTCCCGACACCGAATGAATTCTCGTTGTTTCAACAGCTTCCTCAAAGCTCATTGGAGGCAGAATTCCGGGAAGTCTTTTTGCAAGCATGCTCTTTCCCGTACCGGGAGGACCTATAAGAAGTACATTGTGCATTCCTGCCGCCGCCACTTCAAGAGCCGCTTTTGCGTTTTCCTGCCCTTTGACCTCACTCATGTCATTTATACAATTGAAGCTTTCTTCAAAAAGGGTTTGCATATCAACGGTTTTCTTTGGGATTTTTTCTGTGCCTCGAAGATGATTTATCAGCTCGCACACATTCTTAACACCGTACACGTCAATTCCGTCAACCACCGCCGCTTCCTCTGCGTTATGGAAGGGAACATAGATTTCGGAAACTCCTTCTTCCTTTGCACACAGTGCCATTGAAAGCACGCCGTTTACGGGTCGCAAATCGCCTGTCAGCGAAACCTCTCCAACAAAGCACTTGCCTTGTGTATCAAGGTCAAGCAAAATGCTGCTCTTTAGCATTGCCAGAAGAATTGCCAAGTCAAACGCCGTACCCTGCTTGATTCTGTCAGCGGGTGCAAGGTTTACCGTGATTGAAGATGTGGGATATTCTATTCCGCTTGATTTTATTGCCGCTTTTATACGGGACTGGGATTCTTTAACAGCGGCATCGGGAAGTCCCACAAGCTCAAATTTGCCAAAATGCCCCGAATTGTAGCACTCAACGTCTACAATGAAACCGTCTATACCGTAAAGACATGCGCTTTTTATGCAGGTTGTCATAATAATCCTCCTAAAGGTGTCAAAACAGCAAAAAAACAGGACAGCCTAAAAATTCAGGCTGCCCAGACGGTCGACTTATAGATATTGCCGTCGCTTCCCGGTGGTCATCCACCCTGAGTCCGTCAGTTGCAACAGCCTTTTATTGCTATCATTCTATCACAGAGAGGCGGTTTTGTCAAGCACTTTTTTGCTTTTCGGCTTTTTGACAAAATTTTCTAAAGTGCAGCTATCACCACTACTGCAAAAATCACATAACAAATTATGGAAAAAGCATTGATAAAAAGCTTTGCGGTTTTTATTACCGTTCTGCCTTTTTCCGCCGTAAAGAAAAGAATATCCTCCTTTTCCTTGCCGTTGTAGATGCTCTTGGCAGTGCTCTCGCTCTTTTCCTTCTCACCGCCCTTGAGATAGTACACCGCTCTTCTGGTGCTGATTTTTTCCATCATCTGAAGCATTGCCGCAAGAAGGACAAAGCACACCGCCGCAAGCACAATTATAAGCAGCGTTCCGCCGATTCTTTCAAGTGCCACAAAGGTAAGTCTGTCTGAAAGCGTTATTGAGAATGTATTATTGAGAAAGTGCACCAGCATTGCAGGAAGCACAGACCTTGTAACATGCGTCAACGTACCGAGGACAATTCCCGCCACAAAGTACACGCCGAAAAACTGTAAGTCAAAATGAAGCAAGGTAAAGACAAGTGCCGAAAACAGCACACCGCCAAAGCCTCCTGCGTATTTTGAAAACTCATACTGCAATATGCCTCTTACCAGAAACTCCTCACACACCGCAGGAACAAGTGCCCCCACAAGTATTGCCGCAAAAAGATTTCCTTCCTCCACGCCCACCGGTACTCTGTAGGAAAAAACATAGGCAATTATGTACTTCTGAAGTGCCGAAGCACACACTACAAGTCCAAGGCTCACAAGAACAAAGGGGGCATATCCAACACTGCAGCCTTTTATGTTATAAAGCGTGCCGTTTTTTCTGAAAAGCACATACACTACGGCAGGAATTACATACACGCAGACACTTATCGCCGCCTTTACAACACTTTGCATTGCTGAGGACAATCCGTAAACAAAATCCGCATTGAGAAGAAACGCTCCCGCCAATGACAGGCAAAGGCAGCACAATGCCAGAATTACAGGTGCAGAAGGAGCCTTCGGAATATCCCTCTCGGTGTTTTTCTCATTGCTCTTGACTTTGCGTTTGGTTTTGATGTATGTAAATTTTTCGGAAGGACTGTCGGCATTCTTTTCGCCGTTTTGTTTTATTTCGGCATCATCGCATTCAACGCCTTCGTTGTTTGCAGAATACTTCTCATTTATACCGAGCTTTGCAAACTTTTTATTTCTCGCCAACCACATACACCGCCTTTTCCGTTACAATTATATCCGTTTTTTTATCATACCGTTTTTCAAAGGGAAGGTCATCCACAATAAAACCCTCATACTGCACCGACATGGATATGCCCCCAAAGGATGCCAAAAATCTGTCGTAAAATCCTCCGCCGTAGCCAAGCCGCTTGCCGTCGTGACAGGCACAAAGACAGGGAACAACGCAAAGAGGATGAAGATATGCTTCGCCGTTATACTCCTCGCAGCCTTCTTTAGGTTCCAAGATGCCGTATGAGCTTCTTTCAAAGTCTTGCTCGCTCTGTGCAAAATAGAACTTCATCATTCCTTTTGACACACATCTTGGAAAAGCAACCCTTTTGCCGTCTGCTTTTGCCCTTGAAAAAACTTCCTTTATGTCAATCTCGTTTTCGGTTGGATAAAACATAAGAACAGCATCCGCATATTTATAGCTTACACTGTTCAGGATGTTTTGTGTGATTTTGCCGTCAAGAAGCTTTTTTTCATCCTTATCAAGCTCTTTTCTCTTATCTTTAAGCTGTTTTCTCAGCTTTCTTTTAAGAGCACGTATTTCTTCGGTAGTCATGCTGTAACCTATCTTGCACAGATACTCTTACGTATCTGTTCTTTTACTTCGTCACCGCAAAGAAGCCTTATAAGCTCAAAGGAAAATTCCTCTGAAGCACCTGCAGCACGTGCCGTTATAATCTTGCCGTCCGTTACAACAGCCTTGCTTACAACCTTGCCGCCGCCTGCAACAAGCTCATCCTCCATACCGGGATAGCAGATACATTCCTTGCCCTTCAGAAGTCCCAGATGTGCAAGAACCGTTGGAGAAGCACAGATTGCCGCAACGTATTTTCCGCTATCTACAGCCTTCATAATGATGTCGCATGCCTTTTCGCTTGACTTGATTGCGTTCATGCCGCCAAGTCCGCCGGGAAGAATTACCATGTCAACATCCTTTGTATATTCAACGTTTTCTATTACGCTGTCTGCTTTAACGATTATTTTACGTGTTCCTTCGGCAAATTCGCCGTTAAGACCAACAGTTTTTACCTCAACGCCTGCTCTCCTTAAATAGTCCACCTGTGTAAGTGCCTCTATTTCTTCAAAACCGTTTGCAAGAAAAAGTAATACCATTTTACTCATTTCCTTTCATTTTGTCCGTAACAGCCTTGTAAATCATGCCGTGAATTTCCTCACGGGTCTTCATATTGCCGCCGTCACAGCACTGAATTCGCTTCCAGCCCCACTTTTCCGAAGCATACTTGCTTGCTTCGTAGCATTTTTTAAGATACTCGCTGTCAGCCTCATGTATATCCGACTTATGAGAGGCGTCCTCTTTTGCTCTTTTATCCAATAGCTTTTTGGAAACCTCAGGCTCAACGTCAAGTGCTATTGTAATATCGGGAACGGGAAGGGACATTTTGTTAAATTCAAAGTCATACAGCCATGACAGATATTCCTCCCATTCATTTTCAGGGAGCTTGCAAATCTGATGCACCGCATTTGATGTGGTATATCTGTCAAGCACAACCACCGTATTTTCCTCGCTAAGCAGTTTTTCCCACTGTGTTTTGTATGAGAAAAATCTGTCCACCGCAAAAAACACCGATGCGGCATACGCACCCGTATCAGATGCTTTGTCCCCAAGTGCACCGCCAAGATAAAGCTCTACAGGCTTGCAGGCATCACTGCCGTAATTGGGGAAGGAAAACTTGTATGTAGTATAGCCGTCTTGTTCAAGAGCTTTGCGCAAAAGCTCTGTTTGAGTTGCCTTTCCCGAAGCGTCGGGTGCTTCTATAGTAATAAGAAAACCCATGATTTTCCCGTCCTTTGAAGTTTTTAAAGTTTAATCAGAGATTTTTGAACATTTCTCGCATCTCTTTTGCCTTGCCGCAGGTCATTTCTCCCTCTTTGCAACCGCCCTTTACGCAGGAAGGTCCTGCGTTCTTAAACAACAGCGGAGATACACCTTTTACAAGCCTTAACATCTCAGTTGCAAGTGCACGGATTTCCCACTGTGCTCTGGAACAGGTTCTTAACGCAAAGAAGTTGTATAGGCTTCTTACGTTCATTGTCATAACAATCTTTGTGTCGCAAGCGTTGGACAGCACATATCTTGCATCCTCCTGCGCCTTCTTCTTGGAGTTTTTGTCGGCTGTCTTTTCATCCATTCCGCCGCTTATCATTTCTTCCTTGTGCTTTGCGGACAGAATTTCGTTAAGCTTCTTGTAGGTTTCCCTGTCGCTCTCCATTGCTTTTATGAAAAGCTCTTTTGCCTCGGGTACAGCCTCGATTTCGGGAGGAATTATGTAGTCAAAATTCTCTTTTCCCACATATCTCTGACTCTGCACGCTGTAGGAGGCAAGCCTGTGCCTTGTAAGCTGTGCAAGAAGTGAACGGGATACCCCTTCTATTGCAAAAGTAAAGCATACGTGCTCAACGGGACTCTCGTGTCCAAGACTCATAAGCATCTCTATAAAACTCTCGCATTTCTCGGGAGTCATCTTTTCTAATATGTCGTCAACTCCTACCTGAGAATAACACAGCTTCGCCGCTGCTGCTATTACTCTTTCGGGATTGGGAGTGTGCTCTAAAAGCTCTACTTTCATATTTTCCTCCATAAGTTAGTTTTATGTCTGACAGGTACGGTCGCTTTTCGAGAAAAGCTCCGCAAAAGCTTTATTTTGGCTGTCGCCGTTTCTAAATGTGTTTCGGAGAACAAGAATGGTACGTAGTTTTTGCCGTCCTGCTCTTTGACGGCAAAAACGGCTAATCGAGTATCAATGGTAATGGTTTCGCCCTTACTTTAGTTGGTGTGTGGCTCTTTTCTTCTTGCTTACTTCTTCTTTTTCGGAAAAGAAGAAGTAAGTTAGAATAATCCGGGCATGCTGATGCCGCTGGTTACCTTACTCATGGCTTCCTGGGATTTGCTGTCAACGGTTTTGATAGCTTCGTTAACGGCTGCCACGATAAGGTCTTCGAGAGTTTCAATATCATCGGGGTCAACAACA
>JAZNIM010000053.1:0-19052 GCA_045577475.1 Eubacteriales bacterium | reverse complement strand
GTCTGCGGACAGAAAGTTACTCTTATGCTTGGCAGGGAGTTTCGACCTCTGCGGAGGTCGAGTCATACTTTTCCCTCTGGAAAAGTATCAAAACAGCACGCTCATCGGAAGACTAAATCCTTACGGATTTCAGGTCTTCCTCGCCGCGGAGGCTATGGGTGCGGTGCGACTTGCTGTTGTGGCGAGGCAAGAGGTGTCTTTTTTTCTCTGCGATACACAAGTGATATTTTATCGTTGTTATAATGGTCGAAAAGGGCAGCTTTTTTTAAGACCGCCATGCGGATAGTGGTGCTTTCTGCGTTAATGGAGAGTTTCTGCTTACACATCCCCCATTCTCTGCGTTGGACTGAGATGTGCCACCGCCGGTATTCTAATACTAAAACATCAACGCACAAAATTCTACTATACCCTTAGTGTCCCAAGCAGTAACATTAAGTTTAACGCAGTACCTGCCAAACGCATTACAACCCATCGAGCGTAGCGAGCGACTTGCCGAGGTCAACGGACGGCATCCTCAGCCTCCTTCTGTCAGTAAGCCGCCGCGGCTTAAATCCGTAAGGATTTAGTCTTCCGATGAGCGGAGCGTTTTTGCCTTCTTTTATCGCGGGATAAAAGAAGGTCGGAGTCCGCAGACTCCGAAACACTCCTGCAATGCAAAAAAGTAACTCCACACCGTAGTGCCGAAACTCCTTTCAACATAAAAAAGAAATATAAAAAGTAAAAACGTCCGCCGTTGTTTGGTGGACGTTTTGGCTAACCGAGCATTTGAGGCTCGGCTTTTATTTCATTGTCCCATTGGTGAAGCACTTAGTTTGACCGCTGGCGTTTATGGCGGTCAAACGGAGTTGCGGTCGGGCATCGGTGACAGGATTTTTCGCTGCGGTGTGGTCACGTATTCGCTGTCGGGCGTTCCCGACTTGCTTACTTCTTCTTTTTCGGAAAAGAAGAAGTAAGTTAGCGCTCGAAGAATTTCATCATTTCTTTTTTGTTGTTAACACCCAGCTTCATAAATAGAACGGGGCAAATATCTTTGACTTCTGTAACAGTCAAGTCCAGACCGTGGGCGATATCGGCATTGGAGCAGCCTGCATTAAGAAGAACTGCAACCGCAAGCTCCTGAGGAGTCAACGGCTTGCTTATTTCGTCGTAATCATCACGTCTTGTAAGACGTCTGCGGCTTGAGCTGAACACAGCTGCCGTTTCTGCAATTTGATTGTAAACATCGGGATAACTGTCCTCAACACATTCCTTGAGTAAGCTCTGAACAGAACTGAAATGCTCAACAAAAGGCTGAACAAACCCGTCCTTCATAGCCTTATCCCATGCTTTAATAAGATGCCCCGAAGCCTTTGACACTTCTTTAAGTCCCAGATGTGCCATGGCTGAAATAAGCTCAAGATGAATTTCGGCAACCGGATACTCCGCATCGGAAAGCGCAAGTCCCATTTCCGCGATACCGCAAGCTCTGCCAAACTGACCTTTAAAGCAAGCTTCCTGTGCAAGAGTGAAGCAACTGAAAGAACGGAAGCCGCCTGTAAGATACTTGATGTACTTTTTAAGAGGAACGTCAAGATCCTGATTTGTTACTATGACACGGGAGGTTTTTGACAAAAAAACACATACCGCCTTAACCATGTCGGGAATATCCGAATCTATAAGACCGTTTACTGTGTTCGACAAGCTCTCCGTAACTACCTTTGCCATCCTTGTTTTGCCCAAGGTCATGCAGGAGAAGCCATAAAGAACCCATGCCGATGCATTAACCACGCCATCACATTCACGTATATAGCTCTCGATGGTTTCACACGCCTTCTGAGCCTGTCCCGTAAAATAGTAGTACTCGCCTTTTGCTATATAGCGAGCCTCTTTGCTGTCAATGCTTTCCACAAAGTCCATTGCCTTACCAATCTCAAAGGAGGAGTTAATAAGGGGCAGCGGTTCACACAGCTGTGCAAGCTCGGGAGAAAGTCCAAGATATTCACTTACACTTTTAGGAATCATCCAGTCACGACCATGCTTATATGCTCCGGGAAGCTTGCCGTTTTTAGCCCAAAGCTGCACAGTTCTGACATTAATTCCCATTCGCTCAGCCAAATGTGAGGAGCTTTCAAATTCCATAAAAAAATACCTCTGTTTCTAAGCAGATTTCGACGAATCAACTTAATTATTCCTATACATTATATCAATCCTTTTTTACAATTGCATAGTTTTTTATAGGATTTGAATTTAATTTTGTATGAATTTTATATAAAATACACAAAATATAAACACATAGACAACAGTATGGTCATTAATTAATCAATTTAACTAAAATCTCAACGCATCCTGATTTTGATATTTAAGAGGCAGACGCTCAGCAAAGATATGAGAATCGTTTGACAAGGTAAGTATCCTGGGGACAACAATATCGTGATTTTCCGAAAACTCAATAACTGTCACACCGGAATGGGTCATGGAAAAATGTGTGCTGAATTCAGGATAAGGAATGTCCATCAGGCATGAAAGAAACGCCGCACCAAAGCCTTCGTGAGCGAAAAGAGCCACTCTTTCATACACATGCTTTTCTCGGATGTACACGTTGTTCTCACCGTCATGTCTTAGTCCAAGATTCAACATAAAATTATCGGTTTCCGTTTGAATTCGCTCAATTCCCTGCTTATATTTTGTCCCCTCAAAGAAAGGATGGTCATACCACTTTTTACCGAGAGCTCTTACTTCTTCCTTGACAAATTTTAGTTTTGTTTCATAGTCAAAAAAGCACCAAGTTGAGTCCTTTTGACCGCCTCTTACCGCAAAATCCTTATAGGCAAGGTTTTCGTTACACCAAGGAAGCTGTTCGATTTCAAGCTTCAGCAAATCAGCCGTAGGCTTTGCAGTAAGGTATGCTCTGTTTGAATCGGATGAATATATCTTATCAAGTCCAAACTGACAAAGACGTTTTCTAACGGCATCCGCCTGTGCTTCGCCAAGGGGTGTAAGACTGTCCGGATTATAAATCGGGTCACCGTGTCTAACATAAAAAAGCAGCATTTTCATTACCTCTCATTATGAATTTCAGTATCATTTTAGCACTTTTTTCTGTCCTATGCATGCAATAATCCAAAATTTAATAAAGATGTTACATTACTATAATAGGCAATAGAAAGTCCCGAGGTTTAACCTCGGGACTCAATTTAATTAGTCTACAGTAGGAACAAGTTTAACGTAAACAATGCTGAATTCACCAATGATACTGAATGGGTCAAATCTGAAGTTTGTAACTGTACCCTTCCAGTTTGCGTTAGCTGCACAGTTAAACTTGAGCACGCTTACGCCGTTTGCATCCTTAGTACCATCGTACTTAGCATCTACTCTTGCCTTTTCACTCCAACTGATGTCAGGTGTTGTGAAGAAGATGTTAGCAGTTGTTCCGGCAGGAACATCGTCACCGTACTTAATGCCGATTTCGATTGTCTTATAGATTGAAGGATCGATGCCATCGCCTACAACACTCTTACCCATGTTTACAATCGGGTCAGGATTCTTACCGTCAATAGCCTTAGACTTACCGTATGCCGCACCATCCTTGAGAACGAGCTTGCTTTCTTCGCACGCTGTAAGTGCTATTCCTGCAAGTGCATTTGCGTCAAGGTAAATTGTCATCTTTTCAAGCTCGGCTGCTGTATAAACCTTAATTCTGCTTTCAGGAAGAACTACTCTGTTGATAATTGCAGAAAGCTCGCTTCTTACAATGTTAGCAGTAGGATTGAAGTTATACGCATCATCAACACCAACGATTACGCCTGCGTTGTAAAGCTTGAGGATTGCCTGGTATGCTGCATCAGAGGAAGCAACGTCAGGAATAGATGTGAACATGTTCTTTGCTGTGAACCAGCTCTGAGGCATTGCACTTGCAAACATTACTGCAACTTCGCTTCTTGTAGCGGGTCTTGTATAGTCTGCAAACTGACCTGCGTAAATGATACCTACATTTGCTGCATATGCAACGTAAGGATCATACCAGTTCTGACCTGCTGCCGCATCAGCAATTGTCTTGCCGTTGTAGAGAGCGTTTACTCTGGAAGCAACGGTGATTGCTTCAGCAAGAGTTACGTTGCCGCTGGGATCGAAGATTGCTTCGCCCTTACCGTTCATAAGACCCATCTTGTAGGACTTTTCAACGTCGCCGTAGAACCAGTCACTTGACTTAACATCAGAGAAGGTTGTAGCGGAGAAGCTGTTAATGAACGGGAACTTAATATCGGACTTAGTAACTGTGTTCTTATTGTTAGTAAAGATGATAGCGTCAATTTCGATGTTACCAACCTTATTACCGAAGCTGTAGAACAAGCCTGTAATTGTACCGTTCCAAGCAGAATTTGCTCCCATATCAACAACGGTGTAACCCATTGTACCGGCACTGAGAGTTCCGTTAACAGCCTGCTGCTCGGAATACTTGCCGTCCTTGGTGAAGTAAATTCTTACTGAATCTGCACCGTAGGTACAGTTATTCTTGATGATAATATATCTGTGCGATGCTGCATCAAGCTTCATGGTGTTAGGACCAAAGAATGCAGGTGAGTCCTTATCATCAGCAGGTTTGCCGTTATTCTTAATTGTGAATACGCTGTTAGAATAGCTTACCTTAGACATATGTCTGTAGGAGTTAACAATCTTTTCGTCATCAGCATTATCAAATTCGAATACGATATCGCCGCTTGCACTTGTCTTGGTTGTAATGTAATCATTTGTTGCAGGCTTGGAAGTTCCACCCGTGCTTCCGCCTGTAGAACCGCCTGTTGAGCCGCCTGTTACCTGCTTGTTTGGCTTCTTGCTTGTTGAAGTTGAATGAGAAGGAATTGAACCGCTGCCTGCAGGGTAGGATTCCTTTCTGCTGCTGTCTTCTTCTTCACCCTTAACGATAGTTGCGGGCTTCTTGTTGGAAGAATCAACGAAGGAGTTTCCAAAGTTTTCTGCCTTTTCAGCAGTTGTTACAGCAGCCTCAGTAACTACGAGCTTTTCATATACTGCTGTGGGGAATACAACGCTAAGATTTGTAATTGTGCCTGTATAATCAGCTCTGTCGCTAAGGTCATATGTGATTACACCGTCGAAGGATTCCTCAACATTTTCCGCAATGGGAACGAGAACTGCCTCAGTTTCGCCTTCGGGAACATATGAGAGATATACTGTGCCATCAGCGATTTCACTGATTTCATATTCAACTGCAATTGCGAATGTCTTATTAACATCGTCAACAACTGTTTCATCTGCAATCTTAACTACAGGTGTTACAGCCTCTTCGGATGTAATAACAAGACCGTCTTCGCCGGATTCTGCGTTAATAGCTGCACCGTCTTCAACAGTGGAAACTGTACCGGCAACTGTTTCTTCGTCAAGATCATAGTAATTATTACCGGGTATCCACATAGCATAGAGAGTAACATCATCCGTTACTGTGAATGAACCCTTATAAAGCTTGTCGAAGCTTGAAGCATCCTTAGACCAGCCTGCGAATGTATAGCCATCTCTTACAGGAACACTTCTAAGAGCAAGTTCACCTGTTGTAAGGTTCTGCTTGTATGATTCTACGTAACCGTCGTAGAGAGGAATAAGACCGCCGTTACCGTCAAACTTAACGGTTCTGTTGTTATTGTAAAGTCTAACCCAGTCAACAGCTAAAGGCAATCCCTTGTTTGTTGTCGAGTCAAATCTTATTGTGTGGAATGTGGGATAATCAAGTAAATCCGGTCCGTTCTTATTAAGCATAACATCCGCTACATTGAATGTTATTACCTGAAATTCGTTGTCAGCGTTTGCTTCGAGACCAGAAATCGTCAAGGATGCTGCCTCACTCCATACTGAATTACCGCCTTTTCCATCGGTTGAACGAATATATGTTTTAAATATATCACCCGCAGGAAGAGATACTTTCGCAGAAAGCTGTGAATAATCCGCTGTAGACAAATTCAATGTTGCAATCTTGTCTGAAGACATGATTATGCTATCACTGTTTCCTGTATTACCACCGCTGAAATATGCAATACCATCATTATAGGTTATTACTCTACCACTATTTGCATAAAGACTACTGGAAGCATCATCAAAGCTCCATTCATAGCCCTTAGCCCACTTTGCATAGAGAACTGTGTCTTCTGTGATATTGAATGATGCATCGGGTTCAAGAGCATCTTCATTCTTGGACCATCCTGTGAAGAAGTAGCCTTCTCTTACGAGAGTACCTTCTTCAGGAACAAAGTTGCCTCTTACCATAACTGCTTCGGGAACGCCCTCAACATTATCAAAGCTATTCTTATTGAAGGTTACGGTGTAAAGGTCGCCCTGGTTTGTAATCTCAATTACATGCTCTGCGGAAACAGCAGGATCGTATACGCTTGTTGCGGTTACGGTTACTGTACCGTTTCTAAGAGGATATACACGACCGTTAGCAGAAACTGTAGCCACATTTTCATCGTCAATGCTCCATGTTACATCGGTGACTGGAAGCTTATTGCCGGAAGTGCTTACTGTTTCGCCATCAAGTTCAATGTATCTGCCTGCAGATGTAATTTCATTCCTACCGCTGATAACAACTTCAACCTCATCAAGAGCATCAGTTGCTTCAAACTCATAGGTAATAGTATATGTGCCGTTTTCGTTAGCTACATATTCTACTGCTTCACCGTTTACATATGCATCGGGGCTGTAGCTTGCGTAGCCTGTTTCATGACCGATTACGATTTCTGCTGTGTAAGCAGTTTCAGGAAGGAATGCACCCTTTTCATTGAGTTCGCCGTTCCATGTAACGCTTTCTACAGTGTAGTGACCGTTAATACGAACATTGTCTGCAATTGCAGGTGTTTCCCAAACTGCAGGAGCATCAACCCTAACCTTGATGTCATCATCTACTAAGGTATTGGAAACAAATACAATCTTTCTGATAGCCCATTCGGGATATGTGTGAATGTAAGTGCTGCTACCTACTGTGTAAGGATCTGCATAGAACTTACCGATATTACCTGTCCAGAGGTTGGATGTTGTCATATCGTAAGTATACTTATAAGTGAGGGATGAACCAACCATCACACGTTCTGCTGCAACAAGTGTACCGCTTCCTGCGAAGCTGTCAGGTGTAGCTGCTGCCGAGAACTTGAGTGCAGGCTTAGGATTAACAAGCGTTGCGTTAAAGATGTTGTTCATTTGAACTCCGTCAACCTTGCCGTCGTGTGTTGCACTGTAGTATACTTCGACGTAATCGTAGTTACCTGCAACAAGGTTTGTTGAGGGAGTGATAAGAGCTGTGTCAACATTCTTTGTAGGAACTTCAACAATAGCAAGATCGTTTTCAAATCTGATGCCTTCATCGCCTGCCTTGCTTGTTGTTCCTGCCCAGTGCATGGGATTAGCATAGTCAAATTCGGTGAAGGGCTCAAATACTGCATAGTATGTTGCTTCGCCGTTAACGATGATTTCATCAATAAATTCATCGCTTTCACCGTCTGTCCAGCCTAACCAGCGGAAGCCTGCAGGAATATTTGCAGGAGCATATTCGCCGATTGCGAACTTATCACCCTTGAAGATTGTTCTGTATTCTTCAACATCTTCAAAGCTGTCATTCTGACCTACAAGTGTGATTTCAAAAGCTTCGGAGGAGTCAATAGCACCTGTTGCTTCGAATGTCTTATAGACAGTAAGTGTTTCGTCTTCTTCGTTATACTGGTAGCTGTCTGCAGCTTCACCGTTAATTGTATATACAGCAGGAGCTGAAGATACAAAGTATCCTGCACCGCCCTTAACGGTAACGCCTACTGTGTATTCTGTATCACCATCAAAGTAGTAATCGTAGAGAAGCTCAGGTTCCCAAGTAACACCTGTTACCTTAACGGAATCTGTAAGGCTTTCAGCATCCGTATCAGCAACAGCCTTTGCTACAGGAACATCAACACCGTCAATTTCAACTGCTGATGCTTCATAGTTTACAAGTCTGATGTAGTCGATTTCATAGAAATCAATAGCCTTATTTACAGGGTCAAAACGTACACTCTTGAGTTCTGCATCCATCCATGTTGCCATGCTTGACATGTCAATTCTAACGGTTGTGAACTCATCAGCTTTTGCGTTGTAAGTAAGTCCCAATGCTGCGGATTCAGTATATCCGGAAACAAGGCTTGATGTGTAGTAAACACGAAGGTCGTTTGTAGCTGCGCTGGACTTAACTCTTACTTCAATTACGGGGTAATCTGAACCCTTAAGACCCGCAGCACTGAAAGTAATAATCGGGTCTGTGCCTGTCATGCCGTTAACTGTATATACACCGTTTTCAACATCGTAAACACCGTTATCAGACATGTGGTTATTAATACTGGGAAGTGTATCTCCGTTAAACTCGAAGTTAACACCCTTTACCCAAAGCGCATAGTATGTTGTATCGCCTGTGAGATAATCCTTTGTAATGGATGCTGTTTCACCGGGATTCTTAACCCAGCCTGCGAACTTGTAGCCTGCTCTTACAGGAACCTTGTCGGAAAGCTTATAGTCAAGCTTAGCATAGTCGGTTTCGGGCATATTTGTTACGCCTTCTGCACCGGCAACATAAGTAACTGTGTAGTTAGCAATCTGGTTTGAGATAACAACATTTATTGTTGCTGTCTTAGAAGGATCGTATACGCTTGTTACCTTAACTGTGATTGTACCGTCATAAACAGCCTTGATTGAGCCGTCTTCAAGAACTGTTGCACAGTTATCTTCGGCACCGTTATCGGTTATTTCAACAATGATATCGGTAACAGGGACTACTTCGCCGTCGTTTCTGGGTGTAAATGTAGGTTCAAGAACAAGAACGCCGTCAGCCACGTCAATTACTGCATCTTCGAGAGTAAATTCGAAATCAACGAGAGCCGCAGTTGCTTCATATTCGTAAGAAACCGTCATTGTACCGTCTGCATTGATTACTGCATCAGCTTCGATGCCGTCAATTGTTGCTTCTTCAGTAACAATCTTATAACCGCTTGCGGGCTTAAGTGTAACTGTTACTGTGTATGCAGTTGCAGGATTGAACTTACCTGAGTCATTGAGAGCAGGAGTCCATTCTACGGATTCAATTACAAAGTTACCTTCAACTTCTGCTTCAACATCGGGTTCACCCCAAGTTTCGGGAGCTGTAAGACCTGTAATAACTGCTGCTTCTTCAATGTCAATGTTCTTAACGAAGTTGATGGACTTAACTGCCCATGCGGGATGTCCGTTATAAGGATCAACCGTGATTGCACCGATAGTACCTACCCATTCTTCGCTGAGAGTCATATCGTATACATACTTATAGGAAACTCTGTTTGCAACGATGCAAGGAACAGTTTCAACGAGAGTTGCTTCGAATGTGCCTTCTTCAGTTTCAAAGTAGAGTGAGGGAACAACCTCGCCTGCATCAAACTTATTAGGCTGAAGAGTTCCGTTAACGGTTGTTTCGAGACTTCCGTCATATACTACTTCAATCTTGCCGTAGTCAGCAGCATTAACAAATGTCTTGGGCGTTGTAAGCTTAATATCGTCTGTTGCTGTTGCGGGAGTCATAACAGCCCAGCCGTCCTTGATTTCAAGAACGCCGTCAAAGTTAGCTGTTGTGCCTTCTGTATGATACTTGTTGCCGTAGTCAAATCCTTCGATTCGTTCGTATACTGCATAGTATTCGCCGTCTTCAGAAAGGTTGATAACGGTTGTATTTGCTTCGCCGCCTTCTGTATCGGACCAGCCGATCCAGCGGTAGCCGTCTGCGATTGCTTCAGCCTTAATGTTTTCAAGGTTAAAGTCATCGCCTGCGATAATCTGCTTTTCAACAACGGATGCGCCGTCGTTGCCGATTTCGTGGAGTGTAAGATTAACAAGTGCGATTTCACCAAGATCCTCTGTTTCGGGGAATGTATAGGTGAGTGTTGCAGTCTTGTCGTCAACTCTCTTAAATGTAGCCGCTTCACCGTTGATTGTAGCAGCTGCAACGCTGTTAGGCATGTAGTTGTTGCCTACAGCCTTGAGAGTTACGGTTGCCTTATAAGCTGTTGCACTGTCAAAGAACATACCGCCGAGAAGTGCAGGTTCCCAAGTAATATCGGAAACGATTGCATTGCTACTCTGAGCAACAGTACCGGTTGAAGGTGCTTCAGCCTTTGTTTCGGGAGCTGCAACTTCAACGTCAAGCTTATCAACGTTATTACCTACAAATCTGATGTAGTCAAGAACTACGGTCTGCTTCTTAGCATAGCTGTTAGTATTGAAGTGTATTCTGTACTTATTGAGAGTACCCTTGAAGCAGGAAGCACTGTGCCATGAAGCAGGAAGTCTGAGTCTGTAGAATCCGTCGCCGTCAAACTCGCTTTCATCAATAAGCATATTTGTTCTTGCGCCTTCGCTCCATGTTGTAACTGAGCCGTCTTCATTTGTACCCTGTACATATACGGAAATCTGAACCTTATCCTTGTTGTTAAGTTCAAGCTGGTCGAACTTGAATCTTACTTCAACATATTCAACGTCAGCAGTATTTACGCCGCCGTCAAAGATGCCGGGTCTTGATTCGAGCTTGATACCTTCTCCATGACCGTTGTAAGTCAATACAGCACATCCATCCTTGAATGTCTTGCTGTCAACACCTACGGTGCCGCTGCCTGCAACATCGCCAAGATCTCCGAGGCTTGAATCAAATTCTTCGCTGTCAAGGAGCTTATCCCACTTAGCATAGAAGGTTGTATCTTCATCAATGTATGCTTCAGTAACAATTTCTTCTCCGCCGGGTTCTGTTGTCCAGCCTACGAAGTGGTAGCCGCTTCTTGAAAGTATATCTGTGGGAAGTGTGTAGTTACCCTTAAGAACTACAGACTCAGGCATGCCAAGGATGATACCCTTTTCAAAGCCTTTATCGAACTTAACTGTTCTTTCAGGTTCCTGATTTGTGAGTACGATGTCAACTGTTGCGCTAACCTGAGGATCGTACTTAGAGAGTGCAGTAACAGTTACCGTACCGTCAAGGTTTGCGGTAACAACGCCGTTTTCATCAATTGTAGCGAGCTTTTCATCAGAAACAGACCAGTGAACTTCCTGTGTGAAGTTGGGATCTGTGATTTCGCCGCTTGCGAGGATAATAGGCTTGAGAGCCATAGTACCGTAAGGCTCGTCGATAATCATTTCTTCGATTGTATCATCAACTGTGCCGATGTAAAGCTCGAAGTCCTGAAGGTCTGCTGTTGCAGGGAATGTGTAAGTAACAACAAGACCGCCATCTGCACATTCGATGGTAGTTTCATCGCCGTTTACAAAACCTGCTGCAGGAGCATTGGAAAGAACGTAGCCTGTAGCTGCCTTAGCTACAATCTTAGCAGTATATGCTGTGTTATCGTCAAAGTACTTGCCTTCTACAAGTGCAGGAGACCATTCTACGCTTTCGATTGTATATGCATCGGAGGTAGGAATAACGTCCTCAGCTGTTGCTGCGTTTGCAGAAACAACGGGAGCAGGCATTGTAACATCAACATAGTCAACTGCACGAACGCCGTTAAACTTGATGTAGTCAACAATAACTGTCTTTCCTACAGCCGCTTCACCCTGCATGGGGTCAAATCTTGTGTGACCGAGGTAGCCCTTCCAAGCACTTCTGACTGTGGGATCATATGTAACGGTTATAAACTCGTTAATGTCGCCTGAGTAAGTAACGGACTGACCCATCATATTTGAGGTGTAATCCGGAACACCTGAAGCGTAAGGACGGCTGTAGTAGTTGCCTTCACCGTCATGGGATGTGAAGTAGAGACCTGTTCCGAATGAACCCGCGTAGTCAGTAGCAAATCTGATTTCGTAAGAGGATACGTCATCAATGGGAATAGTCTTATTCTTCGCAGCAGCATCATTGCTCAGACCCCTCTTATTATATGTAGAAATCTGAACGTCAGCTGCCTGTGCACCTGTATTGCTGCCGGAGGTTGTCTTGAATGTAAGGTAACCGTCGCCTGTTGTATCAAGAGTTATTTCTTCAGCACAAGCAAGTGAAGTATGATCATCAAGGTCAGACTGCTTCTTGAAGTCGAGCTTGAAGGAGCCTCTTGACCACATAGCGTAGAGAGTAACGTCTTCTTCAACATAAAGCTCGTCTACTGCTTCTGTACCGCCGGGGACGAGAGACCAGCCGTCAAAGCCGAAGCCTGCTCTTTCAGGAACAGCTGCGGAAACTGTGTATTCATACTTAGCAGCTTCTTCTTCGGGAACACCTGTTACGGTTGCACCTGTACCTGCTTCATACTTAACAGTCCAGCCAATCTGATTGCTGATTACAACATCAAACTTAACTGCTTCAGAGGAGTTATAGTCAGGAGTAGCTGTAATTTCAACAGTACCGTCCCAGATAGCCTTAAGAACGTTGCCGTCGAGTTCAGCAATACCTTCGTCGCCGCCTGTGATTGCCCATGAAACTGTTGTAGGATTGATTTCATCCTCAGGGTTCACGGGTGCTACTGTTGCATCGAGAACAAGAGTGCCGTTATTCTCGGTGATTTCGGTAGCATTATTAATTGTAACTTCAATATCCTTAGCGTCTTCTGTTGCAGGGAATGTGTACTCTACAAAGATAACTTCGGGATTTTCTGCATCGTATACAACAACAGCTTCTTCGCCGTTGATTGTAGCTGTTGTTTCTTCACCGAACATCCAGCCGATTACTCCGTCAGCAACCTTAACCTTAAGTGAAACGGTGTATGCTGTGCTTCCGCCGAAGTATGTGCTTTCGCAGTCCCACTTAACGCTGTCTACAACGTAGTCAACGCCTTCGGTAACTGTTGCATCTGTATCGGGAATTGCACTGAGTGCAGGAGCTGTTACATCTGTGATTTCAACGCTTTCGATAACCTCGTCCTTAACGAACTCGATTGCACAAACTTCCCAAGGAGTTGCACCGTTATAAGCGTCATATCTGATACGTGAGCATGTACCTACCCAGCCGGCAGCAGCGCTCATATTGTATCTATATGTAACTTTATTGTCAGCTTCACTCAGGAACTTGCCGCTTGCTCTGTACGAACCGCTCCAGCCTGTGTTTTCGCCGGCAACGAAGAAAATGTCGCCAAAGGTAGAACCTTCTGTCACAGGTGTCAAGTCGTTCTTAACAAGAGTAACGTCAATGTAAGCATGCTGTGCTGTGGGAACAGCAAGATTGCTGTAAATAACAAGTGCATCAAAAGAGCCCTTAGGAGTTACGAGCATTGACTGATTTGCTTCATTATATGTAAGGTCGCAGTTACCGTGTGTTTCGCCGCCCTGATTCAAAATAGAATCAACCTTAGCCTGGCTATCAAACACGATACCGTCTCTGAAGCTGAGTGTAGCTGCAAGAGTTGCATCAGCTGCTACTGTGTATTCACCTGCAACAACATTGCCTTCTGCATCTGTCCAGTAAACATCGTAACCAACGATTGTATCGAAGGAGTAGTCATCAAGGTTTACAACTTCATCCTTGTTAACAGTAACTGATGCAGGACCGTTGTAGTATTCTGCAGCTTCGTCCGAAACCTTAAATGTAAGAGTTACAGCTTCGCCTGTAGGAACAAGAACAGGATTGAGAACCTTGCAGCCTGCTACTGTAAGCTCAGTGCCGTCTGCATATACGTTCTTACCGTCTGTCCAGCCGGAAACCTCATAGTTTTCGGATACTGCTTCAAAGTAATCAGCAGCAACGGGGAGAGTCACCTTATCGCCGTTGTAGCCGTAAAGTGTTTCAGGTGCATCTGCCAAAAGTGCAGACTTACCCTCTACAGCTGCAAATGTCATATTTACCTTTTCGTAAATTTCAACATTGTCAACATAGAAGTTTACGCCGCCTGTTGCAGGAGGATTGGAGTATATGGAGAAGTGCATATCATTGAGATTTTCCTCAACCATGTACTCTGCGCCTCTTGTTGCAAATTCAAATTCTCTGTCAACCCAGCCTTTTGTAGGACTGATAACAGGGGAATCTGTGTTATAAGTGTGGTCTGTAAAGGATAAATCGTGGTCACGTGCAACAGTACCTGTCTCACCGCAAGATGTACAGTTCTTTCCGCTTCCGCTTGACTTTTCAGCACCGCAGTTAGAACAGAGATATACTGCCCTATATACAAAGTCGGGAGTTACTGTTGTGTCCTTAGCTACAGTTCCGGGATAGCTGTAAGAAGCAAACTTAACGCTATACTTTACCTTATATGTAGTAGCGGGCTTCCAGATTATATTAACCTTGTTATGATTCCATTCCTGAGCAGAATCGGCATCTAAAGCCGTTCTGAGAGCTGCACCGCCGTGTTCTTCATCAACGTATTCCAGGGTTGTATGCTCGCCTGTACTATCTGCATAGTAGAAGGGAGTCCAACCAAATTCGTTGTTACCGAAGGGCACAAGGTTGGTACCGTCGTTTGCAGCTACTTTAGTAAGAGTAAAGCTAACTGCAGGGAAGTACAACGCAGAGCCGTCAGCCGCAAGGATGTTTGAAGTCCATGCAGCGAAAGCAACCTGTGCACCGTACATTGCCTTTGAGGCATAGGGGAACACCCAGATTGCGTTATTTTCTTCGTCGTAGTAAACACCGCCGGCTTTTTCATTGCCGAGGTTTTCAAGTGTTACATCCTCAGCGTTGATTTCAACATCACTGCCGAAGGTGTAGTATGCAACAGGGTATCTGTAGTCAACAACAGCACCGTTCTGGGGAAGAACCTTGATAGGTGCTACTGTGCCTTCTGCCGCAAGCTCAGTTTCCACTGAAGCGTCAGCTTCTTCCTGCTGCTCGTCGTTTTCGGTTACATCAACCGCAGGCATATCCTGGATTGTTTCACCGACGATGGGAGCCATCTCGGGTGCTGCAAATACAGAAACCGGGAAGCTCGTCATGAGCATCGATAAGCACAAAATAATGCTTAAGGCTTTTTTCATGGGGTTTGCACTCCTTTATAGATAGATTTGCACAACCACACCTAAAAATGGGCATAGTTATACGTATGGAATTACGTATCTATTATATACTGTGATTGGCAAAAAGTCAATACAATTCCGCAAAAAATTACGTATTTTGTGCATTTTAACTTTTCGGGTGTTTTTTACTAAATATACAATTATTTCGTTATGTCAGGCACAACATATTGAATTTTTTCCTATTATCCATCTTAATTTAATATGTTAATTTTTTTCTGCGGCGTTTTTATTGTAACAAAAGCAAAAAACCGCAGCGGATTTTACTCCGCCACGGTCATAATTTTACAGTTTATCCGCAAGCAGCTTTGAGGTTTCGTCAATAAACGAAGCAAGCTCTTCTGCGCTGAGAGGTCTTTGTGCCACAAGCGCAAGCATATATACCTGCTTTGCAAGCTGAGAACACAGTTCCTTACTGCCCTCATCCCCTATTTTTTCGGATATTCTTGCCACAAGTGCATTTGATGTATTAAGCACCAAGGTTTCCTCCTCAGGCATACCCATAGCACTCATTCCGCCGCCGTACATTTTCATCATATCCGCAAAGCGTCTTGACTGCTCGGAAAGATTGAGAAGCGCAGGTACTGTGTCATCCTTCAGGCTGTCACAGCTTATCTTAAGGTTATCTCCCTTGCCGAGAGTTTCCTTAAAGAATTCACAAAGAGCACTGTCCTTTCCCTCATCCTTAGCCACTTCTTCGTTTTTAAGAGCATCTGCAAAGCCGCTGTCAACTCTTACAAACTTTGTATCCTTGATTTTTTCATCATCTTCGCTCATAAGCTTATGTTCAAGGAAGGACACAAACTGCACATCTATCATCTTGTCAAATTCCAGCACATCCACATTTTCCTTTGTGAACATACCAACGTACTTCGACTGTCTTACAATATCATCTGTATAATAAACCGACTTCTTGAAGCCTTCATTTTCTGCGTATTCTTTAAGAGTTACATATTTATCTGCGGTTGTCTTGAAAAGCAGGCTGTTCTTGACCTTATCGTAGAACTTTTCATCCCTGATGCAGGCATATTCCGCAAAGGGCTTAACATCCTGCCAGAAGCCTTCAAGCTTTTCTCTTTCGGTATTAAACAAGGAATTTATCTTATCGCTTACCTTCTTTACTATATGTGCACTGATTTTTGACACATAGCCGTTTGACTGAAGATAGCTTCTTGAAACATTAAGAGGAAGCTCGGGACAGTCAAGCACGCCCTTAAGAAGGAACATATACTCGGGAATAACCTCCTTGATATTATCCGCAACGAACACCTGATTATAATACAGCTTAACCTGACCCTCATAGTTACCGAATTCATTGTCAAGTTTCGGAAAATACAGAATACCTTTGAAGTTGAGAGGATAATCCGCACTTATATGAATCCAGAACAGCGGCTCTTTATAATCATTAAACACCTTGCGGTAGAATTCCTTATATTCATCCTCGGTACATTCCGACGGCTTTTTCAGCCACAGAGGAGTGGTGTCATTAACAGGCTTTGGAGCTTCCTTTTCCTTAGCTTCTTCACCGTCCTTGACTTCCTCTACTTTTTCGGGAAGTGTTGTATAGTAAATCTCAACAGGCATAAAAGAGCAGAACTTATCGAGAATTTCACCTATTTTGCTCTCGGTAGCATAATCCTTTTCGCTGTCATTTATATGAAGAACGATTTCGGTACCGAAGCTTTCTTTATCACAATCTTCCATTTCAAAGCTTCCGTCATCCGAACCTGTCCAGTGAACAGCCTTTGCACCGTCCTTATATGAACGTGAGAAAATCTCCACCTTATCCGCAATCATAAATGCAGAATAGAATCCAAGACCGAAGTGACCGATAATGCCGTTTCCCGCATCCTCAGACTTACCCTCATACTTTTCGATAAAGTCAACAGCACCGGACAGTGCAATCTGATTGATATACTTATCAATTTCATTCTCATCCATACCGATACCGTTATCCTTAACGGTAAGTGTATTAAGCTCGGTATCAAGAATGACGTCCACTCTGTAGCTTTCATCTCTTGACAAAGCCTCTCCCAGAGAAACCAGTCTTTTATGCTTTGTAACCGCATCACAGGCATTTGAAACAAGCTCTCTTAGGAAAATATCCTTATCGGAGTACAGCCATTTTTTGATTACGGGAAAAATATTTTGTGTTTCGACGGAAATACCGCCTTTTTTAATGTTTTCGCTCATTTTATCACCTTAAAATATAAAAATCAATCAAGCTTTGCCGTTATAATTCTCGACGCAGCATACAGCATCACACAGCATTCAAGCACATCCATAACCATGAAGCTTGAATCAAACACCCAGAAAATTGAAACCAACAGATACGGAACCGCCGCAATACAGGTAATACAAACCACCGCAAGTGCGGCAATGTAATAATTTGTGAATTTGGGTTTAAGAACCGCTTCATCACTACGTTCGGTAAGGAAGCTTGATTCATACATATAGAACAGCATCATTGCACAAAGCATAAGAAGTTCAAGTGAACGCTGGGAGGTATTAATCTGAGTTTCAGTACTCATAAACACCTCAATTACACGAAGTGCAAAAAGTACGGGAACGCTCATTGAAAGAAGGGCGTGAGAAATATTCTTTTCTCTTTTTTCCTTTGCACATATCAGCAAATGATTAAAGCCGCAGGGCAGGCACATCAATATCTGTATTCCCTTGAAAGCAATCGGTCCCACGTTTCTGATTTGTTTACCGTCTTCAAGTACTATGGGAGTTCTGTAAGCAACAAGAGCTTCATGTACAAATGTTCCCTCTGTGTTTTCTGCAAAAAGCACAAGATAAGCACCGTAAAGGAACACCGAGAAAAACATCAATGCGCACAGTCCCGAACCAAAAACCGTCACCGTGCTTCCCGAATCAGGCTCACAAAACGAATCATGCTTTTTGAAAAGTATTTTTCCAACCACTATAAGCACCGCAAGCACAACAAGCACGCCGACATCAAAAAAATGTCCCCACTGTGCATTAACGGAATAAAGACCCGTATCAGGCTCAACGATTTTTGTAAGCATAACCGTTCTTACCACCGCAAGAACCAGTGCAAGAACTAATGCCACAAGCGTAAATATTCTGATTTTTTTACTGTTTACCAATGTCATAAGGTACTCTTTTCCGAAGCCGCAAGAAGCAACTTCCACTTTAATATACTAATATTATATATTTACACCGTCTTTTGTCAACCGCTGTCAAACTTAATTTACATCAATTTAACGCCGTTGCAATTTTCAGGATTTCCTTGTAATAATTTATCTGATTTTGATTAACATTCCATAGAAAATTGCGTAAAAAAAGGACTGCCTCAACCGAAGCAGTCCAAAATATAAACTTAATTACTTAACAAGCTCAATAATTGCCATTTCAGCACCGTCACCACGTCTGGGTCCAATCTTGAGGACTCTTGTGTAACCGCCGTTTCTGTCGGCATAGGAAGGAGCGATTTCGTTAAAGAGCTTAACAACAACTTCTTCCTTGGTGATGAAAGCAAGCGCCTGTCTTCTTGAAGCAAGAGTGTTCTTCTTGCCGAGAGTAATCATTTTATCTGCAAGTGCGCGGACTTCCTTTGCTCTGTAAACTGTTGTTTCAAGTCTGCCGTTTTCAAGCAGATAAGTAACAAGGCCTCTGAGCATAGACATTCTGATGTCTGTTGTACGTCCGAGTTTTCTTGTTCCGGGCATTATTCTTTTCCTCCTTATTAGAGTGTGGTAAGGCAATTAGCCTAAACTGATGTCAAATCCTATCAGTCCTCGTCCTTTTTAAGGGACAGACCGAGTGAGTGAAGCTTCTGAATAACTTCTTCAAGTGACTTCTTACCAAGGTTTCTCACCTTGATCATATCGTCCTCTGTCTTGTTCACGAGGTCTTCGACTGTATCGATGCCTGCTCTCTTCAAACAGTTGAAGGAACGAACAGACATGTCAAGCTCCTCAATAGTCATCTCCAATACTTTTTCCTTTATGGTTTCCTGACGGTCAACCATAATTTCCGCCTTTTTGGCGTCATCTGACAAGTCTATAAACAGACTGAGATGCTCATTGAGAATCTTGGCAGCTAAGGATATAGCTTCCTTTGCCGAGATTGTGCCGTCT
>JAZNIM010000052.1:0-2479 GCA_045577475.1 Eubacteriales bacterium | reverse complement strand
CAGTAACACACAGTACGGATGCAAAAAACGCTTGATTTTTCGGCAAATCTGTGTTATAATACCTGTGTTGTTTGGTTTGCTTTTTGCAAGCTTTGCACGTTTCAGTCGTACCTGTGCCAGCAGGACGGCTGTTTTTTTGTTGTTCCATCTTTGGTATCTCCTAACTCTAAGATTTTATAATTTTGTTTGGTATCTTATGGTAACCCGGAGTACGGGAATCCAGTCTGTGATTCTTTGCAGGATAAAGTTTGAACTCATCCCTTCTGGAGTCGTAGTATGCATCGTAAGTCATAAGCAGTCTGTCATTGTGGTATGCATCAACAAGATAACCGCCTTTGCTGTTTTTACCGGTAAGCTTGTATGTAAGTTCAGACGGCTCGTATTTCTTCGCACTTTGCAGACTTGACAGTGTTTCCGAAGTTGTCCTCATAGTTTTTCCTCTTTCCATTGTTTTGAGTTCGGCAGCGTTTAATTTCCGCTGCTCTTTCATCAATTTTCTTTTTGATTTCGGGATTTGCCATACAGCGTTTTATAAAGTCATAGGTCGCTGCTGCAAGTCTTTCTTTTTTCTCATCGGGAATGAGTGTGCAATCAAAGTTAAAAGCACCTGACCCCGATGGGTAAACACCATTCGTCATTGTTTCTCCTTCTTTCAGAGCCGTGTTTCAAGTTCCGTAACAATCGAATCTGCCAAGCATGCAATAGTTTCCGATTTGTCTGAAAATGATTTTCCGCTGACCGCCTTGCTAAAGGCGGCAGGGCTGCACTCCACACCTTTTCTGCAAGTTTTTTTATAACCATCTTTGAAGGAATATCCCTCTCCTTCATCCTTTCAAGGACGTTGTACCGTGATGCCATGTTTTTTACTCCTTTCTATTGACAACTATTTTTGTATATGCTAAAATGAATGTGCAGGACAGCCTTTTGCGTTGGTCTGCACCTTTTCGCCTTCATATGGAAAATATTTTTTCTCACGTCGGGTGAAAGGGGCACCGCCGACAGATAGCGGTGCTTGTTAAATCAGGAGGTTTGCATTCAGCAACAAGCTGTCCTGTTGGCTGTATTATATTACAGAATTCTGTAATTGTCAATATTAAACTTACAGATTTCTGTAAGTTTGTTTGCTTTATACAAAAGAAAGGAAGTGCAAATATTAAAAATGTACAAAAAAATAGAAGCATTATGCAAAGAACATAATACCAATGTCACAGCAATGTGCAAAGATTTAGGAATAACCCGTGCAGCCCTTTCTGAGCTAAAAAGCGGTCGTACAAAATCCCTCTCAGCCGATAAGCTTTTCAAAATTGCAGAGCATTTTAATGTTTCACCGCAATATCTTACCGGAGAAGCAGATAAAAAAGAAAAGCCCTCGACTAAAATCGAAGGCAATGCAATCTTTCTTGATAAAAACAGAATTTTTCTTGTGCCGCTGTATGAAAGTGTGTCTGCAGGCTTTGGTGCTCATGCCGATGACAGTATTGTGGACTATTTGCCCTGTTATCTGAGTGGGCAGGCTGAAGCAGAAAACACTCTTTGCATAAAGGTAAAAGGGGACAGTATGTATCCCAAAATTGAGGACGGTGACACAATTCAGGTTCACAAACAAAACTGTGTAGACAGCGGTTCACTTGCTGTTGTTCTTCTTGACGGCGAGGAAGGACTTGTGAAGAAGGTTGTGTACGGTGATAACTGGATTGAGCTTCACTCTATAAATCCGATGTACCCGGTGCAGCGTTTCGAAGGTGAGGATGCCGAACGTATACAGATTTTGGGACTTGTAAAAAGAATTATAAAGGAAGTGTGACAGTTGCGAAAAAACACGACTTGGAGAACGGTCGGACTTTTCACTGCGGCAAAGTATATCTGTCTTGTTGTTTTCATAATATTTGTAATCTCTGTATTAAGCAGCATATACTTATATTTCAATCCCGCTTCAGAGTTGTTCGGCAATATCTTCGGAAGCGGAAAACAGGCAGAGGACACTTACAACACTGTTACCGAATCCGAAAAAGGCGTACATCAATATAATGCAATAATTTATACTTTTTGGGCGGCAGCTTGGTTCTGTGGTTTTTGGCATTTTAAGAAAAAACTTGTTGAATTAAAACATGAGGCAAAAAAGACGAGTCCCGAGGTAACAAAAGAGTTGGTTAATTTCGGCAAGCGATACAATGAGCTTATTCAGAGAATCGGGCATTGCACTTCCTTCGAAGAACTAAAAAGCCTTGACGGTGCCGTTTGTCAATACAATTCCGATGCAGAAGAATTCTTTGAGGTTCACAACATATCCCCCAAGCTTATTACGTACTCCGAGTACGATGCGAAGCTTGATGCAATGAACCCAAAAACCTTTGATGAAGAAATGGATGAAAAATTCCCTCTCATTCCCAAGACACACGGTGATTGGACTGTCCGCTTCAGATACAGGAACATGTTGAAGTCGGAGGCCAAGCGGTCTTAGGAAGACAATTAATTAAGG
>JAZNIM010000051.1:0-2746 GCA_045577475.1 Eubacteriales bacterium | reverse complement strand
ACTCTTCCGTTTGTGCTACATCAGGAATATCTTTTATATCATTTTTAGCTGTAAAATATTCCTTTGGCAATGCGTTGGCAAAAAGAAGAGCCATTTCGTATCTCATAATATTGCGGTCATAGTTTGTGTACTGATTTTCCTCAATAAGACCGTTTTCCTTGGCATAAGAAACGTACATATCATACCACTTTCCGCCGGAAATTTCCGAAATAGTCTTACCGTTGTAAATAGAGTGTACACGGCTTGCCATTGTAATTCCTTCGGCAACGGTTACGTTTCCTTCGGGAACATAAAGAGTATCGCTCTTGCCGTTTACAAAGCCAAGCTCGTATGCATTTTTCACGTCATTTGCGTACCATGCTGCCGACGGAACATCCGCAAACTGACCTTCGGCGTAGGTGTTTGTTTTTGCAAAACCTACCGCACCGACAACAGCCGAAAGAGCACACATTGCAATAATTGACGATGTAAGCTTCAATATGTTTTTTACAGTCATCACTTTCACCTTTCAAATCTTTTTCAGAAAAATATAGGCGGACAGTACCCTCCATCCGCCTACATCATATTTAGAAAACTTAAATCTCTTCGCCGTTGAGAATTTTGTCTACTACCGTCTTATATACTTCATAATCGCTTGAAGAAGCAATTTTTTCCGCAACAGCATAAATACTTGAACTCATAGGTTCTCCGTAAACAACTCTTTCTCCTGCCATTACAAAAGGTCTTACTACAATCACATCTTTGTAATGGTCAGCAGGAATGTTATAAACAGCCGCCGTAAAGAATACATTTTCACCTTCGGTTCCAAATATTCTATCAACCACTTTTCCGTTTTCAGTTCCGTAGCTTACGCCCTTTACGTATGTTCCCTCCGGCATAGCACTGTTATCCATTGTAAAGTCATTTGCATTTACACCAAGATTGTCAAGAATTACCTGTCTCGTTACAATAAAACCGTATTCTGTAAGATTCTTGTTTTCTCTCACCGTGTTTGTCACGCTTGACTTGAAGCGTATACCGGTAGGATCACTGACTCTTATGGAGTTTTCCTTATAGCTTGTGGGAGTGAGCAAAGATTCGTCCGTGTATTCAACCTTAAGGTTGTCAATGGTAACGGTGTATTCTGCCGTTGAGGAAGCGTCGATTTTATTGAACATAACACGTCCCCATACATTGTTTATGCCCGTAGAAATAGGAAACAGGGTTTTTGCATCTGTTCTTGTGGGCATGGTAAATGCCAATGTACCGTCAGCCTGTTCAAACACTTCAATATAGCCGTCTACCGTTACGGTTTTTCCGTCTTCAAGGGTAACAATGTTGTGAATGGGAGACCAGCTGCTTGCTGAATAGAATCTGAAATCAACACCCTTGTCTGCATCAGTCTTATTCCCCGATACGATAAGCTTGACATCTGCACTGAACTTATAAAGACCTGCATCCTTGATGTTAAGACCTGTAAACAGGTAAATATCCTTCTGTCCCGCAGTATTGCCTGTACTTGTAAGAACGCTTGTCTTGTTACCGTTTGCATCGGCATCCGAAACATAGCTTGTGTTTGTCATATCACCCTTCATGGGACCTGCTGTATATTCTGCCGCAACGTCGGAGTTTGCCTTTACTTTATTATCATAGCTTTCAAAGAAAATTACATTTGACTTTTTAACTGTAAACACATACTCGTTGCTTCCGCCGAATTTGAAGTTCATTCCGGGATAGTATGTCTTTCCGTCGGGTGCAGTAAATTCGATGTTATAATCAAGTGACAAATCCTGTGCGGAAGGAAGCTTATATGTGCCTGAAGCTGCTGTTATTGCTTCTTCAAACGCAAGCTTTTCGCCGTCTTCATCCACAAAAGACATAACACCGAAGCCCTCATGAGTTACTGTAACATCGTCAAACCATACGTTGGCAGTCTGTGTTCCGCTCAGACCGTCAATCTGAACATAAAATTTGATTGTGCTTACTTCGGGGCAGTCCATAACCTTGTCGGTATCGTATTTAATTTTCTTTACACCGTTTTCTTCATAAACCTCGATGTCATAAGAAACATCTACCCATGTATTTCTCTGCTGTGCTCCAAGTGTAGGATATACCCATCTTTTCAGTTCCTTGCCGTCAAGACGTGCATAATAGTAAATTGTGGGATGGTTTTCGTAAGTTGCGTCGGTATAAAGTCTGTAAGAAATATTATATTTACCTACATTTGCAAAGCTGAGATTTTCAATGTGAAAGCCGGGAGCATATGCCGCTTTTGCATTTTCAACTTTAAGAGTTTTGTTTGAAGTGCTGTCGGGAGCAGCTGCAAACAAGTCTGTTCTTGAAGAAGCATAGCCTGCATCACCAAGACCGATTTTTACGCCTGAAAAAGTTTCTGTGGAATACGCAAACTCTGTCATTGCCGCAGTACCTGCGGTTCTTGATTCGTAATCTTCATACAAAACTGCATTTTCGGGAGCATTTACGGGGAATCTTGTTACCGTAACAACATATTCTCCTGACGCATCTGCAGGAATTTCAACTGTATCTCCTACGCTGAGATAAGCTCCGCCTATATTGTATGCAGGAGTATAAGAAGTTCCCAGAGCTGCCTTATCGGGAAGTATTACCTTTGCGCCCTGATAGGTTTCCGCAGATTTTACCGTATTTCCGTTTTCATCAACATACTTTATTGTAAGGTACTTGCCGTAAGTGAGTTTAAAGTTATCAATATAAAGGTTGCCTACTGTTGCGCTGTTGTTAGGCTGGA
>JAZNIM010000050.1:0-22079 GCA_045577475.1 Eubacteriales bacterium | reverse complement strand
TACCCAATAAGAAATTGCCCTGAAAAAACCTCTTTCCGGCATTTTTTTGAGTACATCAACGACCTTTTTGTCAAGAAGCTTAAAATCTGAAGAATTAGCCATATCAAAGCCTGCCATTCGACTGATAACTGAATAGAAAATTTTAGCACCTATGCTATGCATTTTCTTTTCTTTTCCACGCTCTTTTTTGATACCTTCTACAATCTCATATCCTTGTTCCCACAAGCGATACATTTCAATTATCTTTTCGGGCGGATGCTGAAGGTCACAGTCTATGACAACTGCACAATCGCCATTTACAGCGGCAAGTCCTGCCGATATAGCAGATTCTTTCCCAAAATTCCTGGAAAAATGCAATCCTGTTATATTTTCATTCTCACATGAGAGTTCAGTTATCATTTTGTAAGTCTGATCCTGCGAGCCATCATCTACAAAAATAAACTCACTTTCGATATTGTTCTCTGCAAGCAAAGAATGTATTGCATTATATGCACTTACTATACACTTTTGTTCATTATATGCAGGTATAATCACAGATAACATAAAATCACCTTACCGTTTCTCAAATAATGTTTCTAATTGTGTAACGGGCATTGGACGATAAAAATAATACCCTTGAAGAAAATCGGTTTCAGCCCTGATGGCTGCTGTCTTGTGTTCTTGAGTTTCAATTCCTTCGCATAAGGTTTTAAATCCCAAGTCATGGGCGGTTTTGATAATATTTTTAAGAATTAAGAAGCCTGAATTTGTAGTGGAGTTCTGAGTTATCGCCTTGTCTATTTTAACAATGCTGATATCAAAATCCATAAGATCACCGAAGCTCGTATAGCCTTTTCCGAAATCGTCAAGTAAAATCAGTATTCCTTTGCTCTTGAGCCTTTTAAGATTGTCCATCATAGCGGCTTTTTCCTTGTCATTCAAACTCTTGTCTTCAAGAATTTCAACCGCAATACAAGAATAATCAATGCCGTATTTTTCAATGAGGTTTATTATGCAATCTGCCATGTTGGAGCTGCAAAGAGTGTTTCGGGAGAAATTAATGGTGTAAAAATAGTTTATTCGTTTTTCCATGTCGCAGGAAATCCACTTGCAGTTTTTCTCAAAAATGTAGTAGTCAAATTTCTCATTCAAGCCAACATTGTTAACGGCAGAAAGAAAGTGACCGGGAGTCAAAACTCCTTCGGTAGGGGAGTTAAGACGGGATAAAACCTCAGCACCCATAATTCTGTCGGTTTTTGAATCGAGGATAGGCTGGTATTCAAGAAAAAATCTGTTATTGTCAATTTCGTTTCGTATGCTGTTTTCAATGCTGAGCTTTCTCTCAAACTCCTTGCCGTTTGTGCTGTCCCACATGCAAGACAGAGTATCCTTGTCCGATGCCATGCTGCAAGCCTGTTTTGCACGACTTAGAGCTGTTTTGAAGGAAACATCGGTAGCACTTGTGCATATGTAACCGAAATGAACGCTTATTACATTTACAGCACTGTTTTTTACCAATACATCGCTGATTTCTCCAAAGCTCTTTTCAATGCAAACGTCCAAATCCTTTGCTTCAAGGCAGTTGAGTGCCACGAAGTTTTCGCTGCCGTAAATGGAGATTTCCCCACCTGTTTCAAGGCATAAATTATTGAAAAGTATTCGCTTAATCTGATCGTAAATCCTGACAGCTTTAGAGGCGGGATACAGCCTTTTTACATTGATAAGAGAAACAGAAACATATATTAGTGAGCGGTTTTTGTTGGAAGAGGCTGCTTTTTCAAAATCATTTTCAATTTTACCGATTCCGCAAAAGCTTTTCTTTGCCGTACCTTTTGCCGCTCTTGCGGATTTCATGGTAAAGTACAGCCCGATAAGCCCCATTAAAAGGATAAATATTACGAGAATCGTGATAATAACGTAAGGGTATTCAAAGAACTTCATGGTTAAGACTCCTGACAGCTATTTTTCAAAAATGGGATACTCTTTTGTTCCCGAGGTTTGTTTAAGACCTAACTCCAAGGCAACTATCATACAATTTTTAATGTCATGACGTGCTGCTTTTTTTCTACGGCATATGTCCTTTAATATAAACAGCGGGTTAAATGTGAGTAGTGCTTTTAAAATATCAGACTTGCTGACATCACGTCTTTTGTATTCAGCAAGGATTTCCAAAAGCGCATAATCAACAGCTCTCCTGTCAAAGCATTTGGATGAGGCAACTTTTAACCACTTTGCATATTCAAGGAACTTTTCAATATTTGGTTTTTCTCTGAAGTATATGCCGTTAATGTAAAATTCGCACATCTGCTCATCCATTTCTCTGACAAACTTGCCGTAGTATTTTTGCTGAACCTTCAGAACCTCTGTGTGCTGACGTTCAAGGGTAGTGCTTGTAATCTGCTTGTCGTGAAGGCGGTAAATCATAAGACATTCAGGAAGGATGCGTATTTCCAGATTGTTTGCCGCCATTCTTGTCCATAGTTCAAGGTCCTCGGTACAGGTGAGGGTGGTGTCGTAATTGAATTGCTTCATAACCTCTGCTTTTGCGATAACACCGGGGTGGAGAATGGGGTTTGAAACAAGAAGCATTGCCGCCAGTGCATCCGTGTCACACCGTCCGCCTGCTCCGCCTGAAGCATATACTCCGTTTTTAACGGTCATAAACCTACAGGATGATAATGCAACAGTGCTGTTTTCCTCCATAAACTTAAACTGCTTTTCAAGCCTTTCGGGAAGACAAATATCGTCCGCATCCATTCTTGCGATGTATTTACCCGTAGAGAGTGAAATAGCCTTGTTAAGAGAGGTGGGAAGCCTTAAATTGACCTCGTTTGTATGCACCTTTATTCTGTCATCCTTGGAAGCAAAAGCGTTAAGTATTTCTGCGGTAGAATCCTTTGAGCAGTCGTTAATAACAATCAGCTCCCAGTTTTTAAAAGTCTGGTTTCTGACACTTTCAATGGCTTCTTCAAGGTATTCTTCGCCGTTGTAAACGCTCATGATTACCGAAATATCAGGCTTCATAATTTAATTCAACCTTTCTTCAATACTCTTTTGATGTTTTTGCAAAAGTTAAGGAAATAAAACGCTGCTCCAAAGCATCTTTTTTTCATAAGGAAGATGGAAATTTTGCTTTTGATTGATATTCTTTCAAATTTTGCTTGCGAAATTAATTTGCAGTGAACCGAACTTCGTATGTTTTGTGAAATTGCCTTAATGCTCTTAAAGTGGTTGCCTTCGGCAGCCGATGCAAGAATTGTAAAGCACATGAAGCAGGAATACCTTTTAAGCTGCTCGTCAAAATCCTTCACCGAAGCGGTGTCGTTTTTGCATATCTCGTTTATTACATCTTCAACAAGATAAATCTGCTTTGAGTTGAATTCCTTTGATAAAGAATCCTCTCTGACGGTATATAAATAAGCCTGTTTTTTGCTGATATATATGCTGTTTGCTGTAAGATAGCAGGGGAGAACACAGCATAAATCCTCGCCAAGAGAGATTGACTCACTGACGTTTAACTGATGGGGCGTAATAAGCTCTCGCTTTATAGCTTTTCCCGATAAGTAATAGGAAATGTGGTTCATATCCTTGTCCATCAGCAGTCTTGGAAAAATTTTGTTTTGGATGTCAATCTTTGTATACAGACCTTCATCAAGTCCGTCGGTTGTAACATTTACCGTGTTTCTGCCCTTGACCCACCTATAGGAAAAGGAAACAATTTCGCAGCCTGTTTTGCTAATAAAACGGTGTGCATATTCAAGGGTGTCGTTTTCAATAAGGTCGTCAGAATCCAGGTTGAAAACGTAATCGCCGACAGCTTGCTTTATTCCTGCTCGTCTTGCACTTGCAAGACCGCCGTTTTTCTTGTGAATGACCTTTATGCGTTCATCCTTTTCTTTGTAGCAGTCGCAGATTTCCGGACATCTGTCTGGAGAGCCGTCGTCAACCAGAATAAGCTCAAAATCGGAAAAGGTCTGACACAGAACGCTTTCAATGCAATTTTGCAGGTATTCTTCAACCTTGTATACGGGAACAATTACAGAAAAAAACATATCTTCACCTATTTGCTTCTTAATTCCACAAGTACCTTTAACAGAAAATACAGTCTGTACTTCATTGCATATGCAAAAATTCTCTGTTTTAACGGCAGACTGCTTAACGGATAAGATTTAAAGGTCTCAACGGATAAATCATGCGTACATATTGCCTTTAATCTTTGTCTAAGACAGCCGTATTTAATGCCGTTATCCTTTGCATGCATTATTTCCTGAGTGCAGATTACACGGCACATAGCCTGCCAGAATCTGCCAATGTAAATGCGGTAATCTTTTTCGTCAATATCGTTTTTAAACCTTTTTTCAACTTCACTTACAAAAACAAGACTTTTTTCAAACCTGTCCTTTTTGTAGGACTTTGAAATGGAATCATCGTTTCTGCAATAGTTGTAGAAGGCTCTGTTTATACCTGTAGCCTTGCGGATGCAGGAAATATAGTCAATCATAAACAGAGCATCCTCGGACAGCATTTCACGCTCCGACTGAAAAGTGATGCCGCTTCTTAAAATAATTTCACGCTTGAACAGGTTTTTCCAGATGCTCATTCCGTATTTGCTGTCATCCTCGCTCCCGACAGGTGCACCTACAATACCCATTTTCAGCTCTTTTAAGGCTTCTTTTGTATCAAAATGAGTGTCCTTGTCAAAATATTGCTTTTGGATGCATTCGCCCTTGCTGCTGAAAATACTTCCGTCAACAAAACGAACCCCCGACATAACAAGGTCAGAGTCGTGCTCAATTGCCTTTTCATAAAGAACCTCAAACATGTCAGGCTCAACAAAATCGTCAGAGTCGGAAAAGCCGATATAGTCGCCTTTTGCAATTTTAAGTGCCTCATTGCGTGCCTTGCCTGCACCCTCGTTCACCTTGTGAAGAACCTTGATGCGTGAGTCGCTCTCTGCCATTTTTTTGCATAATTCAAGAGAAGAATCGGTGGAGGAATCGTCAACGAGGATGATTTCAATATCATCGAGAGTCTGGTTTTGCAAAGAACTTACACATCTGTCAAGATACTTCTCGGCATTGTAAACGGGAACAATAATGCTTACCTTTGGCTGTGACACGTTATCACCTCTTGAGAAGTTTTTCATATTCGCCGATTAAAGCATCGGCGTAACTTTCAACACTTAAAATGTTGTCTTTTTCCTTTTTGCAGTTGCTTTTTACTGTCTGATAGTAATCATCATTTTCAAACATTTGCCTGAGTTTGTCTGCAATTCCTTCCGGATTGGGTTCATTTACAAGGCTTCCCGTTATGCCGTCCTTAACAAGCTCTGCCATGCCGCCGCTGTTCATTGTAACAACGGGAACACCCATGCAGTGTGCTTCAAGTATTGATAGCGGACAGTTTTCATAGCATACCGAGGGAAGAAGCAGAACTTTTGCTTTACCCATAAGCTCGGTGAGCTTGTCGCCTGTAAGAAAGCCTGCAAGGGTAATGTTGTCAATACCTTTTAATATATCCTCGTCAGGACCGCTTCCTGCAACAATAAACCTGTAATCCGGAAGAAGCTTTGCAGTTTCTGCAATGTTTTCAATGCCTTTTTCCTTTGAAAGCCTGCCGACATATACAATGTACTGTTCCTGATTATAACCCTTGTCTGCAAACTTTTCCTTGTCAATAAAATTGTGTATCGTGACGGTTTTGTCCTTGTAGAAGCTTTTATCCGATAAAAGCTTGTTTTCAAGAAAATTGCTTGGGCAAACAAATAAGTCGACCTTTTTGTATGTCTTTAAGAATGAATACAGCTTTGCCTCAATGACGCCAAGTAAGCTTTTAACCAAAGAACCGTGAATACACTTGTTTTTGATGCAATTGAGGTGTGAGCCTTTAACACACTTTTCACAAGGGGTGTTTTTGGAAAAATTATAAAGCAGATGGTTGGGGCATATCATCTGATAGTCGTGAACCGTCTGAACAAGAGGTACGCCTTTTTTCTTTACACCGTATATAATAGAGGGGGTAAGCTGGAAATTAATGTTGTTCATGTGAACGATATCAGGCTTGAAATCGTCGATTACCTGCATGATTTTCTTTTTTGCTTCAAAGGAGTAGATAATCTTAAAAGGGTAGAGAAAACGTGCAAAGCCCGTGGAATGAAAGTCCATGTTCTGAGTATATAGAGCCTTGGAATTTCCCACGGTATTGTTTTCGTCGTACATGCCGAAATATTCAACCTCATGTCCCATCTTTTTCAGATGCTCCGCAAGATAAAGCATGTAGCTTTCGCTTCCGCCTCTTGGATACAGAAACTTGTTTACCATTAAAATTTTCATAATAAAGAATCACTTTCACGTTTTTTTGTGTTATCGGAAACACAGCCAAAGATTTTGTTTTCCATGTGAATTGCATTTTCTTCAAAGGAATTACCCATCATAAGAATTGCCATAACTCCCGTTAGCAGAGGATAGTTCATGGTGTTGTCCGTGGACGAAACTATAATCAGATACACGGTAAGCATAAAGGATATGATGGCATTGTCAATATTTCCGCGTCTGCCGAAGTAGCATATTCTCACGAAGGTCATGGCAATCAGCCAGACAATGTATCCCCAGAAGCCAAGGTCGATAAAGTGCTGGAGAAAATCGTTGTGAACCGAGGCAACACCTACATTCATAAAAGTGTTAAGCTGATAAGTCAGAAAGCCGATACCGTTTCCCAGGAAATCGGGACTGAAGTCGTAAAACTTGTCAACCGCATCATAAATCTCCACTCGCCCGCTTGTGTTTATGCCTGCCTTTTCAAGAAGTGCAAAGGCATCCATTTTTATGAGGGCTATATATCCGATAAGAATTACTATAATCAAGAAAATCAAAATCATCAAAAGAACCGAGGCTGTTTTCTTGCTGTACTTTGCAATAAACTTCAGAATATATCCGAATATAAGTGCAATTGCTATGGCAATTATGGCAATTCTCTTGAACGCCGATAAAAAGCAGAAAATACTGAGTGAAAGCAGTATGTAGAATATAATACTTTTTTGCGGCTTGTAAAGCATATAAATGAGATACGCACCAAGACAAAAGGCAAGCTCATGTATTTCTGCCTGTACAATTATATCGCCCGTTACGCCTGCAAAGGTGGTAATTAGTGTTATAAATTCAGATATGTAGCTGCCAAGACCGTTTTGTGCAATAACTGTCAGAATCATAAAAATATTGGCAATAAGTATGGCGATCAGATTGTACCATATGCCCTTGTTTCCGAATATATACAGCATAGCACCTGCAGCCAGAGCAAAGGAAAGCATGTTTGCATATATAAATGAGCTTGACATGCCTCGGGAGATGACGCCAACATCAACCTTTTCCATGAACCATATAAATAACGAAACAACCGTTGTTACAAGCAGGGGAATACTGTAAATACATGCATCACGAAAAGCCGTGAAGCCTCTTGGAATGTTTGGCTTGTATAGAAATAACAGCGTAGCCGAGCCGAAAAGAATAAGGGCAAAGGCGTGGCGGAAGGTCACGTGCAGACCTATGTCGATGTATTCGTTGAGAAAATAATACATCATAACAGCTACTATCATAAAATAAGCTTCCTTTGCTTTTTCATAAAGCTTGTTTTCCACGCATTTGTCCTCCTTTCATGTTAATGCTTACGGTTAAGCCTCGCTTTTGACATTTAAATCAGAAGTATAGCTCTTTTTGTTTTCCAGTGCTTCAGAAAGAAGCTTTCTTGCAGTCTTGTTTTCCTTGAAGGTTTCGGCAATACCGATTTTGTATTCAATGACAACATCCTTGTATTCTTCTCTGTCATCAAGACGGAGCCTGAAGAGCTTCATTATATCCTGTACGGTAATATAGTCGGAGTCCTCTGTAAGCAGAACAAAGTTGCCGTTGCCGTTGTAAATGTATTCGGTGCTTGATTTTCCGAAGGACTCCTTCAGGTAGCTTGTAAACATCTTAATAATGTCGTCACCTGCTGACCTTGAATAGTCGGTGTTGATTTGTATGAGATTTGAAATTTCAACAACGCAGTAAACAACGCCGTCGTCAAGAAGCTTTTTGTTCTTTGACTTTAAGTATTTGTCAAGATAAGCACGGTTTCCAAGCTCTGTCAGGTGGTCGGTGTAGAAAATGTAGTTAATGATATCGCCCGTTCTGCCTAAAACAATTGCACCGCCGCAGCAGAGAACCATAAGGAATACAAACGCAATTGCAGTATAAAGTGTTACATTTACGCTTTCTCTGATAGATGCCGAGGACAATACGGAAATGTAGCTTGCACCTAGATACTTATTGTACTCGTCGTTTGTTTTCATTGTAATGTCATAAAGCGCAGAAAGTTCATCAAGCAAAATGTTAATTTCGTTTTCAACATCTTCTCTGACTTGTGCATAATCACCGCTGCAAAGCTCAGAGCAGGTGAGAGGTGAGCTTGTACACTCACCGTTACAGTTGCCTGTGCAGCTTGTAAAGGTGTCAAGCACGTAGCTGCAATAAGCAGAATCAATAATTGCATGCTCCTTGCTTTCATTTCGGTCACGCCAGCTGTAAATAAGCTCATCATAGGTCACTGTCTGGTCACCGAAATAATCCTGAACATCTCTTTCGTGAAGATTGTCAAGAATGTATTCGTAGGTGATGTTGGTGTTTCCGGAGTCACGCATTTTCTTGACATAAGCATCAATTACCGTAACAATGTCCTCAACAATGCTTTCGTCTTTTTCATTGGAAATGTTGTTGTTGTCAATTCGAGTGGTGTAGTCAGAAACAAGAAGCTCCTTGTTTTTTGTAATCTGATAGTTGTAAATTCTTGAAAACAGGGAAGATACCTTGACCTGCCTTAAATAGTTAAAATCATCGGCAAGCTCTGCAAAGGAAACTCCAGTTTCGGTGGCTCTGTAATAGTTGTTCTGATTAATACGCTGATATAAAATGTTCAGGGTGTTGTCAATGCTTGTATCAATAAGCTCAACCGTTTCAATGTAATCGTAGTTGTTGTTTTCAATATTTTCGATGGTGTTGTTGGCAGGAGCAACGTTTACATATTTCTGGCTGAATTGTTCAAAGTATACGTCAAGAATTTCATCAAGAACGGTTCTGGCAAAATCGGGACCCTCACCGCTTGTGGCGGCAAAGGAAACGATAAAGGTGCTTGGCTTGTAAATGTATTCTTCGCCTTCCTCAAGCTTTGCATCCTTCTGTGCAACCTTGTCGGCATCCTCGATGGGAGTGATGTCAATTCTTGAAATAAGGCTGTCAACCGAGTAAATGCCCGTAAGTCCCATTTTGTCAACAACCTTTGACATTACAGCAGAGGACTTAATTTCGTTTACATCAAGCTTTTCACCAGTAGGTGCAAGTCCCTGTTCAGCCTGAGCGTCGTTGTAGTGAATGACCTCGGAAGCAATATAGGTGTTTGAGCGTGAAAGCTTAAAGTAAACGGCGTAAGTTGCCAAAAGGCAGAAAACGACGATTACGGGGAGAAGCTTTTTTATATATCTGAATATCTGAAAGTTTTTCATAACCGTCCTCCTTTACGCCTTTTTGGGGAATTTCTTTGAAATGCTGTAAAGCATGAGAGAAACATAAGCGAATGCTGCAAAAACAATAAGGATTTTAAGCTCGCTCATAAGAGAAACTCCGTAAATGCTTACCGCAATACACTGATTCATTTTGTGACGGGAATACTCTCTGCCCGCATTTATTGCTTCTTTCTCGAAAGCCTTGATGTTTGAGTAAATCGCTTCAATAAGAGCATCAGCTTCGGAATTGAGGGAAGAATTGTGCGAATTTTCCTGAATTCTGTTAATAATAAGCTGGTTGTCCATGATTTCTTTTTCATTGGAAGCAACATAATTGCTGAAGCTTGCCGCCATAACCGAAAGTTCGTCAATACCGACCTTGGTTCTTCCCATGTAGTATTTGCCTGATTTGTCCCAAGTGGGAACAAGGACGATACGTGTCATTTCTTCGCTGTACATGGCAATAGCACTGTTGCAAAGGTTGTAGGAGGCACTGTTCTTCTGACGGTCAAAATCAACGTTTTTGTTGTGATATGAGAGCCTGTCAACATATGCATCTGCATTTCTTACAATGCCGTTCTGAAGGATAAGAGATCTAAGGTTTTGGTTAATTTGTTCTTCCTTGAACTGATATACCCTTCCGGCAATGCCGTCAAAGGTACTTCCCGAGGAAGTAACAAAGCTTGGATTTTTGCCTGCCATGCCGTACAAATAGTTGAGTACAGACTGGGATTCCTTGTCAAGATATGAAACAATATCCATGTATTCCATGCCTGAAAAGTCGGGCTTTTCTGCATCTAGACTGAAATTGTCTGTGTACTTTTCTATGTAGAATTCCTTGTAAGCGGCAGTAACTAACTTTATTACATTCTCTGAATCAAGGTGGTCAGTGTCCTTTGAGGCATGATACTCAACTGCAAATTCCGTGGAAATGTGATATTGAGCTTCATTGTCCACGCCGCCCTGTACGCAGGGGTAAACAACAAGACAGTTTTTTAGCTGCTTTACCGTGACATCTTCAAGAGCACCGTTCTTGATTGCTCTTTCAATAACCTCGTCGCATATGATTTCAGACATGTTGTATCTTGTGCCGTTTGAATTGAGTGCCTGAGATGCCTCGGAATAATTGAGGGATACTATGGCATGAACGGATTTTTTCATATCAAAGTGATTGAAAATACCGTAACAAATGGTTGCAACAAAGCAAATAAGCAGTATCCAGACATTGAAGTAACCTGCAGTTTTGAAAATATGTATTCGCTCGGAACGGTTTACGTTTTTAAAGCGGATAAATATCATAACGGCAGAAAAAATGCAAACAACTGCAAATATTAAAAATATAAGCTTCAGAAGTATATCCGTTAACACAATTGCTCACCTCCGGTTAAAACTTGTTGATGTCAATAACCACAAGCTCGGGTTGATTGTTTATTCTAAGTACATTCTTGTTTTCAAGACCGCCGCTTACAATAAGCGGTTTTCCCGATGCATCGTATCTTCCGTAAACAAAGTGACCGCTTCTTTCGGGAAGCAAGCCCCCCTCGTGAGTATAAAGCGGACCGAACATGGGTACACGCACAACACCGCCGTGTGTGTGTCCGCAAACCATTATATCTCCCCAGAATTCAGGCGTGAATTCTTCAAAGATAAAAGGCTCGTGAACAGCAGTAATTTTCAAATGGTCGGGATTATCATTTATATAATTTAAAAATGGTTTTTCGGAATACGACCAGAAAGCGGAAGGATTGGAGGTCAAAACACCGTAAACGTCAACCGTCATTGTTTTTACCTTTATTGTGTCCATTTCGTTTTTCAATACTTTAATTCCCGTTTCTTCAAGCTTGTCTTCAAAGGAATCCTCTACTTCAAGCAGAGCAGCTTCATCACGGTTGTTTTTGTCAAATCCGAATTCCTCGTCAAGAGCCTTCTCGTTAATGGGAAAATCATAGATTTGTTCAACCTCGTTATTGCCGTATATGTAGTACGAGGGAGCAATATCCGAAAGCTTTTCACAAAGACTTGTTGCATATTCTGTGTCCTCTGCAAGCGAATCAATAATGTCACCTGTGCAGAGTATAATATCAGGCTTTAATGCTTCAATACGTCCTAACAATCTTTCGTTGTCATTTCCGTAGGACGTGCCGTGTAAATCCGATAGCTGAATTATACGCACACCGCTGTCAACCTTAATGCTGCTTGTGCTGTAGAAGGTTTCTCTGAAATTCCTGTTGCTGATGTAGCTGCATAATACCACAATGACTGCGGCTGCAAGGCAGATAAAAATCATGCCGATAGTAAAGAATTTCAAAGCCTTGAGGTTCTTTTGAGCTTCGGTGCTTAGAGAATTGAAGAATGCGTTTTTGATAAATCTTATCCTTGTTCCGTCGCCCATCACCGAATAAATACAGCTTGTGAGGGTTTCCTTACATTCTTTCTTGAACTTTTTAAAGCTTTCAGAGCCGAAATAGGTTACTGTTACCTGTTTTTCATCCTCTGCATCAATGATAAAGCTGTCTGACCAAGCTTCGTATAATTCTTTGGAAGCAAGCTCTTTGAACATCCCCAATATTTTTTCTTGAGAGGTTTCGTTTTTAGCCGCTCTTTCGGCAATTTCAACTATTTCCTCAACTTCCGCTGTTTCTACGGGATTTGTGATTGTTTTGTTACTCATATCAAATAACCCTTTTCTGTTAATTTTCATAAAGCTTGCAGGTAGCTGCTGCAACATCCTGCCAGTTGTATTTGTTGAGAATAAATTCAGCAGCACCGCACCTCTTGCTTTCTACAAGCTCTCTGTCACGGCATAAAAGCAACAGCTTGTCTGCTAAATCATCAACATTGCTTTTTTTAAAGTAAACCGCCTTGTCCTGGGCAACCGATGTGTTTTCGGGAATATCCGAGCAGAGCAGGGCATTGCCGTATGCAAGTGCTTCCAAAAGACAAAGGGACATTCCTTCAAGGTCGGAGGGAAGCACATTGATGTAAGCGTTGGAATATATTTCACACAGCGTATCACCCGAAACAAAGCCTGTAAAAATAATATTGGGATTGCTTGCCGCTTTTTCTTTGAGCATTCTTACATAATCGTCGGTGTCGCTGGTGTCGCCTGCAATGACAAGCTTTTTGTCGGTTTCAATTTTGCTGTAGGCGTCAATGAGATAGTGAATACCTTTTTCAGCAGTAAGCCTTGATACTACGCATATGTAGTCATCTTTTTTTAATCCGAACTTTTCAGTAATAATTTCTGCATCCTTCTTTTCGGGTTTGCTGATGCCGTTGTGAATAACGGTGGTTTCTCTGCCGTAGGTTTCCTTGAAGTACTCGTAAGCAGCTTTGCTCAATACAATTACCTCGTCGGCATGCTTTGCTAACATTTTTTCGCCGAATTTAATATATTTTGAAGCAAAACCCTTGCCCCATTTTTCTCTTTGCCAATCAAGACCGTGGACTGTTGCAACGCATTTTTTGCCGAAAAGCTTTGGAATCCAAAGTGCCGCACAAGGTCCTTCTGCATGAAAGTGAATTACATCGTATTTGCCGAAGGAAGCAACTATTGCAGCGGTAAAGGAAGCAATCATAGCCGCAAAGCCGCGTACATTGAGCGTAGGTGCGTTTTTAATGCGTACACCCTTGTACATTTTGTTTACGACAGTTCCGACATATTCATTTTCAACTCTGTCCGATGAACGGTTGTAGCAGGTAACCTCGTGTCCCATTTCAACAAGCAGCGGACAAAGTGTTGTAAGCACATTTTCAATTCCGCCCCGTCTTGAAGGAACAACCTTGTGCCCAATCATAGCAATTTTCATTATATTCACTCCAGAATATGCTTACCTTCCCGTAGCCGTAAGCATGACAATCGGTGTTTTAAGCATAATTTTAATGTCGTTGTGATAAGTTCTTGTCTGTATGTATTCGATATCCATTTCGACCCACTGCTCAAAAGGAATATCGTTTCTGTTTTTGGAAATCTGCCATGTGCAGGTAAGCCCTGGTGTAACAAGAAGTCTGAGTCTTTGATAGTCTGTGTAGTGTTCAACCTCACGAGGAAGCGGAGGTCTGGGACCTACAAGAGTCATGTCGCCTTTAAGTACGTTAAAGAACTGCATAAGCTCATCCAAGGATAGCTTTCTCAGCCATTTACCCACTCTTGTAATTCTTGGGTCATCCTTGATTTTGAATACAGGACCGTCCATTTCATTCTGCTTTGCAAGCTGCTCAATCATCTTGTCTGCGTTTTTTCTCATGGTTCTGAACTTGTACATGTAAAATTCCTTACCGTGACGTCCGACTCTGATTTGTTTGTAGAAGGGACCTGCCTTTGGGTCGTCAATTACAATTATAATTGAAATAATAATCATGAGAGGCAGGAAAAACAAAAGAATCAGTGTTGCAAAAAAGATGTCAAACATTCTTTTGCCGAACCAGAATGTGGAGTATGATTTTTCGATGATTTTTTCAAGCTTTTCCCGTGTTCTTGCGTCAACCTTGTCCTGATCAATGTAAGGCATTTCATACACTTCCTTCTTTTATATTCGTAACAGAATCATATTCTGTTTTTCTGTTGTCCGATAAATAAAAATTTTTAAAAACAACGTTTTTGTCTTTTAAGTTGATACCTTCAAGCTTTGTGTAACCGGGGTGAAATAAAACCTCGATGTCCCGCTTTTTCTTGTTTGCAAGCTTTATGAACTTCGGCAACAGCTTTCTGACTCTCTTTTCGTCCATATTTCCCGAAAACAAAATTCCAAAGAATAGCGAAGCGGGAAGTTTATAAACTTTAGCTTTCTTTTTGTTAAATACCCATAATAGCTTCAACAGCCATTGCTTGATTACGTTTACGGCACTGTATGTGAGGTACAGGGAAGGGGTTTTAATAAAAACGCTCAAAGGCTCAGCAGGAATTCGCATATATTTAACAACTATCCCTTCTTCATCCAACACTTTCATTAAAGCACCAAAGACGGCAGGAATCATATGAACATGCTGATGGCTGTCTATGCAAAAGTCAGCACTGTCTGATAGCTTGTTTTTCCAGTATAAAACCTGTGCTTTAATTTCCTTGTAAGCCTGATTTTCAAATTCTTTCCTTTTCAGAATACTCAGTTTTAATAAATTTCCGAAGGTGTGCTTGAAATTTCCGTTCTTGTCGGCAAGGAGCGTGATTTCATTTTTTTCAGCCATGCACTTTCCTTCCACAAGATTTAAATGCAGGCAAATCATAATACTGCCCTTGCTTTGCAGAACGGATATGTCAACATTGTCAAAGTTTGGGAAAACACTTACCTTGTTAATTGCTCCCTTTTCAATGCAACTGAGAATGTGACCTGATGCATCCTCACAAAGTCCAAAATCGTCGGCACAAAAATATATCACTCTAATTCACCTTCAGTACCAAGCTTAATAACTATTGTGTCGTCAATGACCCTTACACAACCGTCCAACGGCCATTCAGGCATTGATTTTACATCATCTCGCTGCATAAACATCTTCTTTTCATTGCCGCTTATAAAGCTGTAATTCTTTCCGCAGTAGTCGTTGAGTGCACTGCATAAAACACTTTGTCCGACTGTTTCGTCGTCTGCACGGATAATGTATCCGTCGGTAATTCCCGTAATGTCGGGTGTGAGAGTTACGCTGTATTTTTCACTGTTGTCAAGAGCACCGAATACAAGAATTTTTTCGCACTGATCGCTGTTAGGTGTTTGCTCTATTCTGTCGGCAATGCGAATGAGAACGCCATAGGATTTTTCATAAGCAATTTGTGCCTTATGATAGCTGACATTGGAAATTACAATCTGATTTGCAATAATAATAAGTGACGTAATCAAGATAAACCAGCATTTGACATAAGCGTGGCCTTCTTTCTTCTCGGCACCTCTTTCGTACAGCAGGATGAAGAATAAATAGAATACCGAGTAACCCATAAGCATCAGATTGTGATAATCAACTGCGGGGTTTATAAATGCAAGTGCTGCAGCACCGAATAAAAGCATTACAGCAAGACACAAAAGCACAAGCAGTCTTGCGGGATGTTTGTAAAGCTTGTTTTTTATAACATGCTTGATATAGAAAACAAGGGTAAATGCCAAAACAAAAATGTTGATTGCCACAAATGCGTTAAAGCCGCTTGAAAAATCAAAGAAGCACTTTATAAAGGTTTGCTTGATTACATAAAGTGAACCGAGAAAATCCATACCGGTTAGGGAGGCAGCATTGTTAATGCCCTGATAATCAAGAAGCGGGGTAGACATACAGGCAAGAATTGCTTTAAGAATTACACCGTATAAAGCCATACCCAAGATGCCCGTCAAAAGCATAAAAAATGCTTTTTTCAAAAAGGCGGTTAATTGTGGATTTTGATAAATGATCTCATCAATCAGCTTTATTAAAACAAGCATTATTGTGACCGTAATATATGCCTGATAAATACCGGTTGACAGAGCTATAAGCAGAACAGAAATAGGATAACACGGCTTTTCCTTTGTCATAAAAAATGCGGCGAGCACCGAAAGGAAAAATGCAATGCCGTAACCGTCTGCCACATAGTTGTACATCATAACAGAGGTGACAGTGGGGAATGAAACAATTATACCGCCAATCAAAGCGGCTGAGATTTTTCTTTGAATACCAAGAATTCTGCAAATATAAACTGCACCTAAAGCGTGAAATATTATGGTCAGTGCACCGTTTAAAAAGGGAAGGTCATAAAAAGAACTGAAGGCACACACAACAGGTAAAAACCACCGACCAAGTCCCAACATGTTCTGAGGGTCGTATCTGAACACAAGAGAGTCCCAGTTGGGAAGCCAGCTTGTTATTTTGTATAAGTGAGATAACAGACCTGTGAGAATTGATGCAAAAAAACAAACCTTCCACAGGGATAAAATATAAGAATTGAGCTTTTTTAATAATTTTTCAGGCAAAACTACCACTCCAGCCATTTGAATTTGTGTAAGAATTTTCCGTATAGCTTGTCATACATCTTTACGCCCACAAGCCTTTTTACGAATAGTGTGCGTTTTGCGGTTTTTGAAGTCCAGGAAGCGCAAAAGTGATGAATTGAATATGTGTTTTTGGTTATAATCTTTTTCCCGGTATAATACTTCATGGGGCACAGATAATCCTCAGGAAGCATTCTAATTCCCATAAATACCTGTTTTTTTTCTTGTAGGTTAAGCCCAAGACTTACCATGGTTTTGGTGTTTCTGTCGGGGCAGGGAGTCAGGTCATAGCTGCCGTCGGGAAGAATAAATGATATGTCATCGTAATCATGAAGTAAAGCTCCTACAAGCTCATTTTCTTTTTCGCAGGCAAAGCCGAGACCCGTTGATATTACACCGTTGTCGTCAAAGCCCATGTAGCCGTATTCTTCAATCAGACTGTCTATTGGCTTTATAAGCTCAACATCAGTATCAAAGTATATTCCGCCTTCGTCGTATAAGACCTTGAGCCTTACATAGTCGCTGACAAAAGCCCACTTCTTTGCGTCATAGGCTTGCTTGGCGTATTTGTTGGAGTTAATATCAAAGTTGTCTTCATTGTGGCAGACAATTTTATAGTCGGGGCAGAATTTTTTCCAGCTTGCAATGCATTTTTCAGCAAGGGAAGGCAGCTTGCCTTTGCCGAACCAGCAATAGTGAATTACCTTTGGAATACTCATTGAGCTTTTTTCCCCCTGTATAATTCTAAGATTGTTTTAAAAGCGGCTTTGTTGAATATAAAATTCACAATCAGATAAAGGGCGACAATCCACACAGCGTGGCACATTCCGTAAAGTAAAAGCCTGAAGAATGAAACGCCGCTGAAGGTGTCAACAAAGAATACCGCCATGATTGCAGTAAAAACAAGAGTGTTTGCAATAATGATTTTATATGTACACATCTGACTTCTGTGCAGAATTTTTTTGTTGGAATAGTAAATTGTTACAATTCCTCTGTAAACAAGTGCCGCAATAGTTCCGATTATTGCGCCGCTAATTCCCATATAAAGAATTGCCAGGACGGAAACAGTGATGTTTATAATCATTTCCCATATTGCAAAGGAGCGGGTTTTTTTAAAATTTCCCGAATACTCGATAATACCGTTTGCAGGCAGCTTAGAGGCGGCAATAAGATTCATGATTACAAAAAGCAGCAAAAGTAACACATTTGTGTACTGTGCATCAGTTATTCCCTTTGTGTAAATCTGGATAATCGGAAGAAGAAATACAGCCATGAGGGTATAAACGATAAAGTTTGCCATTACATAGAAGGTTTCGTACACGTTAAACATCCTGTCGAACTTTTCTCTGTCGGTGTGAAACATCTGACCCAGTGCAAAGGTGAAGGATGAAACAATGCTTGTAATAAAATTCTGCACCTGATAGAAAAAAATGTTGTAAATGTGATAAATACTTGCCTCTTTGTAACCGCAAAGTGCTGAAATAAGAATGACGTCGGTGTTATTGAATACCATTCCCGAAAGCTGATGAACGAGAACGGAGTTTTTCTGAGAAATAGCTGCAAAATCAGGCTTTGCATTGAGATTCAGCCATGTGTATCTGCGTTTTGCATACAAATACAGGAAAATAAGCTGAAGCAATGCAATAATACAGTAAACAAGCTGAATGAGAATAAGGCTGTTTGTCAAAAGCAGAACAAGAATTTTTCCGATGTTTGAGGCAAGCTGAAGAATGGTTTCTGCATTGTTAAGTACGTATTTTCTTCCGTCAACCTCCATGAGGATACGGTATTTAGCTTGAATAAAATAACTGAAAAGGGAGGGGACAGCATTTAATAGCACTATCAAAAAGAGGACGCTGCTGTCAATTGAAGTTGGGATAAAGTATGCATACACAACAGCAATGACCAAAACAAAGGCAGAGTAAACAAAGCCGGTGCGAATGTAATATGAATTGGTTGCGGAAAGAACGGAGTTTGCACTGTCATAATTTTTTTCGCCTATTCTTTTGTAGAGAGCCTGTGTTGTGGCAAGTCCCACTCCTGCTTCAAGAAGACAAAGATATGTGAAAATTTGCTTAATGGTATTAAGAACACCGTTGACCTCAGAGCCAAAGTTTTCAAGATATAATCTTGGTAAAAGGAAGCTCAGTGTAATGAGAACTATCTGGTATATAAGTGACGAAATAAGATTGTGCTTTATCCTTGAATCCTTAGATGACACTGATTCTCCTCCTTCCTGAAAATGCACAAAAACCGTATATGACCTGCCGCTTTTGGCAGAGATCATATACAGTTACAAATGTAGCTCTCGGTTGCGTTTTCCTTGGGAATAATTCTTCCCGGATTGCCGATAACAATACTGTGGTCGGGAACATCAAAATTGACGTAGGAGAGGGGAGCAATAAGAACATCGCTGCCGATTTTAATATTACCCACAATAACGGCGTTTGTGCCGATCCAGCAGTTGTCGCAAATTTGAGGAGTACCCTTTCTTGCACCTCGGTTTTCCATACCGATTGTAACACCCGTTCCAATGTTTACGTTTTTGCCGATAACCGCATCGGGGTGTATAATAATTCGTCCAAGATGACCTATGTAAAAGCCTTCGCCGATTCTTGTGCGGGCAGGAATCTGAATTTGAGTTTTGTTTGACAGATGCATAAGTCTTAGCATATAGAAAAGCTTCAGCGGCAGAAATTTGCAGGTGTTTGCTTTTCTGAACACTGACAAATATTTAATTTCAAGGGGACGGAAAACCCTTTTAAGAAACGGCTCTCCATCTTGACCGTAATATCTGTAAAGGTCTTTTTTGAAAATGCTGTTCATGGTACTTCACACTCATTTTTCTTTTGATTCAAGAAATAGCTTTCTTGTAATAAAATTGTAAATCGGTACTATTACCATAGCAAGGAATTTTATCACAAGATAATAGATTTCGGTAAACCTGACGCCAAGCCATAGAATAGCCTGATTAAGGCACAGACCGCCTATGCTCAGTAAAACGAAAATGGCAAATTCCTTGACTTTGTTACCGTTCTTGCTTTTAAAAACAAAGCTCATGCTTAAAATGTAGTTTACCGTAACTGATACCGCAAAGGATATAGCCGAGGCAAGCAGGACATCAACCGAGAGTGCCTCTTTTAATGCAACAAGAACTCCCACGTCTACCATTGCGGCAATAACGCCTACAATACCAAACCTGATTAATTGCGGCATACCAACACGCTCCCTCTGTTATTCTCTTGCAAATACCCAGAGAGTATCCTTTGCATCGCTGTCGTTTTCATCAAGCTTGTAAACGCTGAGTATAACCGTTTCGCCGTTAACCTTCTTGTAAGTTATGGAAGCTGTTTTGCCATCTAAAAGCTGTCTTTTAATTGCATCGTAGTTCAAAAAGTTCGTGACTGCTCTGTGAAAATCAGGATGAACAAAATCGCCCATGTACTTTTTGAGAATATTTGAAAAGCTGTCATCATTTTCCTTGTAGCCGAGATAGGATGGCATAAGAATACCCTGTGCCGTATCAGTATCGAGTGAAACCCTGTAAATACCGTTGTAATGCTCTTTGAGGACGGAAATCATGGTATCAATTTCTCTGATGCCTGTCTTAATCTGACTGAAATTCTTGTTTGTATCATCTACGATTCCGGTTTGCTCCTTGTTCTGATAGTACAGTGCTTTTGCTTCATACATTCTGACCTCAGCCTCATGAACCATTTCCTCGCAGTTTGTGTTGCAGCTTCTGAAGGACATGCCTATGGCAACGTTGTATTCCTTAGGCTTTAACTGCTCCAAAAATGTTTCGATATTCTGCTTGATGGTATCGTGAGATGTCTTTTTGGCAAATACAAGAAATTCATCACCGCCCATGCGATAGATACTGTGACCGTAGAAAACCTCTTTGAGGGAGTTTGCAATATATATGAGCATTTCATCGCCTGCGGCGTGACCGTACTTGTTGTTTCTGTAGTGGAGCTCGTTTACGTCAATGTAAATGCAGGAAAAATCGTCGGGTTTTTCTTCATCAAATACAACAATATCTTTTTTGTAAGCAACTCTGTTCAAAGCACCTGTAAGAGAGTCGGTTGTGGCAGCAAGCTCGGTTCTGTTAAGATGCTTCTTGTTGTAAATGGCAATTGTAAAGCAAAAGGCAACATCCTCAATAAGCTTGCGTACAAAAGAACTCTTTTTGGGGTTGATAACGCCGAGAATACTCACATGATTGTTTTTATCAGCAATAATTGCGAAGGAAACGTCCTTGATTCCGTGCTTTACGAGAAAACCGTGCAGCTGGGGATTTGTCTTTAAAAGATGACCGTTGGGAAGAATTTGCATAAATCCAATGGCTAAGTTGCTTGCATTGTGAATGTGTGCTGCATATCTGAAAAGCTCTTTTTGAAAATACTGCCTGTCTTCACCGACTAAAAGTTTGTCTTTATAAGCAGGTTTTATGTAAAAATAATCTTCATTATCCGTGTCGATGAAAAATGAGGAACGGGAGGATGAAAATTCTTTAATCTTCTGAAGGGCAGTTGTAATGCTTTCATGCTGCTGATTTATTTCAAGCAGAAGCTTTCTGATGGCGGAAGCCTCGGAATTCAGCAGTGATCTGCTCTTTTCACTTCTGAGTATCAGTTCAAGATAAGCTACAATAATCAGAATTATCCAAATAAAGAAAAACAATAAATTCTGTGATATCTTATGCGTTTCTGCAAAAACCTGTGTTTCGTAACGTGCCAGCATAATTCCCCAGTCAAAATCTTCAAGAGTGGAGTAGTGGATATACAGATCTTCACCTGTGAGTATCGACTTGAAGGAGGAGAAGCCGTTATGGTTATTTAGGAAATCATCATATGCATAGCCGTCGTTATAATCTCTGTCCTTGAAATTGGAAAGCTCACCGGGAACATCATCAATAGTATCAATGACGAATTTTCCTGTGTCCTTATCGTATACAAAAAGCTGTGCATCAAGCTCCTTTGCCATGGTTGTATACTTTTTACCGATGGTGTCAAGGTGGATAACACCGTACAGGATTCCGACAACTTCACCGTTTGCCTTAATTGGTACTGCGGTTCTTATAATTTCAATGCCTTCTCTTGTTAAATCCGATATTCTTCCGCTTATGTACTCACCTTTTGCCGCCTCATCATTAAAGGAAATTTTGCCGTCAAGGCTTAATGTGCCTGCTTTTGTTACAAAGCTGTTGTCGGGATTGAGAATACCGATGTTTGAAAGCAGACCGATAGGCTTAAAGGACTCAAACATAATGTCATAGCTTTCACCGTCGGAATAAAGCTTTGAAGCAAAGTTTGCCATGGTAATAAGGTTTTCTCTGTCCGAATTAATCTGTAAGGTAAGGTCGTCCTTTATTTGCTTTGTCTGAATGTGAAGCATTTCATAAGCATCGTTTTCTGCCTGAATAAAGAAAGACGAAACCATAGTAAGGAAAACCGCACATATTAAAATTGCGGTAATGATTGTAAATTTTATGTTATTGTGCCGCTTCTTGTTTCTTTCGTAGGTAGTAGCCATATATACATCTTCTTTCATAAAAGAATGCTGATTTAACAAAAATTGTTTGGAAATAAAAATATCGTTTTTGCGTATTTATACACCCAGCC
>JAZNIM010000049.1:0-13698 GCA_045577475.1 Eubacteriales bacterium | reverse complement strand
GGACCACCGAAGTCACTGACAACAGATTTACAGTCTGCCCCCTTTGGCCGCTCGGGAATTCCCCCTGGAGCTGGTGATCGGAGTCGAACCAACAACCTGCTGATTACAAATCAGCTGCTCTGCCATTGAGCCACACCAGCATATTCTGTTTTACTTTGCTTGGCTTCTTGCCCTGCAACGTTTGATATTATAGCATAAGAAAAAGGGTTTGTCAATACTTTTTTTCAATTTTTTTAAAATTATTTTTTACCAAAGCAAAAGTGCGGCACAGTTTCCCCATGCCGCACATATTTGTAAATCAAAAATTATTCAAGAACAGTGATACCGTCGATTACGAAATCGAAGGAAGGAGCGGATGCAAGTGTGGATTCAGCAAATGCACCGTCGATGATGTATTCGTTGCCGAAGTAACCATCTATTTCAACTGTGGATGTAATTGTTTCGCCGCCAACTGTCCATGTAGCTGTGTCGAACACCTTAAGTTCACCGCTTGTAAGAGCTGCTTCAACCTCAGCAACCTTTTCAGCTGTGCCTTCTGCAACTGCTGCATCGTTAAGCTGTGTAAGTCTAACTGCACCTGTTGCGTAACCCTGGCACCAGTCAACTGCGATTTCTTCGCCCTTCATAACACAGTCAACTGCATATGTGTAGTAAGGACCCCAGTTAACCTGAGAGGATGTAAGAGCTGTTGTGGGAGCAACGTCAATCATGGAAATGTTGTAGCCTACGCAGGGAACGCCCTTAGCTTCTGCAGCACTGGGAGCACCTGTTGTATCTGCATGCTGGGAAATAAGTACGCAGCCGCCATCGATAAGAGCATCTGCAACTTCCTTTTCCTTAGCCATGTCAGACCATGAACCTGTGTACTTAACTTCCATTGTTACTTCGGGAACAATGCTCTTTGCACCGAGGTAGAATGCTGTATAACCGGACTTAACTTCTGCGAAAGGAAACGCACCAACGTAACCCATCTTTGCTTCTTCAGCTGTGATTTCGCCGTCAGCAATCATTTCCTGAAGTTTCATACCTGCAACAACACCTGCAACGTATCTTGCTTCGTAGATGGATGCAAAATAGTTGTGTGTGTTTTCCAAACCGCTTGTAGCAGCCTTGAAGCCTGTAGCATGGCAGAATTCAACGTCAGGATATTCCTTAGCTACTTCGTACATCTGATCTTCAAAGCCGAAAGAGTTACCAAAGATGATAGCACAGCCTTCGTCAGCAAGTTCACTTGCTGCGTCGCGAACTTCAGAGCCGCTTTCGCTGATGTTGTACTTGTAGATAATCTGATCTTCGGAAAGACCGAGGTTAGCAGCCATTTCCTTGATACCCTTGAGGTGTGCTTCCGTATAGCCTTCGTTTTCGTCACCGATGCAGATAACGCCAACCTTGATGGCTTCTTCACTTGTGTCAACATCTACTTCGTTTGTTGTCTTTGTTTCCGAGCAAGCTGCCATTGAGAATACAAAAAGCACTGCAAGGAGAACTGCGAGAATTTTCTTCATTTCAAATTCCTCCATTTTTGTTTTTGGTTTTGATTTATGCCATGTATATTTTACAACATTGCAAAGAAAAATACAATACTCATATACCACAAATATACCCCGTGGTACTTTGTATATTTTGTACAAAAATACAGTCATATATTTGTATTTACCGCTTGTTTATCAATGCTCTGCTCACAAGATAATCTTCTCAAAAGCTATTTGATTTGAGAATTCCGAAATACTGATTTTCGCTTACCACGAAATGCTCCATCAGCGTCACATTTATGCTGTCAAGGACATTTTTGATACTTTTTGTGGCAATATAATCCTCGGTAGATGCCATGAGTAAACCTGCCGGATGATTGTGAGCAAGAATTACATTTGCCGCACCCGTTGCGATGCACCGTTTTACCAGCCCTGAAATATCCGGGGTTGCAGCATCACGCACGCCGTCGCCGATGCTCATTTCCGATAGATACTGCATCTTTACATCAAGCAGCACTGCATGAATGCTTTCACAAGCTCCGTTTTCAAGCACTGTACACATATACCCGCCCGCTTCATCGTAATCATCAAATGCTATACAGCGTTTTTTCTGTTTCTCGAGGAAATTGCCCAAGTCACCAAAGAATCCCCTTAAGAATACAAATGCCTTAGGTGCACCTGCACTTTGCAGCTCATCATCACTCGCATTAAAAACTCCCGATAACGAGCCGAATTCATCAAGCAGATGATGTGCAAGAGGCTTTGTGTCCTTTCTCGGTACTGCATAAAACAGCAGCAATTCAAGAATTTCGCATTCAGTAAAGGAGTCTATTCCGTTTTTGGTATATCTCTCACGTAAACGAGCTCTGTGATTTTCGTGATGACTGTTAATGTCTATTTTCACTTTGTTCTGCACCATAGTTGCTCTCCAATTTGTTTTTTCTGTTTAATCAGGGCAGGCTCTGCCCATATGGCGTACATAAAGGTTTGCCTTTATTTCATCAGTTTTTCCGTCACGGTACATATGAATGTCAAGCATTCTGTATTCATATATTCCGCCGCCGGTATTTATTCTGTATTTTATGCAGTTGTCGGTTGTTCCGTTGCGGTAGCTTTCAAGAAGATTAAGCCTTGAAAGAGTTGTAAGAAACATCTGTCGGTCCTTTGAAATAACAAAGGGTGAAATACTTTTTTCAATGTCAGCATCATAGTTGTTTCTCACCTGAGTACCGAACTTCAGCTCCGCAAAGCACTCCTCATTGTTCCACAAGAATCTCCATGAATTTCTTTCAAGAAGTATTTCTATTCCCGTGGTTTTATAAATGCTGTCCTCGGACAAAGCTGCACCGTCCGCTTCAGAAGCAATTGCAAATGCTTCATGGGAGTTTTCAAGCACCGTGCAAACAACAGCATCCTTTCTGCCGCCGAACTCGTTTTTAACACCGCCCAGGGTATATTCCAGAATCGAGTTATCTCCATCCTTTCCGCAGGCAAGCTCAAGCTTTATAGACTTATGAGGTCCCACAAGAGCTATGGCGTTTTTTAGCCTTCTTATATCCTCTGCACCGTGACCGTAATACTTTCCAAGGTAAGACAGAGCATCTTTTTTGGTGTGTCCTTCGGAATGAAGACCCTCTCTGTCACGAAAGACCGTAATTTCGTCAGTATCCCTGTAATAAACAAACATGGATGCAAGACTGCTTTCCGCCATCTGCATAAGAAGTATTTTCATAACATTGCCGTTATATTTCTCTGCGGCAGCATCATATGCTATTTTTTTGGTAACGGTACATATCCACACAGTAAACAGCAACGCACCGCCAATTAACAGAACTATTCCCACGAAAAACGGAACTGTGCCGCGAAGTGCCGAATTTTCAAGCTCATTTTCAGGAAGGAACTGCAAAAGATAAAGTCCCGAGTCGTTAACAGGCTCATAAGCAAAGGAAAAGCGTTGTCCATGAGTATTCTTTATAACGGTATATCCCGAAAGCATATTTGCTACCCTTGAAAACGTTCTGTTTGCACCGTTTGTGTTTTCAAAGTCAAACCCCTTCAAAAATCCGATACTTGTACCGTCAAAGCCGTACCTTCCGCCTGTATTAATAAGAATTTTACCGCTGCCGGAATCAAACAGAATATGCTCGGCAATATCTCCGTAGTTTCCCGATAGCTCGGCAAGCTCGATAAAATAGCCGGTATCAATTTCAGCCACCAGCATGTTTTCCTCGTCAACAACAAGATACATATTCAGAATGTCATCGTCAAAGAACATTCCGCCCTTGTCAAGCTCCGACGCTTCCGAAAACACAGAGCTGATTTTTTTCTTGTCAACAGATTTAAAAAAACGCCCCTCACTGCCTAATGTGCTGCTTAAAGAAGAAAGCATTACGTTATCTGCCGTCATACTTGCTTTTGTGTTTTCAAGATATGTTTTTGCTTTGGCAAACGCTTCCTCAAATATTCCCGCTCTTTGTGCAGCCGTTTCACTGAGCATTTTCTCGGACACTATTCTTTTGTACAAAAAAATCTGTGTTACAAAAGAAACAGCAATTACACAAATACAGAAAAACGCCAGAAACGATACTCTTCTTACGTTATATGCATTTTTTTGCATCTCAAAGGGAATATTCCACTTTCTCGTTTTTTTGTTTTTCTTCATGTAGTTCCTCGTACAACCAACAATCTATGCATTCTTTTCCAAATATTCCGCCATTTTTCTCAAGTATTCAAGCTTATATCCTCTTATTTCAAGAGGAGCATTTCTTTCGTAGGGAACTTCAAAGTTATAAATTCCGTCATAGCCGATTTCCTTAAGTGCCTTGAACACGCCGGGAAAGTCAACCGTTCCCTTACCGAAGGGTAAAAGATGCTGGTCTGTTGATCTGTCATTATCCGCAAGGTGAAGTGCCTGCAAATACTTACCTGCTGTTCTTATAAAGTGAATCTGGTCACGCACCTCGCACAGATGAAGATGTCCTGTATCAAGGCAAATTGAAAGGTTATTGCCGCCAACCTTTTCGATTATACGGATAATCTCTTCGGCACTGCTGCAAAGACCGGGAGCAGTTAGGTTTTCAAGAGCAATATTTATGTCCCTGCCTTCAATATGAGATGTAAGTCTTTTAAGCACCTTGACGTTTTCTTCAACTCTATCCTCGGGAGAAAGGTCGGGATTGTTTCTCACTCTGTCACAGTGAAGCACAGCGTTCTTTATGCCGATGCTGTAAAACAAATCAAGCCAGTCGCAAAGCACCTTTACGGTATTCTCGGTATCTGTGCAAAGAGCAACTCTGAGCCACAGGTGTCCCTGAAGCACCTCAACACCGTTCTGTCTTGCAAACTCTCCGAAAACTTTACCCACCTCGCAAGGCTTCCCTCTTTCCATAAGCATAACAGCGTGCTCATCGGAAAGCTCCGTGTAATGAATATTGTTCTTTGCAAGCTCAAGAATTGCATCCTCAGGGGACAAATCCACATAATAGCTGCTCCACATGCTCAGTTTCATAATCTTTACCTCTTTCTAAAGTGTATTCGGGAAAACGCTTTCCCAGTCTTTTACCTCACCTTTTGGTGTTATAACAAATGCCTTATCCGATATTTTTGCCAGCGGCAAATCCGACACAGAGTCGGAATAAAATTCCTCAATCTTGCCATCGGGCATATACTCATAAAAGCGATTTACCTTTTCCTCGCCATGGCAGTTTTCGCCCTCATACTTCCCCGTTTTTTTATCAACACGGGATGCCATCATTTTTGCCACATTCAGCTTTTTACACACACCCTCAAGCAAAAATTCGGGGCTTGCGGAAATAACAACATCCGTATCCTTATGCACCTTTTTATACCAATCAAAGATACCGTCAAAATTCTTTTCCCAAAAGTCCTCCACCGCCTTATCCACATTTGGAATCTTTGTTAAGAAGCGGTAAAACACCTCTTTACACTGTGTTTTTGTGCCTTTTTTGAACACATAATATCCTGCAAAAGCACCTATCATGGAGGGAACACACATCCAGATTTTCGGATATCTTACAAGGCAGTATTTATAGAATTTTGCGGTACTGTCGCCATGGAAGATGGTTTTATCGAAGTCGAATACGTTCATAGGAGGTCTCTTTTCTCTTTTCTCTTTTCTCTTTGAAGATAGTTTTATGTCACGCAGGAGTTTCGGAGTCTGCGGACTCCGAGCCGTACTTTTGTCCCGAAACAAAAGTACCAAAAATTCTCCCCTCAAAGGAGGGATGGCTCGGTCGTGAGGTTATTCGGGATGCAATTGTCTTTTCACGTCGGGAAGTCTTATCACTACTACAAGTCACTGCCTTACGACGTGAAAAGGTACGCATTAAACCGTCAGCACATCTCGCACGACTCTCCGCTGACTTCCCTCCTCGCCGGGGAGGCTTCCTTCCTCATTTAGCTGTAGTGCTAAAGGAAGGTAGAGAGAGTGAAATTTTATCTTTTCAAAACTGCAAATTTTATTGATGTGGGAGTGTGTGCGTATCAATTGCCGAGAGATAACAGCAACTTGTAAAAATATAGTTTTGTGTGGGTCTGTATATTGCAAAATCAAATTTAACGCAGAAAACCAAAGTTTTTCCTTGTGTCCCAAGCAGATAGCAATTGCAACGCTGTTCCCGACACTCGCACTGCAGCCCACCGAGCGACAGCGCGCGATTTGCCGAGATTTTTCAGCGTCATCCTCAGCCTCCTGCTGTCAGAGAGCCGCCACGGCTCAGCCTCGACCTCAAAAGTCGAGGCGAAGAGTGGAGCGCTTTTGCCTTCTTTTATCGCGGGATAAAAGAAGGTCGGCACCGCAGTGCCGAAACACCTGCGATACATAAAACTATCTCTTTAAGCTTCTTTTCCAAAAAAGAAGAAGTAAGGCGTACCCGACTAAAACTTCATTGTAAGCGAAATTCTCTTTTTCTGCGCATCCGCTTCAAGAACCTTAACCTTAACTATATCGCCGACAGAGAGAACCTCACTCGGATGCTTGATAAACTTCGAGCAAATCTGTGAGATGTGCACAAGTCCGTCCTGATGAACACCTATGTCAACAAATGCACCAAAATCTATTACGTTTCTTACCGTTCCCATAATTTCCATACCGGGAACAAGGTCGCTTATTTCCATTGCAGCACTTCTCATTATAGGTGCAGGCAAATCATCACGGATGTCACGTCCCGGCTTTGCAAGCTCTTTTGCAATGTCCGTAAGAGTGGGAATACCTACTCCGCATTCCTCTGCCGCCTTTGCCTTGCCGTACTCGTTAAGACGTTCTTCCACATCCTCAATTCCCTTGCCGCTTTTTACAAGTGAAGCATCACAGCCGAGAATTTCCATGAGCTTTTCTGCCGCCGCATAGCTTTCGGGATGTACACCCGTATTGTCAAGAGGATTCTTACTTTCGGGAACTCGAAGAAAACCTGCACACTGCTCAAATGCCTTTTTGCCGAGTTTGGGAACTTTGAGAAGCTGTTTTCTGTCGGTGTAGCTTCCGTTTTCTTCTCTGTAAGCAACAACATTCTGTGCAACCGAACTGTTAAGTCCTGCCGCATATGACAAAAGTGAAGGGGAAGCTGTATTCAAATCAATACCAACCGCATTTACGCAGTCTTCAACCACGCCTTCAAGTGTTTCGCCCAGTCTTTTCTGAGGCATGTCGTGCTGATACTGACCTACACCGATGGATTTCGGGTCAATTTTAACAAGCTCAGCAAGAGGGTCCTGAAGACGTCTTGCAATGGACACCGCCGAACGCAAGGATACGTCAAATTCAGGGAATTCCATTGCACCAAGCTCAGATGCAGAATAAACGGATGCACCTGCCTCGTTTACAACAATGTACTTTACATTTCCGCCGATTTCACCTAAAAGCTCTGCAACAAAGTTTTCAGACTCTCTCGAAGCCGTACCGTTACCGATGGAAATGTTTTCTATATCATACTTCTTTATAAGCTGCTTTAATACCTTTTTTGACTCCTCAATTTTGTTATGAGGCGGTGTGGGATAAATTACACCCGTATCAAGCACCTTGCCTGTTCCGTCAACAACCGCAAGCTTACAGCCTGTTCTGTACGCAGGGTCAAAACCCAGTGTAACCTTTCCTTTAACGGGAGGCTGCATAATAAGAGGCTTTAAATTTGAAGCAAAGTTCTTGATTGCACCCTCAGCCGCAAAGTCAAAAAGTCCGCTTCTGATTTCACGTTCAAGGGACGGGAACAGCAGTCTGTCATAGGAGTCCTCGGCACTTGCCGCAAGGAAGGAGAATGCAGGACTCTTGCCCGTTATAATCTGAGAGCAGATAATCTGAAGTGCATTATCCTTGCTGTAGTCGATGCTTACCTTCAGGAATTCCTCGTTCTCTCCGCGGTTCATGGCAAGAATCTGGTGTCCCTGCACCTTCTTTATTGCAGATGCAAACTCATAGTAATTTCTGTAAACCGAGTCCTCCTCCTTTGCCGCCTTGGAGGAAATTGTGCCGAATTCGGTAATGGAGTTTTTAAGCAGTTTTCTTATTTCCGCATCATCAGATATCATTTCAGCAATAATATCCGAAGCACCTGCAAGAGCATCCTCCGCCGTTTCAACGCCCTTTTCGGCATCAATATACTTTTCAGCAAGCTGTGTCAAGGGAAGCATATCGGGATTCTGCTCCAAAATCTCGTTTGCGAGAGGCTCAAGTCCCTTTTCCTTTGCAATGGTTGCTCTTGTTCTTCTCTTTTGCTTATATGGACGGTAAAGGTCCTCAACCTCGCTGAGAGTCTTTGCGTTATCAATGGCAAGACTCAGTTCCTCCGTGAGCTTTCCCTGCTCCTCGATGGAGTGCTTTACCTCCTGCATGCGGTTACTGAGATTTGTAAGGTAATTAAGTCTGTCCTCAAGTGCACGAAGGGTTGTATCGTCCATTGTGCCGTGCATTTCCTTACGGTATCTTGCAATAAAGGGAATGGTGTTTCCGTCTGCAAGCAGGTCTATTACGTTCTGTATATAATGCTCGGGTTTGCCAAGCTCTTCCGACAGTATTTTTGCAAATGCTTCCATAAAAATTCCTCTCAATATTTATAAAGGCGGAGATTAGTCCGCCTCTTGTTTATTCATATCATTATTATTGGAGAGATTCTCCGTTTTCAAGAGCCGCAATCATGCCCACACGCTTTGCGTGTCTGTCTCCCTCGTATTCGGCACCCAGAAAACCGTCAACAATCATTTTTGCAGTTTCAATTCCGATTACTCTTGCGCCGAAGCAAAGAACATTCGCATCATTGTGCTGTCTTGTAAGAATTGCCGAGTAAACCTCGCTTACCGCCGCTGCTCTTACACCCTTGATTTTATTTGCCGCCATGCTCATTCCGATGCCTGTGCCGCAAATAAGTATTCCCAGTGAGCCTTTATCTGCAACAACAGCTCTGCCCACCTTTTCGGCATACACGGGATAGTCAATTCTGTCGGGAGTGTAGGTTCCCATGTCCTCAACATCATAGCCTTTGTCGTTAAGATAGCCGACGATGTCGTTTTTCATGTGGAGTGCTGCGTGGTCGCATGCAATGTAAATCTTCTTTGCCATTTTTATTCTCCTTAAAGTGAATTATTCCTCTGCGGGAATGTCGTGGTGATGGTCGTGAGCGCTGCAGCTTGAGCAACAGCCGTTACAAGCCTTTTCAAGCTCGGTTGTGTCCTTGCCTATCTTCTTGTAGTAGTTGATAATTGCCGCCTTAACCGCTTCTTCTGCAAGCACCGAGCAGTGCACCTTTGCAGGAGGAAGTCCGTCAAGTGCTTCAACAACCGCCTTATTGGAAAGCTCAAGAGCTTCTTCAACAGTCTTGCCCTTGATAAGCTCTGTTGCCATTGAAGAAGTTGCAATTGCACTTGCGCAGCCGAAGGTCTGGAACTTGATGTCAACAATAACATCGTTCTCAATCTTCATATAAATCTTCATTATATCGCCGCACTTTGCGTTGCCTACTTCACCCACTGCATCCGCATCGGGGATTTCACCCACGTTTCTGGGATTTGTAAAATGGTCCATTACCTTTTCTGAATACATATTTATATCTCCTGTAAATCAATTACTGTCTTCCGAGAGGTGAAATTTCTCTCAGTCTTTCAATTACCTTCTTAACGCTTTCCACCATATAATCCACATCAGCCTGTGTCGTTTCATGGGAAAGAGTAAGTCTGAGTGAGCCGTGTGCAATTTCATGGGGAAGTCCCATTGCAAGAAGCACGTGGCTGGGTTCAAGGGACTTTGAAGAACAAGCCGAGCCTGTTGAAGCACATATTCCCATCATGTCAAGCATGAGAAGAAGGCTTTCTCCCTCGATATACTCAAAAGTAAAGCTTGCAGTACCTGGAAGTCTTTTTGTTGGGTGACCTGTGAGTCTTGAATGAGGAATTTCAAGAAGACGTCTTATAAGGTCATCTCTGAGCATTGCAAGTCTTGCGTTATCGTCCTGCATTTCTTCGTTTGCGATTGCAAGAGCCTCTGCCATACCCACAATACCGGGCATATTTTCAGTGCCGCCTCTCTTGCCCTTTTCCTGTCCGCCGCCTTCAATAAGAGTTTTAATGATAACACCGCTCTTAATGTAAAGACCGCCGACGCCTTTGGGTGCTCTGAACTTATGACCCGAGAATGCAAGTGCATCCACGCCAAGCTCCTTTACGTTTATTGGAAGGTGACCTACTGCCTGAACGGCATCGGTGAACACCAGAATTTTCTCGTTTACTTCCTTGACTCTCTTTGTGATTTCCTTGATAGGCTCAACAGTACCAACCTCGTTGTTGGCATACATTATTGCAACAAGTGCGGTATCATCCCGGATCGCCTTAACAACGTCATCGGGATTTACCATTGCATTTTCGTCAACGGGAAGATAAGTCACCTTTATTCCCTGCTTTTCAAGAGCCTTACAGGTATGAAGCACCGCATGATGCTCGATTTTTGTTGTGATAACGTGGCAGGTTTCTACCTCATGTCTGTCAAGATATGCCTTTACTGCACCCTTGATTGCCCAGTTATCCGACTCAGAGCCGCAGCCCGTAAAGTAAATTTCCTTAGCTTCACAGCCGAGAACTCCCGCAATTTTACTGCGTGCATCGTCAATATACTTTTTAGCCTCTCTGCCCTTCTGGTGAAGGCTTGAGGGATTACCTAAAACCTCTCCGAAAAGAGGCATCATTTTTGCAAGGACAACGGGATGAACGCTTGTGGTTGCCGCGTTGTCTGCGTATACAAATCTTTTTTGCTGTTCGTGGGACATTTTATTTCTCCTAATATCTTATGTGTAACCGAATTTACTGTTAAAAATTCTGCCAATTCAAATTCTGATATTCTTCACCGCTGCCGTCAGATACTCTGTGTACTGTCCATGCACCGTTATATTGCTTTATATGTGCCATGGTATCAGTAAGCGAAAACTCAACAACAAGATGCCTAAAGCCATTTTCATCAGGCTCTGTAACAGCATATCTTGAAGGCTTACCGACAAAGTTGTCATTGACTGCTCCAAGGTCAAACAGCGATACCAACTCAAGGCTTTCATAATCAAGCACGTACTTTGAGCCGTCGAGTATTGCCTGAATTTCCTGCATACCGTCGTCGAAATCCAAAGACGGTTCTTCATCCCGTGAAGGCTTCTCGTCGGAGCCGTCTTTTTCGGTACTCTGCTGCACCTGCTCGGTTTGTCCGCCTTTGTCATTTCCGGCATCGGGTTGAGCCTTGCAAGAGCATACAACCAAAATAAATGCAAATGATAAAATTGTCAGTATAATTTTTTTCATAGCTCTTCCTCACTAATTAAAAGCAAACAGTTTACTCTTTATCATCATCTATGTAAAGGCATGTTCCATTGGCGAAACACCTATGACGGCAAACGTCCGCCAAACACACCGTATTTATAAAAAGCAAAACGGGAATACTAAGCATTAAGCGTAACATTCCCGCAGGGTCGCTATTGCGTCAACGCCCCATTAAAGCTTACGCTCAATAAAATCGGCAACGTCGCTGATTGTCTTTAATGTAATAGCCTCCTCGTCCGAAACAGAAATGCCGAAGTTTTCTTCAATAGCCATAAGCATTTCTACTACATCAAGGGAGTCAGCTCCCAAATCTTCGATGATATTTGTATCGGGTGAAAGGGTATTGACGTCAATGCGAAGCTGCTTCGCAAGCAAGTCCATGATTCTCTCTAACATACTCTCTAACCTCCATTTCTAACCTGTAGTATTTCCGGAATGTCACAATTTTAACGACATTCTTTATCTCATACATTATATTCCAATCTTTTCTTCTTGTCAATAGACAATTTACAACATTTATATTAACGCATTTTTTCGGATTTCGGCAAAAAGCATAAAGGAGTTTTTTCTGTTTCCCGTTTTAAGATAGTTTTACGTATCTAAAAAAAGCAGCTGCCTTAAACAAGACAGCCGCCCGAAATATAATATTATCTTCTAATAACCCTGTGACTTATTCAGCATCCTTATCTTCTGCTTTTGAAAGTACCACGTTAACGATGATACCGAGGATAAGTGCACATGCGGTAGTTGTAATTGTAACCTCGCCGATAGTCATTGCCATGCCGCCGATACCCGTGATGAGGATAACAGATGCCGTAAAGAGATTTTTGTTATTATTCAAGTCAACAGGCTGAAGCATTTTAAGACCGGAAACTGCGATAAAGCCATAGAGTGTTATGCACACACCGCCCATTACGCAACCGGGTATTGAATCAAGAAATGCCATAAACGGCGAAATAAAGGAAACCAAAATCGACAGAATTGCCGCTGCCGTAATTGTAACAACCGATGCGTTTCTTGTAATTGCAACACACCCAACGGATTCGCCGTATGTTGTGTTAGGACAACCGCCAAAGAAAGCACCGACAATAGAACCAACACCGTCACCGAGAAGAGTTCTGGAAAGACCGGGATCTTCAAGAAGGTCTTTTTCAACGATAAAGGAAAGGTTTTTATGGTCAGCGATATGTTCTGCAAACACAACAAACGCAACGGGAATATATGCAACCGCGATTGTTGCCACATATGTCCAGTCGTTAAAGTCTTTTAATGCCTTGGATGCTGTAAGGAATGAAAATTCGGGAATTGAAATAAAGGTTTTAAGCTCTACTCCGTTCTTGATGAGGTCTTTAAAGGGAGTAATATCAATCATTTTAATAGCATCGCAATTTATCGAGTATCCGATTATCGTAAATACACCTGCAACGGCATAGCCTGCAAAAATACCTATAATAAAAGGAATAAGCTTTGTCATCTTTTTGCCGTAGGTAGAACAAAGTATAACAACAAAAAGCGTAACAAGTGCACATGTAAGGGATGCCCAAAGACTGCCGTTCATAACAAAGCTATCGTCTACCTTTGCGGAATACAAGAACACATCATTGATTGCCGCACCCGAAAGTGAAAGACCGATAAGTGCGACTGTAGGACCGATTACAACGGGAGGCATAAGTTTATTGATCCAGCCGACACCTACAAATTTTACTATAATTGCAAGTACAACATACACAAGTCCCGCGAAAAGTGCGCCGAGAATAAGTCCGAAAAATCCCATTACCGACATCGCATAAGCACCTGAAAAAGCGGTAAGCATTGAGGGAATAAAAGCAAAGGATGAACCAAGAAACACAGGGCTTCTAAACTTTGTGAAAAGCTGATACACGATTGTACCTATGCCTGCGCCGAAAAGTGCCGCAGATGCTGTCATTCCATTCTTAACCATCGCAGGAACAGCGATAGTTGCAGCCATAATTGCAAGCAACTGCTGAATTGCAAAAACGATAAGCTGCGAAAATTTAGGTTTGTCCTTAATGCCGTAAACCAATTTCATATGATTTACCTCCGTTAAAAATATTTTATAATCTCACCTTTCGGTGCATTATACAAAAAATTGCAAAAAAAATGCCCTGCAATGCGGGCAATCGTTCCGATGCTTTTTGAGAAACTGCAGCAAGGCCGGTAAAAACGACGCCGATATTCTTTCCAAAGCTTTTTCATTGATATGAATTATATCACCATTGTCGCATTTTGTCAATAGAGGTTTTCTTATTTCTTTTTCTTTTTTATGTGTTTCGGCAGAAAATTCTGTACTGCGGCGGCGAGTTAGTTTTATGTGTCGCAGGGGTGTTTCGCCTCTGCGGTGGCGACCTTCTTTTGACCAAAGCGTCAAAAGAAGGCAAAAGCGCTTCCACTCATCGGCGTG
>JAZNIM010000048.1:0-2115 GCA_045577475.1 Eubacteriales bacterium | reverse complement strand
GACTGAGTTTTATTTTACAGGGACTGAGTTTGTGCAGTCCCTGCAATTTGTTTTTTACGGATTGGTTTTTTGCATTAAGTAAGCTTTTATTTACTTGTATTTGGATTTTTGTGTCACAACTTGAAAAAATGCAAAAAAATCCCGAAAAACTCTTGACATACTTATAAAACAGTGATATAATTCATCACGTTAACACTTTAATTAACTAAAACGTTAAAGTGAGTTATTCATAAACCCACTGCGGAGGAACAGGATTTGAGTATTAAGAGAAAAAACATTCCCGACGGAATGAGGGACATGATATATGCGGAGAACAAGGCGGAAAAAAGCCTTGGGGAAAAAATATGTGCACTGTATGAAAAACGTGGATACGGTTGTGTTGTAACACCTGCGTTGGAGTATTACGACGTATTCAATTTTGACAGCCAGACTATTCCCGAGGAAAACATGTTCAAGCTTACCGACAAAAGCGGACGGCTTGTTGTAATGCGTCCCGACAACACAACACCGATGGCAAGAATTGCAGCGACACGCCTTAAAAACGCACCCCGTCCCCTGAAGCTGTACTACAGTCAGAATGTATACAGAATTTCAAAGGACTACTCGGGAAAGAGAAGCGAATTCGCACAGACGGGTATTGAAATATTCGGCGGCAACGAGCAAAGAGCGGATATTGAGGCATTGGTTACGGCTCTGAGAACCTTACGTGAAATCAGCGGCTTTTACGGCGGTAACGTAAATTACAAGCTGGAGCTTGGTCATGCTCACTTCTGCAAGGCACTTCTTGATGCTGCATCTCTTTCGGATGAGGCAAGAGAGGTTGTTACAAAATACATCGGTGCAAAGAGCTCCTCCTCCCTTGAATTTATGGGTGCGGACAGCGGCATTGATGAAAAGTTTATGGAGAAAATAAGACAGATTCCCCGTCTTTACGGCTCTAAAAATGTTATTGACAAGGCACGTGAGCTTTGTACGGGTGTTGAAAAGGCAGAAGAGGCACTGGATTATCTTGAAGGAATTTACGATATTCTTGACGAAAACGGTTTTTCCGAAAATATTTCCATTGACCTTGCTACCGTCAACGACATGGACTACTACACGGGCGTTGTTTTCAGAGGCTACATTGACTACACAGGTGAGGCGGTTCTCGGCGGAGGCAGATACGACAACCTTATGTCAAACTTCGGAACGGACGAGGGAGCTACGGGCTTTGGTGTAAACTTAAGCGTAATTGCCGACAAGCTCTCAAGAGCAGTTGGTGTAAATGAGGATACGGAAAAGAAAATTCTCGTGCATTACGGCGAGATGTCGTTGCTTGCAAAAGCACTCAATTACATGGAAAACTGCGGCGGCATATGCGTTCTCAGCTGTTTTGACTCGGCAGAGGCGGCAATAGAGCATGCAAAATGCTCGGGTATTTCAAAGGTTGTGGAAATTACACGGGGCGGTATTTCGGAGGTGTGGTCTGAATGATTAGAATTGCACTTACTAAAGGAAGAATAGAGGAAAAGGCGGTTGAAATATTCGAGAAAATCGGCTTCGACTGCTCTGAGCTTCATAATAAAGGAAGAAAGCTGTTTTTCAATATAGGCGAGGGTGTCGAGGTTGTTCTTGCAAAGGCAAACGATGTTGTTACTTACGTTGACCACGGTGTGTGTGATATGGGGGTTGTGGGCAAGGACACCATTATGGAAATGGGACGAAACCTTTATGAATGTCTTGACCTTGGCTTTGGCAAATGCAGATTTGCTCTTGCCTGTAAAAAGGGTACAGATTTCTTTGAAGGCTACGGACACAGAATCGTCGCTTCAAAATATCCAAATGTAACCAAGGAATACTTCAGAGGTCAGGGTCTTGACGTTGAAGTTGTCAAAATAGACGGCTCGGTTGAGCTTGCACCCCTTCTCGGTCTTTCCGACGGTATTGTTGATATCGTTGAAACAGGCTCTACCTTAAAGGAAAACGGACTTGAGGTTGTGTGTGACGTTGCACCCATCAGTGCAAGACTCATTGTAAATCCCGCAAGCCTTAAATTAAAAAAGAACGGCATTGACAAGATTATTGACAGCATTGCCGATGTGCTTTAAAATGACACAAAGAGGAAAATAAAATGCT
>JAZNIM010000047.1:0-3778 GCA_045577475.1 Eubacteriales bacterium | reverse complement strand
TATGAGTTTAAACGAAACACCAAGCGCAATGCGCTCACACATCGGATTTTTCGGACGTACAAACGCAGGCAAATCAAGCCTTGTAAATGCCGTTACAAACCAGCCATTATCCATTGTTTCTCCAATTTCCGGAACGACCACCGACCCCGTCACAAAAGCTATGGAGCTTTTGCCCTTCGGTCCTGTAGTAATAATTGACACTCCCGGCTTTGACGACGAGAGTGCTCTTGGCGGATTACGTATGAAGAAAACAAAGGAAACCATTGCAAAATGCGACCTTGCGGTGCTTGTTTCCTCGGCAAAGGAAGGGCTTTCGGAAACCGACACCACCCTTATTGAGCTATTCAGAAACAGGGGAGTTCCCTTTGTAATTGTATACAACAAGGCGGACGAAATTGACAGAGAAATTGCTCTTGAAGAAAACGCCGTTTACACAAGTGCCACAGAAAATCTGGGAATTGACGAGCTAAAAGCACTTATGGCAAAGATTCTGAAAAAAAATGCCACCGTGGAGAAGCCTATTATTTCCGATTTAGTGGGGGAAAACGACCTTGTAATTTTAGTCGTTCCCATAGATTCCTCAGCACCCAAGGGAAGAATAATTCTGCCGCAGCAGCAGGTTATTCGTGACGGTCTTGATGCAAACGCCGAAATAATGGTTGTCAAGGAAACAAGCCTTGAGCACACCCTTAAAACAATAGGACGCACACCAAAGCTTGTTATAACCGACAGTCAGGTATTCGGCAAGGTCATGAAAATTGTTCCCCGTGAAATTCCTCTTACGTCATTTTCCATTCTTATGGCACGATTCAAGGGTTTTCTTGACGAGGCAATAAAGGGTGCAAAGGTACTTGACGAGCTTTGTGACGGCAGCAAAATTCTAATTTCCGAAGGCTGCACCCATCACAGGCAGTGTGAGGATATCGGAACAGTAAAGCTTCCCGGCTGGATAAAAGGCTACTGCAAAAAAGATGTTGAGTTTTCCTTTACACAGGGAACGGATTTCCCTGAGGATTTATCGGAATTTGATGTTGTTATTCACTGCGGCGGATGCATGCTGACAGAAAGGGAAGTTATCCGCAGAAGAAAACAGGCGGAATATCAGGGAATTCCTTTCACCAACTACGGAACGGTTATTGCCAAAATTAACGGGATTTTGGATATTTCCACAGAGTTTCTTGATTTGAAAAAAGACTGAGCTTACAGCCAATAAATAGAAACACCATAATTATTGGTAGGGGACGATGACCACATCGTCCCGATTTTTATGCACAAAACGCAATAAATAATATCCTCCTTTATAACAACACAAAATCCCATGCGCCTATTACAGCACATGGGATAATTTCTTATATAGTCAGACTTAGATAATTCTTACTCTTACTACGTTTTCAATAGCGGCAATCTTTTCAGCAATATCTGCGGAAAGCTCGCCCTTAACTTCAAAGAGAGAATATGCATTTTCCTTCTTGGATGCGTTAACCATGTTTTCAATGTTAAGCTTTGCATCAGAAAGAACTGCTGTAACCTGTGCAATGATGGAAGGAACATTCTTATGGAGAACGCAGATTCTTGCATCACCTGTATGAGGCATTGAAACATTGGGGAAGTTTACGCTGTTCTTGATGTTACCGTTTTCAAGGTAATCAACAAGCTCGTTTGCAGCCATAACAGCACAGTTGTCCTCGGATTCGGGAGTTGAAGCACCAAGGTGAGGAATTGCAACTATACCGGGAACGCCTATTGTTTCTTCAGTGGGGAAGTCAACAACGTATGCGCCAACCTTACCGTCAGCTATTGCCTTTTTGATGTCAGCAGCGTTTACAAGGTCTGCTCTTGCAAGGTTGATAATTCTTACGCCGTCCTTCATCTGAGAAATGGTTTCTGCATTAATCATACCCTTTGTGTCAGGTGTGGAAGGAACGTGTACTGAAATATAGTCGCACTTTTCGTAGATTTCGGAAAGCTCTTTTGCGTGCTTGATTGTGCCTGAAAGCTTCCAAGCTGCATCAACGCTGATGTAAGGGTCGTAGCCGTATACTGTCATGCCGAGGCTCTCAGCTGCATTTGCAAGAAGAGCACCGATTGCACCAAGACCGATTACACCCAAGGTCTTGCCGTAAAGCTCAGGACCTACATATGCGCCCTTGCCCTTTTCAACTGCCTTTGCAACATCCTCTGTAAGAGTTGCTGCCCAGTTGATACCGTCTACAATCTTTCTTGAGCCGAGAAGAAGCGCACAGATTGCAAGCTCCTTAACTGCGTTTGCATTTGCACCGGGTGTGTTGAATACAACAATACCTTCGTCTGCACACTTGTCAACGGGAATGTTGTTTACACCTGCACCTGCTCTTGCAATTGCAAGCAATTCCTTATCAAATTCCATTTCATGCATGGATGCACTTCTTACCATAATGGCTTCGGCGCCCTGTACATCTTCGCCTACTGTGTATGTATCCTTGCAGAAAATATCTGTACCGCATTTTGCGATTTTGTTGAGTAATTTAATGTTGTACATTTTAGTTTCTCCTAATAGTTAGTTTATATTAAGCACTACTCGTGCACCAACGGTAACAGTTTCATCCTATCTTTGGTTGGTGATAAGCTCTTTTACCCTGAAGGGCATAAATCATTTTGCTTACTTTTTCTTTTTCGGAAAAGAAAAAGTAAGTTAAGCGTTTTCTGCTTCGAACTTCTTCATGAAAGCGACGAGTGCTTCAACGCCTTCTCTGGGCATTGCGTTATAGATGGATGCACGCATACCGCCAACGCTTCTGTGACCCTTAAGGTTAGAAAGACCTGCTGCTTCTGCTTCCTTACAGAACTTCTTATCAAGGTCAGCATCGCCTGTTACGAAGCAAACGTTCATCATGGAACGGCACTTCTTATCGGCTGTTGCCTTAAAGAGCTTTGAGGAATCAAGGTAGTCATAAAGGAGAGCTGCCTTTTCTTCGTTTCTCTTCTTCATAGCGTCAAGACCGCCGTTCTTGAGTGCCCACTTATATACAAGACCTGCAACGTAGATAGCGTAGCAAGGAGGAGTATTGTACATGGAGTCGTTTTCAGCCATTTCCTTATAGCTGAGCATTACAGGAGTAAATTCCTTTTCTGTACCGAGAAGGTCTTCTCTTATAATAACAACTGTAAGACCTGCGGGAGCCATGTTCTTCTGCGCGCCTGCATAGATAACACCGAACTTTGTAACGTCTACAGGTTCGCTTGTGATGCATGATGACATATCTGCAACAAGAACCTTGTCGCCTACGTTGGGAACTTCGGGGAACTTTGTTCCGAAAATTGTGTTGTTGTAGCATACGTGAACATAATCAGCATCCTCGCGAACCATATCGGGTGTGATTTCGGGGATATAGCTGAAAGTCTTATCTTCTGAAGTAGCGATACATTTAGCGTCGCCGTACTTCTTAGCTTCCTTGAAAGCCTTGCCTGAGAACTGACCTGAAACAACATAGTCTGCCTTACCTGTTTTCATAAGGTTAAGGGGAACTGCCGCAAACTGTGTTGAAGCGCCGCCCTGAAGGAAAAGAACCTTATAATTATCAGGGATATTCATAAGCTTTCTGAAATTAGCTTCAGTTTCTTTGATTATTGCATCGTAAACAGGTGAACGATGGCTCATTTCCATAACGCTCATACCGCTGTTGCCAAATTCAATAAGCTCCTTCTGTGCAGTCTCAAGTCCTTCAAGGGGAAGCATGCTCGGACCTGCTGAAAAGTTATAAACTCTTGACATAAAAACGCCTCCTGAAAATAAAAAGAT
>JAZNIM010000046.1:0-5418 GCA_045577475.1 Eubacteriales bacterium | reverse complement strand
ATCTGTTGTTGAGCTTATTACAGGCAGACAGGTTACATATCCGGACTAACTGAAATTCAAATCTCTCATATTTTACGACCACATGTTTTTCCATAATTTTTGAAAATTTTAGATAAAAAATCCTGAAATTCCCAACAAAATATAACAGCCAAAAAGCAAACAGCACAATATGTAGTGGTTAGCACTCAATGTAAACATATTGCGATATTTGGGAGCAGGATGTCGGGGGTTCAAATCCCTTCACTCCGACCAAAAACGATTGAAAACCAATGGTTTTCAATCGTTTTTCTTTTATTGTTTTAATTATCAATTTGTGATATAATCAACTCGACAAACTTGAATTTATAGGTGCCATGTATGGAAATTATAAAAAATTATCTTCACATAGGTGTAAAAGAACCTTTCTGTGTTCTTCACGCAAGCGATACTCATATTGCTTTTGCGGATAACAGAGAAACCGAAAGAAAAATTACACTCTCCGAGCAAAGAAAATTGCATTTCCCTTTTGCAGAAGCAGACCTTGAATTCCTGAAAATAAAAGTGCAGACGGAGCAAAGACCGATTATATACACAGGTGATCTGATTGATTTTGTTTCAGAGCTGAATTTCGAAAAAGCTGAGGAGTTCTGTAACTCGGTTGATATCTTTATGAGTGCAGGTAATCACGAATTCAGTCATTATCTGGGTGAGGCAAAAGAAGACGCTGCCTACAGAAACTTAAGCCTTGCAAGGGTACAGAAAATATTCAGAAATGATATAAGGTGTTCTTCAAGAATAATCGGCGGAGTAAATTTTGTAGCCATTGATAATTCATATTATCTTTTTGAAAAAGAACAGCTCGATTTTCTAAAAAAAGAAACAGAGAAAGAATATCCCGTAATTCTTTGTGTTCATGTGCCTCTATACACAAAAGAGTTTTACGATTTTGAAATAAAAAGCGAAGGCGACCCCGCTTATCTTATGTCCGTTCCCGAAGATCTGATGCAAAACTATTCACCGCACAGATTTGAACAGCAATTGCAGGATGAAACAACTGCTGAGGCATACGATTTCATTGTTAATTGCAGAAAAATAAAGGCAATTCTCTCCGGTCATCTTCACGAAAATTTTGAAGGAACGGTAAACGGTAATATATATCAGATTACAACAGGTTGCTCAACAGTAAGAGAAATCTTCATTAAATAAATATTCACAAAAACAATGCACTTATCAGTATTGATTTGTGCATTTTGTTGTATTATAATATGTTTAACAATTTAATTTTGGAGGTTGAGCAAATTGAAAACCTGGCAAAAAGCAACGTTCATAATTGTGCTTATAGCATTCATTGTGGCATCCGTTACTATCTCCTTCGTATCAATGGCAAGAGCACCGTTTGAATACGAATATCAGACAGCACTTGATAACCCGTCATCTGTAGAAGGTTGGGTGCTTTTCGGCTTTAACGGAAACACAAGTACAAAAGAAGTGTATATTGATTTTGTACGTGACGAAGACGGCAATAATCCCGATACTTCCAAGCCCGTTTCAGCTGTCGGCAAATTCACAATGAATACCGATGAATATGTTGAGGTTATTCATATCGGCAAGGATGTTAAATACATAGATGAAACTTCGTTTTTCTATTGCAAAGAACTCAAGGCAATAGAGGTTGACGCGGCGAATGAGTATTACACCTCCGTTGACGGTGTTCTTTACACAAAGGATATGAAAAAAATACTTGTTTATCCTATTATGAAAGATAACGTAACAGGTAAATACGCAATTCCTGAGGGTGTTGAAAGAATCGGTAAATGTGCTTTCTATAAAAACGAAGCTCTTACCGAAATTACATTGCCCTCAACATTAAAAGAAATCGGCGATATGGCATTTTTTAAGTGTGAGAAAATATCACTCGTCACTCTTCCCGACGGTCTTGAAAAAATCGGAAACGACGCATTCAGCTATTGTCAGGGAATGTCACCGGTTATGTATATTCCCGATTCGGTTACGGAAATCGGAAGCTTTGCTTTCCATTCCTGTTCTAATCTGAAGGAATTCTATATGGGAGCGCAAAACGAAGCGCAAATAACCTTCGGTGACAGCTGGCTTCCCAAAAACATTAAAAAGATTGTTGTTTATGTCGCTCCCAAGGCACAGTACGCCAAAACCCGCGACAATGCAAATCTCAGAATAACTGAGCTTCTTACGGAAGGAGGAGAAAACTGATGGCAAAATCAAAAAGCAACGATAAGATGAATATCTTTCAGGAAATGAAAAAATATTGGAACACCCCTGCCGAGGGAAAATACGTTCCGTACAAAGAATATTTTTCAATTTTTGCCGCAATCGGCGGTGACTACACCCTTAAATATCTCCAGAGTTTTCTTTCCTTTGGCACAGGTTGTTACCTTATTGCATATTACTACGAAATTCCACTTCTCACTTTCAGTGCAATAAACGTTTTCTTTATCGCATCAACCTATTTCTGGAATCTTCTTAATATGGGTGTTGATGCAAATTTAGGTTTTCTTCCCAAAAGAATTGAACGTAAATATAATGCAGTGTATCTGACCTTTGCTGTTTTAGGTTTACTGATGCTTATATTTGATTTCTCCTTTATTCTTCCCGACGGCGTTGCCAACATCATAGATACCCGTTGGAAAGGTATCAACAGCTTCAACGTTTTTAAAATCTTCGGTGCGCATTTTCTCACAAACGGTTGGAGTGGATTCAGAAATATTCTTATCAGAAAAAAGCTACTCAAAAAGCTCGGCAGATACAAAATCTTTGCCTACGCAAATGTCATTCAGTGTCTCATTGTTGTAGTGCTTATCTGTACGCTTCCGCTTTACGAGCTTCCTCTCACAGACAGAGTATGGACTCTTTATCTTCTTTTCCAGCTTTATACAATATTCAATTATGTCGGTTTCACACATTCTGTTGCAGATAATATCAGCCCCAACGCACAAGAAAGACTGTTTGTCCGTGCATTCCCTGTAAAAATCAGCCATTTTGTTCAGAATATAGTAAACGTTATTCTTCCGACACTTGCAGGTGCTATGTTCCTTGACGGTATTAAGGATATCGGAATGTTCAGATATCTGCTTCCCATATTCTTCGTGGCTTCATCAGGAGTTATGTTCATAGGACTTCGCAATATCAAAGAAAGAATTCCGATGCCTCCCATTGAAAACAGGGAATATCTTTCGTTCTGGCACTGCGTTTCGGGTATCTTCAAAAACAGATATCTGTGGATAACAAAAATGGCAGAACTCCTCGATTCATTGGGCAACGGTATGCTTAACATGAAGACAATTCTTCTTATTTATACCTGGCGTGAAACGGGACTTATCTTCTCACTTTGTGAAATACTTTATAAAATTTCAGGAAATCCCGGAGAATTTCTTGCTCCGTGGATAAGAAAACGATTCCAGTTCAAACAGCTGATAATTTTCAAGTACATTGTTTGTGCAATAAGAAACGGTGTGTACATTCTTGCTATCCTTTTCCTCGGCAATACACATATTCTTTGCGGTGTTGCAATCTATATTGCAATGTTCCTGAGCAATATTCTCGAATCTGCAGTCAGTCTCGCACAGAGCGACACCCATATCCGAGTCACCGACTATCAGATGTATATTTCAGGTGAAAGACTTGAGGAATATCAGAAAATCATCACTTGGTTTACAACACCCATCACAACTCTCGTTTCTCTCATTATTCCGCTTATGTTCTACCGTGTCGGATTCACGTCTGATTGGGATGTACTTTATATGAGTGATATAAGAGTTCAGTGTATGATTATCGGTCTTGGCTTTGACCTTGTCGGATATGTGCTTATGACAATTCCGTACCTGTTAATGTGGGATTTCACGGACGAAAAGCACGCTCACATTATGGATGTTCTCAAGCGCAGAGCTGCAGGTGAAATTGTTGACGAAGACCCGTCAGAACTCCAGAAAATTGTTTCCGCACCGAAAAAGACAAAGAAAATAAAGGAAAAAGTTAAACAATAAATTGAAAAGGTCATCATCGGAGGTTAAATGATGAATCAGTATAAATTCAAATACGATTATTCCAAGACGTTATGGATGAAAATGTATCTTGCAGACCCTGATTTTGATAACAACCGTTCAAATGTATACATAACTTTTGAACAGGCTCTTGAAATCATAAAGGCTGTGGATAAAATCACACAGGGAATTCAGAAAATTATTTATCTTGTAGGTTGGCAGGGACTCGGTCACGATGATTGCTGGCCTGAAATGGATGTTGTGAATGAATATCTCAAGCGTGAGCAGGATGAAACAGCCCGTGACAGCTTTATGTGGCTTTATGAGCAAGCCAAAAAATACAATACGGTTATAAGTGTGCATGTTAATGTGTCAGATGCAGTAAAGGAAGACGGTATATTTTACGAGCTTGAAGCTACGGATTCCTTATGTAATGATATTAACGGCAAGCCTGCAGTACTGCAGATTCTCAATAACCGTAATTGCTATAAAACTTCATATAAACAGTTATGGGAAAGCGGAATTTTCAAAAGATTGTTTGATCGTTTTCTTGAGGTTATTCCCGCTGCAGAAGCAGGTACCATACATCTTGATAATTTCTGTCTTGCAGAAAGCCTTAATCCTAAAACTTATATCGAGGAACAGGACGAAGCAAGAAACGCAATGCTTGATTATATGTTTGAAAAAGGTGTTGAGATTACGAGTGAATTCACTTTCCGTGAATCACATTTCCGTAATGAATCAATAACAAATCCCAACCGCAAAATGTATGCCGAGGCGGGTGAAGATATGACGGAAATTCCATGGGAGAGTGTTCCTATCAGAACTCTCGGTAAAATTCCCGCAACATGGTGGACTTCTCAGGTAAGTATGAATGAATGTATAGAAATTCCGCCGTCACTTTACAGCGGTCATCTTAATGACAAAGCATTGATGCCTGTATTCTACGGCACAATGCACGGTGAAGAAATCTGGAGAAAATACGGAAATGATCCTGCTGACTGGGCTGCCGCATTCATTAAGGATTTCTGCACTTATCATGTGCCGTATATTTACCTTAACCGTTATAAGAGACTCGGATACACGGAAAATCCCGATGCAGAATATGAAAAGAAATATACCGTTAATTTCTCGGACGGAGTTGTTTCAAGGGCAGAGGATCTCTCAATAACTAAAAACGGTGTTGTTCTGAAAAAAGAAAATGATGTTATTCTGCCTTTGACTGAAGATAACAAAATTTTTATTGCCTATTCCGAAAACGGAAAAGACGGAGAATGGAATGTCCCCGATGCTGAATTTGACAAAGCAAAGGTTTATAACATCACCGAATACGGTAATGAATATTTCTGTGACGTTACGGTTGAAGATAAAAAAATATCACTCAATTTAACAGCAGGTCAAGCTGTCGCTGTTATAGGTTAAT
>JAZNIM010000045.1:0-47837 GCA_045577475.1 Eubacteriales bacterium | reverse complement strand
ATTGCAAAGGCACTTATGGCTCTCGGTGTTGACGAGGAAACCGCTTACAGCGACAGCTGCAAGATTGAGCATCACATCAGCGACACAAGCGTTAGGAAAATAAAAGAATACTTTGATAAAAAGCAGTTTTAAAATTGATTTTTTACAGCCGTAGGTGAATGCGGCTGTTTTTTTATTTCGGTTGGTTCAAAAATTATATTTTTTGTGCAATTTTGTATTGCAAATATCAAAACTATATACTATAATGAAGGTGAATATTTTTGGTGAAAAAGGAGAATTAAGCCATGAATAAGAAAATCGAAGAATTACTCAGACAGTGTCATGAAATGTGCCTTGAAAAAATCGAACTTCCCGTAGTTAAAGACGGCGTTGTGGTGGAAGACCCCGACAACTGCGACCTTTACGGTCATAAGGCTATCGTCAGCCTTATGGGTGACAAGGAAAGTGCTGCTGCGAATGCATGTATCCGCAGAGCTGCTTTGTATATGGACCTTCCCCATATTCACGGCAGAGATGTAAGAGGAGAAAATGACTTTGCGGCAATCCGCATTGCAGCAAGCCTTTATCTGTGCTATGACAAATTTGAGGACGAAACAAAGCGTCTTGTAAAGCAGTTTTTACTTGAAAGAGATTTCACAAGTATGTACGGAAGCGAAAACCACCATCTTATGATGCACGCAGCACGTTATCTTGCCGCACAGTTCTACAAAGGCGAAACCTTCAAGCAGTACGGACTTACCGCCAAAGAAGCTCTTGCGATTGACAAGAAGTGGCTTATCGACTTCCTTGCATGGCGTGCAAAGTACGGCTTTGGCGAATTTGACTCATCGGGATATCTGGGCGAGGATATGATGATGGTTTCAATGCTTGACTGTTATGTAGAGGACAAAGAGCTTAAAACAACGGCTCATATGCTTGTAAACCTCATCGCTCTTGAACTGTTCAACAACATTGACAAGTTCGGATACAGTGCAGGCGCAAGAGGCAGAAGCTATCCCGGTCCTTACACAAGCACCGAAAAGGAACGCTTCAGAAAGCATTACATAGACTTAGAACCAAGCAATAATATGAACTTTGTTCTTGCTCCCGCATTCCCCGATGAATGGGTGCTTGACACATACCGTGAAAGAAAGTACCCATGTGAGGTTTACGAGAGAAAGAATCTCCACTCAATGTATGCCTGGGAAGGAAATACTCCAGACTGGGAAAAATTAGACGACATCAACGAGGCAGGCTGTATCAACAAATACACCTATCTTTGCGACGAATACACAATAGGTGCAATCAACCATCAGGATTTCTATCCCGAAAAGTACCCCTATGACGGCGGTTATGCACACCATCAGCAGGTTGAATGGGCACTGTGGCTCCCTTGCGAGGATGAACTTGAAGCAACAAAGCTGTTCTCACATCATCCCGGACACTGCGGTGAGCACAACAGATGGACAGGTGACATTCACTGCTGCTGCAACAACTCCTATGCAACCAAGGACACCTGTATCACCGTTTACAACATTGAAAAGGAAAAAGAAGACGACTACACCCACATGTTCTTTGAGCCTCACAAGTACGATGCAATAAAGTATGAAACAAACGGTGTATTCTTAAAGAAGGACTGCCGCTATGTATTTGTTTACGTTGCAAAGCCTTATTCCGTAGGTGTTGAAAACGATTTCGGACGTGACGAAATCAAGTCTGTGGGCAGAAAGAATGCATGGGCAGTAAGAGTGGGACTTGAAAAGGACTACGGCAGCTTTGATGCATTTATTGAAGAAATGAAAAAGCTTCACATCAGCTTTGACGAAGACAATATGGTATTTGAGTTTGACAATCTCAGCGTTTCAAGACCATTTAACAATACTCTTGACGGAAAGGAAAACGTATATCCTTATCCTCACGTTTACAATGCTCCTTGGATTAAATCCACATGGGGTGACGGTGTGGTTGAAGTAACCTCCGGCGGAAAAACACATGTTATGGACTTCAATAAGATTGAAATCTATACAAAATAAATCCTTTTAACCAACTAACGAAAGGTCGTATTCACATGAAAAACATTTCAATTCTTCTTGTAGGTGTCGGCGGCTACGGTGCCGTTTCTGCAGCTCCTATCCTGGACGAGGGTGAAAAACGGGGCTGTTATGTAGAAGGCATAGTTGAGCCTTTTATGCAGAACAGCAGACTCAAGGACACAATCGAAGAACGCAAAATTCCCGTTTACAACACTCTTGAGGAATTCTACGCAAAGCACTCGGCTGACCTTGCAATAATCTCAACACCCATACACCTTCACGCCGACCAGTGCTGCTACTGCATGGAGCATGGCAGCGACGTTATGTGCGAAAAGCCGACCGCTCCCACAATTCAGGAAGCGGACAGAATGAAGGCGTGTGCCGAGAAGACAGGCAAGAATCTGAGCATCGGTTTCCAGCTTTCACATGCTCCCAGTATTCTTAAAATGAAGCAGGATATCATTGACGGCGTTTTCGGAAAATGTATAGAGATGGTTGCAACAATCTGCTGGCCTCGCAACAGCGTGTATTTTGCACGTCCCTGGGCGGCAAAGGCTACGATTGACGGCAAAATTCTTCTTGACAGCATTGCAATGAATGCCTGTGCACACTACCTTCACAACATGTTTTTCATGCTCGGCGACAAAATTGATACCTGTGCAAAACCCAAAACTCTCGGTGCATCCGTATACAGAGCAAACGATATTGAAACCTATGATACAGCCTTCATTCAGGTTGAAACTACAGAGGGTGCAGTGTTAAAATTCTGTGCAACCCACGCATGCGGTACCAATGTTCAGCCGAGAATACGCTGTGAATTTGAAAACGGCACGATATACATTGAGGAATGCGGCGACGACAACGCAATCAAGGCTGTAATGAAGGACGGCAGAGAAATAAACTACGGTGCAACAAGTCAGCACAGAAGCAACAAGCTGTGGATGGCACTTGATATTGTAAGAGGAACAAGAAAACCTGTATGCACCGTTGACACGGCAATGTCCCATTTAAAGTGCATCAATGCAGTAAGCGAATTTTACAAGCCTTCTGTTTTTGAAAAGTACGAAATCGTAGACGACTGCAAGGCTGTTGCAGGACTTGAGGAAATGCTTGAAAAAACATATCAGACGGGCGAAATGCCTTCTCTCTACAAGCCTGAGGTTATCGTTGACATGACAAAGTACGACTCCTTCGGCGGTATAAAGGAATAAGGTGGCAGATATGAAAATATGTATCATCGGCTGCAACGGTCACTGGGGTTATGCAGGTGCGGAAATTGTTAACCACGAGGTTGTAGGCATTCTTTCAGGCTTTGACGGCGAAAGCATGCAGGGAGTACAGAACAGTCTTAAATCCAAAGGCATTGATGCTCCCTTATGCACAACCCTTGACGAGCTTTTCTCCTTAAATCCCGAAGTCGCAATCATCAACACAAGATTTGACCTCAACTCATACTATACTATAGAGTGCTTAAAGCGTAACATTTACGTTTTCAGCGAAAAGCCTCTTGCAACAAGCTATGACGAGCTTGAAAAAATCCGCACTGCCGCATCAAAAGCATTTGTCAGTGCCATGTTCGGTATAACCTATGAGGCTTGGTGCGTTACTCTTAAGGAAGCGGTTAAGTCCATCGGCGAAATCCGTATGCTTAACGGCAGAAAGAGCTACAAATTAGGTACACGCCCTGACTTCTTCAAAAGCAAGGAAACCTTCGGCGGCATTATCCCCTGGGTTGGAATTCACGCAATTCATTGGATTTATGCAGCAAGCGGACTTAAATTCAAGTCAGTTGTTGCCACAGCCGACAACAGCGTAAACGGCGGCTACGGCGACCTTGAAACCACCTCGGCGTGCATATTTACCATGGAAAACGGTGCAATTGCCACTGTTACCGCGGATTATTTCAGACCTTCCTCGGCGGCAACCCACGACGATGACAGAATAAGAGTTGTGGGCACAAAGGGTATTGTGGAATACCAGTGCGGAAAGGTTACAATCATTGACGAAAACGGTGCAAGAGAGCTTGAAATGTTACCCAAACAGGATGTGTTTGCACTTTTCCTTGAAAGAATTTCAGGCAAGGACACAGGCGTATCCATGGAGGAAAGCCTGTATATTACCGAGGTTGCTCTTAAAGCGAGGGAAGCTGCCGATACAGGCAAGTGCGTTATTATTTAATCAAGTCTAAATTGTTAAAAGAATAATATTACTATTGATTTTTTGCAAAAGATGTGGTATACTTCTATTCGTGCAGGGAAAAGTAATATTATTCTTTTACTTTTTCTCAAAAATTCAATAGCGTTGACGTTGCGGTATAAAGCAAGGTCACACCAGTCGGGACAGTAGCGGCGTCCTCTTTCTGAAATCCGCTGTAGCAGAGATGGATTCCGGATTTGAGGGTCGGCTTTAACTCAGCTGTCATGTAGGTGTTGTGTTGAGGCTTGGGCCTTGCGCAATTATCCCTCATGAACCATGTCAGGCGGGGAACCGAGCAGCATTAAGTGATACGGATGATGTGCCGTAAGCAAACCTGAGCTGAGCAATCCCTACAAAGGACGTTTGTTAGCTCCGATTCGATTTTCCGGTGTGTGATCTTGCTTTGCACCGCAACTTTTTCTTTGTCGGGAACGCCCGACAGCCAAAATGAAGTTCTTTGCGAAGCTTTCTTTCAAGAAAGCGACCGTACCTGCGTTACATAAACTAACAAAAAAAGAACGGCTTATCACCGTTCTGCAAAGGCAAGCTCCTGCAAGGAATTTCGGTAAGCGGAGAGCACCTTATCCTCGATTTCCGAGCGGAAGCTTGAGTTAATGGGATGGACGATATCCTTATAGCTGCCGTCCTTATTTTTACGGCTGGGCATCACCACGAAGAAGCGGTTATCGGCGTTAATGATTTTTACATCATGGAGAGCCAGACAATCGTCAAAGGTGACAGAAAGAATAGCTTTAAGCGGCTTATCGTCAAAGGTTTTTCGGATTTTAATATCAGTAATTTCCATACAAATTCCTCCTTGTTGTCAGGTTTACATACAAAGTTTTCCCTGAGGTCGGAATTTTATACCCAAAGATAAAAATTTAAGTGAAAGGCGACTTTTTTATGCCACTTACATTTGACATAACAAGTGCAAAAAGTGTATATTTTGTTGGAATAGGCGGAGTAAGCATGTCATCTCTTGCCCTTATTCTCAAATCTAAAAGCATCAAGGTTTGCGGCTATGACTTTAAGCACAGCCCCAATACAGACCTGCTTGAAAAAAACGGTATTATCGTACACTATACCTATGAAGATGCAGCTTTAGGCGATGCGGACACGGTTGTTTACACCGCCGCCATGAAGGACGACGACCCGATTCTCACACAGGCAAGAGGTCTTGGTCTTACCATTCTCTCACGTGCCGAGCTTTTGGGTGCTGTTACAGGCGGTTACGATCATTCCGTGGGCGTAGCAGGCACACACGGAAAGTCCACCACAACAGGACTTCTTACCGAAATCATGCTCAAGGCTGACAACGACAGCACAATCCTCGGCGGTGCAATTATTCCGTCACTTGGTTCAACCTACCGTGTGGGACAAGGCGAATGTGCGGTATTCGAGGCATGTGAATACAAGAATTCCTACCACTCCATGCGTCCTACAATCAAGGTTATTCTCAACGTAGAGCTTGACCATGTGGACTTTTTCGGAAATCTTGACAACGTTATTTCCTCCTTCAGGCAGTACATACAAACTCCCGGTATTAACGGCGAAAACATAGCTGTTGTAAATCTTGACTGCGAAAACGCCGTAAAAGCGGCACAGGGAACGGATGCTGTTATTAAATACTTTTCCGTTGAAAATCAGACTGCGGATATATATGCACAAAACATCGACCTTTCCACAGGCTACGGAAGATTTGACGTATACGAAAAGGGCGGTAAGTTTTTATTCAATGTTCAGCTTGCAGTCCCCGGCATCCACAACGTAGCAAACGCACTTGCCGCCATTTGTGCCGCAAAGAGCTGCAACATTCCGAACGAAGCAATAAAGTCGGGACTTGAAGCCTTCGGCGGTGTAAACAGACGCTTTGAGAAGGTAGGAACTCATCCCACAGGTGCAATTATTATTGACGACTATGCACACCACCCCGATGAAATCACAGCTACTCTTAAAAGTGCAAAGGCAGTTTCAAAAGGAAGAGTAATCTGCGTATTCCAGCCGCATACATTTTCAAGAACAAAGGCATTATTAAAGGATTTTGCGTCCTCCCTCAGTCTTGCGGACAAAGTGATTTTAGCACCCATATATGCTGCACGTGAAGTCAACACCTACGGCATTTCTTCCGATGATGTTGCAAAGCTTATTGACGGCGGAATTTCTCTCGGTTCATTTGACGAAATAAAAGAGCATCTTTTAAAAATCGCAAAACCTGATGATATGATTATTACCATGGGTGCGGGAGATATAAATACGCTTTTTGCAAAATAACTAAACAAAAAACAGTTGGTGAATTAAAATCATCAACTGCTTTTTTTATATTATGATTTTTGCTCTTTATACATAGTAAGGATTGGGCTTGAAAATCAGTGAGATAAAATCAATGATTACACCTATTCCGCATAAACCGCCTGTAAAGATGTACAAAATACCCATGCCTGTTTTTCCTTCATAAAACTTGTGAGCACCGAAAAATCCAAGAAAAAAGCACAGAAGCAGTGCAACCCACTTGTTTCTCATTTTTGAAGCCATAAATGCGTTCATGTTCTGATTGGTATTTACGTTGCTGTTTGAATTGTTAATAACGATGCTGGGCGAAGCCTGAGCATCAGTATGCATTTGCTCAACCTGACAGCCGCAGGAGGTGCACACTACCGCTTTCTCGGGTATTTTTGCACCGCAGTGCTTGCAGAACTTTGTGGGTGCGGCGTTTTGAACGTCGGCGTTACCTTGATTGTTTTGCTGTACTGAATTTGTCTGTGAGTCCATTTCTTTTCTCCATTCTTAAATATGTATTAATATTCCTTGTTTTTCTACATTATACATCTTTTAATTCCATTTGTCAATATACATATATACTATTTTTCCACATTTTTCACTTGTGAAGGATTTATAATATATACAGAAAAGCAAATGGTGGTGGAAGAATGGATTATCTTGAATGGTTTTATAAAAGACTTACACAATTGAGGATGCAAAAGGGTGTATCGGCAAGAGATATGAGCCTGTCTTTAGGTCAGAGCGAAAGCTATATAAACAAAATTGAGAACAAAAGAACGCTGCCATCCATGACGGGATTTTTCTATATATGCGATTATTTCGGCATAACCCCTGAGGAATTTTTTTGTATCGACAATCCTTCGCCATCCCTGACACAGGAGTTGACGTCAGAAATACAAAAGCTCAGTTTGCATCAAGCCGAACACATTCTGGAGGTTGTAAAGGATCTGAACGGTAACAAATAGGGTGTTTTTTACATCAAGTAGAAAATAAAACAGTTGATGACGGTTAAATCATCAACTGTTATTTTTATTACATTATTATAGCCGGAATTTACAGGCTGTTTTTGTTTTTATAGTACCTGCGGTAATCCTCGGTATCACACTCCACCATTACAGTTGTTGTGCTGTGGGGGACAATGAGCTTATCCAAATCAGATGGCATCGGGATTTTTCCGCTTGTTTCTTCTGCATCATAAAGCATCAGGCACAAAACATCTTTGGCGTTTTTAATAGCCTCGTCTAAGGAGTTCCCGTCTGTATAGCATCCGTCGATATCGGGGAATTTTACAATATAACCATCGTCTTCCTTTGTGATAAAAGCGGGAAAGGCATATTGTGCCATAATCATAACCTCCACTCTGTAAAAAAACAACCCCAACCCTACAGTTGGAGCTGTTTGGTGCGCCCGAGAGGCTTCGAACCCCCACGTCGTAGACACCAGATCCTAAGTCTGGCGCGTCTGCCAATTCCGCCACAGGCGCAGATTGATTTTACCCGTATAGTATACACCATTTTGTGTACTTTTGCAATAGTTTTTGAAAAAATATATTGACAAAATTTTTATTCGGTAGTATAATACACCCGAACCGCAAAATACAATATCAGGGGTGCTGTTGAAAAACGGCTGAGATAAGGATGTCCTTGAACCCTTTAAACCTGTTCGGATAATACCGGCGTAGGGAGATTAGCTTAAAATAAGCGTATGTACCGCACCGATATTGTGTGCGGTATCTTTTATTTTACGGAGGTTCATTCCATGAAAAACACCAAAAGATTGGCAACATGTGCAATGCTCGTGGCATTGTCAACAGCACTTGCAATCGTATCTCTCATTATTCCCCTTCAGCTTCCCTTCGGAGGAAGCGTAACATTGGCAAGTATGCTTCCCGTAGTTATCGCCGCATATATGTACGGCACAAAATGGGGTCTCGGCTCTGCCTTCGTTTTCGCAGTTATTCAAATGCTGCTTGGCGGAAAAACCGTAGCTTCCTTCTTTATGCCGGGCGACAGCCAGATGTTCTGGATTAAGGCTGTTATAGTTTGCCTTTTGGATTACATCATTGCATACACGGTTCTGGGATTTGCGGGAGTTTTCGCAAAAAAAATCAAAAACTCGGCAGCCGCTGCCTGTGCAGGTGCAGCACTTGCTACAGCTCTCAGATACGTTTGTCACATTGTTTCGGGAGCGATTTTCTTCGGCACATGGGCAGAAGGCTTTTTTGCAGACTGGGGACCGTTTGCCGGCACAGCATTCGGTGCTTGGGTAACTAATAACATCAGCGGTGTAAGCCTTGCTTGGTTTTATTCGGTGGTTTATAACGGTCTTTACATGATACCCGAAATAATCATTACTTCAATCGGTGCTTTTGTAGTAACAAAGGTGTTAAAAAACTACATAAAGATTTCTTACTGATTTTTCAACTATAACATATCCCCAAACCGACGGAAACATACGCCCGTCGGTTTTTTTGCGTTCATACAACGTTAACATTTTTGGGTTAACAAAAGGTCAGTCATGTGTTAACTCAATTGAATTATTGTGATAATTTGCATTAATTTGTCGAAAACAGCATGTTTCTTTGTCTTGTTTGCACAAAATGTTTGACGCGTAATTTGTTCTTTTGCACAATTATTATTTGTTTTTGAAAAAACTATTGACAAAATATTCTATTTTGGTATAATTATAGTTGCACCTACACATATGCAGGTTTTTTTGTCATACTTACATTAACGATTACACAGCAGAAGTGAGAGCGGAAATTGGAAAGTAACAATAATTCAGAGATTTTACGGCTTGTACAGGCTGTTAAAAACAACGATACGGCTTCATTTGTTGAGCTTTTGGGCATATTTTCCAAGACGGTGTCCTCTTTGGCGGGAGCGTTTCATCTTCCTCACGGCGAATTTGATGACCTTTGTCAGGAAGGCAGAATGGCACTTTACCGTGCGGCTATGAGCTATGACGAAAACAAACAGGCAAGCTTTTCCACCTATGCTGCCGTGTGCATGAATAATGCCATGGTGAATTTTGTCAACAAGTATAACGCTTCGGTGGGGGGAATGGCACCTGTTGGCAGTGATGAGGTTGATGCGGTTTCAACGGCAGGTGCACCCGATGATATTGCTTTTTCGGAGCAGTTCAGACAGCTTTTGTCAACACGGGGCTTTGCGGGACTTTCGGAAACCGAGAGAAAAGCTGTTTTTTTGAAGGTGTGCGGATACAAGACATCGGAAATCTCTGAGAAAACAGGCAAAAGTGCAAAATCCGTTGATAATACACTTTTCAGGGCGAGAAAAAAGCTGAGGAGCTATATTGACGGCACAAAATAAGGCAGTACGTCCTTTCGTAGAACGGCACAAAAGTGCGGCGGCTCGTAACCGTCGAAGGACAAAAAATATATTTTTACTCAAAGCGAGGGAAAGAACATGTACGAAAACAAGACATTAGTTTGTAAGGATTGCGGCGAAGAATTTATCTTCACAGCAGGCGAACAGGAATTCTATGCAGAAAAGGGCTTCCAGAACGAACCCCAGAGATGCAAGGCTTGCCGTGACAAGAGAAAGAACGCAGCTAAGCCCCAGAGAGAATACTTCACAACTACCTGTGCAAACTGCGGCAAGGAAGCTAAAGTTCCCTTCCAGCCCACCAGCGACAGACCCGTTTATTGCAGCGACTGCTTCGCAGCAATGAAGGAAGAACAGTAATTAAATATTTAGCTTTACATTTTATTTACTTGGGTTTATTACCTGTCCGGTAGTGTTCTTTCCATAGAGGAAATTAGACTCACGGCTTATAATGTACGACAAGTGAGTTTGATTTACGGCTATTGATTTTGACACTGTAACCGCTCTCGGATGAGGGCGGTTTTTCTGTTCTAAAGAATAAAGCCTCCTGTGTTTCGTTGTATGACTCACGGGAGGATAATCGTGCATTATGTGCAAACTGCAGGACGATGTGGGCATCGTCCCTTGTATCTTGTTTTTCAGAAAGAACCAAAAAAGACAGCCGTTGTTTGGCTGTCTTTTTGACTACTCGTGCACTAATAATCGGATGTAAATCCAAGATATGGTTACATCACCGCCGTCGGGCGTTCCCGACTTGCTTACTTCTTCTTTTTCGCATTTCTATATAGTTTTGACCGCTTGCGTTTATGGCGGTCAAAACAGCGAATTGAGCACCAACGGCAATGGCTTTATCCAATCATTTGTTGGTGCTAATTACTTTTCTTCTTGCTTACTTCTTCTTTTTTGTAAAAGAAGAAGTAAGTCATATGTTCTTCGGCAATTCCGTCACAAGATTCTCCTTCAATAGATGCTCGCAAAGCGCATATTCCTCAATAGAGTGCTCCAATGTTTCGCTGTCGTAATTGATAATAGAAACCGAAGCATTGGGAACCCATGGAAGGGTGGTAATCTTTTCAAGGGGCACATTGTGCCAGATGCACGCCATAACACGTATGGGTGTTGCATGAGTACCTATAAGAATGTTTTTGCCCGGGTTTTCTTTAACTATTTTTTCAATAGCTGCATTGACTCTTGTCTGTAAGTCCTTAACGCTTTCGCCGCCGGGACATGCCGCATTGCCCAGGTCTTCACGCCAAAGTCTGTATTCTTCGGGATACTTTCCGCCGATGTCGTCAAAAGGCATCTGCTCCCACTCGCCTGCGAAAATCTCACGAAGTCCTTTGGCACCCGTTACTTCAAGTCCGTGGGGCTGTGCAACAATCTGCGTTGTGTGGTACGCTCTTGGAATATCGCTGGCAAAAGCAATGTCGATTTTATAATCCTTTAAAAATTTTGAAGTACATTCTGCCTGTTTTACACCAAGCTCCGTTATGTCAGAGGGGTACTGTCCGTGGAATTCACCAAGCAGATTTCCTGTACTTTGCGCATGGCGTACCACTATTATTTTTGTATTCATTGTCTTAATTCTCTCCTTTAGATTATGCTGCGCATAGCGACGGTAAGCTTGATGTCGTCGGGTGTAAAGCCTGCCGATGCAAGTGCCTCTGCCGAGGTCTGATACGCAAGTGACGGTGTGTTGTTTTCTGCCGACAGGTGTGCAAGCATTATTTTCTTTGTTCCGCTTTCAACAAGCTTTGGAACAAACTGTGCACATGCTTCGTTTGATAAGTGTCCCCTGTCCGAAAGTATTCTTTTTTTCAGCAGATACGGGTACGGACCGTTGTTGAGCATTTTTATGTCGTGGTTGGACTCCAGCACTACCTCCTTGCAGCCAAGAAGATACGATGTGATTTCATCCGTTAAATGACCGATGTCGGTAGCAAGAGCGAAACGCTCGTTGTCCGAAAAGCTGAAATGATACCCAACCGAGCCTTCCGAGTCATGAGGTGTTGCAAAAATGTTTGCCTCAAAGCCGTTAAAGGTAAGCGTTTCATTGGGTTCTGCTATTACGGCATGACCGCAAAAAAGCTCGTCCGCATGACAGTAAAATGCCCTTGCGGAGCTTGAATTTATGTATATCGGTATATCCGTGTGCTTGGATAATACATCCAGTGCCTTAACATGGTCGGAATGCTCGTGAGTCACAAGCAGAGCCTTGATTCTTGAAATGTCACTTCCGATGCTGTTAAGCGCCGTACATATACGCTTGAAGGAAACGCCTGCATCAATGAGGATTTCCTCGTCATTGTACTGCAAATAAACACAGTTTCCCGATGAGCCTGAAAACAGGGGGATTGCTTTGAACATTACACAAAATTTCCTAACTGATAAATTTTATAAGGGACTGGAATGCGGGGTTGTCCGCAAGGAGTAACAGGTAAATGTAGTCGCATAAAACCGTCATTACAAAGGGTAAAAATGCAACAATGTACCACTTGAGCGTGGTCTTACTCTTGCGAACATATTCCTTGTCAATTTCCTGTCCCATGACCTTTGCTTTGCCGATGTTGTTGTTATGCCTCATGCACAGAAATGCATATCCGCATATTGCAAGTATTGCTATAATCTGGTATACGGGCATTATAACAAGAAGCTTGGGGTTGCCGCTTGTTACGCACATTATATAAATGCCGCCCACAAGAATCAGGTTTACAATCAGCAAAGCAAGATATTTGAGATTTTTCATGCTGTTTTACTTGTTGAGATATTCAAGAGAAGCCGCACCGTATTTTCTAACGCCAAGCACGTATACATTGCCTTCTCCGAATACTTTTTCAAGGCTTTCCTTATACTCGGAAACCTTAGCCTTGGGTACAAATGCCTGAATTGTTCCTGCAAAGCCGCCGCCGTGTACACGCCATGCCGCATTTGCTTCGCCGCCAAGAACCTCTGCTGTGAGTGCAAGCGCAAGGCTAAGACCCTGTTCGTCAACATTCTTTGTTGTATATACGTTCTGAAGCATTGTGAAGGAGGAATTGCCTGATGCTTTTACACCGTCAAGGAAGGCGGCGAGATTGCCGTTTGCAAGTGCTTCCTTCTGCTTTGTAACTCTTACGTTTTCGTTGTAGAAGTGCATGGCTCTCATAAGACACTTGTCGCCGAGAGTCTGTCTGATTTCAAGAGCCTTGTCAAGAAGTGCTTCCTTGGTGGAATCACGTAAAAATTCAACTCCCAGTACCTTCGCAACCTTTTTCATGTCGGCGGGAACGGAAGCATAGTCCTCGTTGAGGTCTGCATGGTTTCCGCCTGTGTTTACGATACAAAGTGCCATGTCAAACTTGTCAAGCTCAAAGGGAAGCTTTTCAACGATGGGCTTTGAGGGATCCTTAAAGTCAATGGCAACAAAACCGCCCACAGCACATGCAACCTGATCCATAAGTCCGCAGGGCTTGCCGAAATGAACATTTTCAGCATACTGTGCAATCTTTGCAATTTCAACATTGTCAATCTTACCGTCGTTGTAGAAGTAGTTGAGCATGTTTCCTATCATGTCCTCAAAAGCGGCAGAGGAGCTGAGTCCCGAACCCTTGAGAACGCTGGAGGTGGTGTATGCATAGTAAGAACCGATGTTGAAGCCGTTCTTCTTGAAGCCGTCACACATGCCTCTGATAATTGCACTTGCCTTGTATTTTTCGTCATCTCTTACGTTTTCAACGTCACAAAGACATACTACGTCCTCGGGAAAACCTTCGGATTTAACGGCGATTACACCGTCGTCGTTCTTTGCCGCAACTGAAATAATGTCAAGGGTGATGGATGCTGCAAGTACCTTTCCGTGGTTGTGGTCGGTGTGGTTGCCTGAAATTTCGCTTCTGCCTGCTACGGAAAACATCTGAACTTCGCCGTACTTCTTGGTGCCGTAGTTTTCTTCAAAGCCGTCGGCACAAACAAGGTATCTTGCCTTTACTGCTTCAAGGTCGCAGTCAGAGCCGTATAATTCTTTAAATGCTTTGTCGTATCCGCCGTTTTTAATGGCTTCCTTTAACTCTTTAATGTTCATTTTATTTCTCCTTACTTTCTCTTTGCTGAAAAGAAAAAGTAAGCAAAGAGAAAAGATTTTGGCTGTTGCCGTTATAGATTTTTTTTGATAAATATTTGTTGTTTCCTGCCGTATTTGTACGGACAATTCACGATTTGTCCGACACAATTGCACAAAAGACTGAAACAGTCATAGCTGCAAGGTGTTGCCGACTATTTGAAGAAGGCAAGAAATGCCTTATATGCCGCCCATACGTCTGTTTTGGAAACCACTTCGCAGGGTGCGTGCATGGAGATTACGGGAACACCTACGTCAATTACATCTGCATTGAGCTTTGAGATGTACTTTGCAACTGTTCCGCCACCGCCCTGGTCAACCTTACCAAGCTCGCCTGTCTGCCACACAACGCCGTTTTCGTCAAAGAGGTTTCTTACAAAGCCAACGTATTCTGCATGAGCATCGTTAGTGCCGCCTTTTCCGCCGCCGCCGGTGAATTTTGTCACGCACACGCCCTTGTTGATGTAGGCAGTGTTTCTTGATTCATAAACCTCGCCGAAGTTGGGGTCAAAGCAGGCGTTTACGTCAGCCGACAGGCAAGTGGAGTTAGCAAACATTTTTCTGACATTCTGACCTGCATTCTCGCACATTTCCTTAAGCATATCTTCAAATGCAAAGGACTGCATGCCTGTGTTTCCGTCGCTGCCGGTTTCTTCCTTGTCGGCGAAAATTGTAACTGTGGTATATGTGGGCGCACTGTCCTTGCAGGAATCCACGCAAGCTGTCAGAATGGGATATGCGCAAACTCTGTCATCATGACCGTAAGCTGCAATAAGGCTTCTGTCAAAGCCAAGGTCACGTGCTTTGATTGAAGGAACAACACTCAGCTCGCTTGAGAGAAAATCTGCTTCAACAATTCCGTACTTTTCATTAAGAATGCCTAAGATGTTCAGCTTGATATCCTTAACCTTCTCATCGTCATAAGGACGGCTGCCGCAAAGAATGTTAAGCTGTTCGCCGTTGAAGGCACTGCCAAGACTCTTTCCTGCCTGGTCCTTGCCCAGATGAGGAAGCACGTCTGTGATGTAGAATACAGGGTCGCTGTCGTCCTCGCCTATGCACACATCAACGGTTGTTCCGTCCTTCTTGACGATAACGCCGTGAATTGCAAGAGGTATTGTAACCCACTGGAACTTTTTGATGCCGCCGTAATAGTGGGTTTTAAAGAACGCAAAGCCGCCGTCCTCGTAAAGAGGATTCTGCTTCAAATCAATTCTGGGACTGTCAACGTGAGCCGCCGCGATGCGGACACCTTCATCAAGAGGTTTCTGTCCCATTACAACAATGTAAATTGCCTTACCTCTGTTGTTGAGGTAGAATTTGTCGCCTGTTTTGTATTCTTTGCCGTATTCAAAGGGCCTGAAGCCTTTTTCCTCAAGGAATTTTACGGCATAGGTTACGGATTCTCTTTCGGTTTTACATTCGTCAAGGAATTTTTTGTAGCCTTCGCAGTAGTCATAGCACTGCTCTATTTCTTCCTTTGACAGCAGCTCGTATGCGTTTTTCTTTGTCATGTAAAGCTCTTCTTTAAGAAGCTCTGCTTTGGACTTTTCTGACATATCACTCATCCTTTCGTGTAATATTACTTATTTGAACTGAAATACAATTCTCTGTAAGCATCCCGTGCATTCAGCACTTTTTTTACATAGTTTTCCGTTTCCTCATAGGGAATGTTTATGAGTCTTTCACCGTCGGAATAATCGGAATTATTTAACCAGCTTTTAACCTTGTTGGGACCTGCATTGTATGCCGCAAGAGCCGTTTCCCAGCTTCCGAAATCTGTGTACAGCATGCTCAGGTACATAACACCGTATTTAATGTTGACCTCGGGCGTGTATAATAGGTCGGGATTGTTGTTGCTGTCCGAATTTTTTTCGCATAGCCATGTGAAGGTGTCGGGCATTATCTGCATAAGTCCCACCGCTCCGCTTTCGGATACTGCATCGCTTGTGAACTTGCTTTCCGTTTTAATAACGGCGTAGACAAGCTCCTTTGAAACTGCATATTCTTCGGCATACTTTTCAACGTATTCGCTGTATTCCAGCGGATGATACTTTTTGGTAAGTGCCGTATCTATCTTCACCCAGCAAAAAGCTACGATAGCCGCTGTAATGAGTATGCATATTATTGGTAGAGTTTTCTTCATTTACAACTGCCTTTCGTTGTGTATTTTGATAGAATTTCAGAAAATAACTCTTTTGCCGACTTTTCAAACGCCTGACAATCACTGCTGTTTTCAAGAATGTAATCGCATTTTTCTCTGAAAAAGCCGTCATCAGGCTGGGAATCAAGACGGATTCTGCCGTTTTTCTCATCAATACCGTCACGGTTCATTATTCTTTCAAGACGAAACTCTTTCGGGGCGATAATGCCGACGGTAACATGACACAGCTTATCGCTGCCGCTTTCAAAAAGCAGCGGTGCATCAATAATTGCACATACAGCCTCGTTTTTCTTGCAGTCATCCAGCCACGCCTTTATCTTTTTCATAATGTGAAGGTGGGTAATTCTGTTAAGTGCCTCATGCTTTTCTTTGTCGCCAAAGGCAATGGATGCAAGCTTTCTGCGGTTGAGCGTTCCGTCCTCATTAAGAATATCGGTGCCGAAATAACTGCATAGCTCATCAAGACAGGGCTGTCCTTTTTCAACAACCTGACGTGCCGTTATGTCGGTGTCAAGCACATAAACGCCGTCAAACGCCGATACTGCCTTTGAAAATATGCCTTTTCCTGCTCCGCTCTGTCCCGTAAGTCCCAGAATAAGCATATTTTCACTCTCCCTTTTTTGCCATCTCATCGGCATCCACCACATAGAATGCGGCAGCTCTTAACATTCTGTTGTATATTGCAAGGGAAATTCCCGTAGTATTCTCGGGAAGCACGGCATAAACCGTGTCAATGCCTTTTATAACGTCCATGCTGCGAAGTGCATCAAACATTTTCTCGGCATATTCGCAGTTGTCGGCTCTGCTTCCTACAGAAATAATCTTTTCGCCTTCAAAGCCTGTGTCGCCTTCATAGCATATTATTCCCACATTGCCTTCCATGTATTTTTTACACAGAAGTGCGGATACATTTTCCTTTTTGCCCTTTACAAGTATTACTCTTGCATCGGGTGCGTAGTGCTTGTATTTCATTCCAGGAGATTCAGGCTTTTGTCCCTCTTTAAGCTGTGAAAGAACGGCATCGGATATTTCCACATCACCCAAAAGCCCGCACAGTCTTTCATAGGTAAATCCGCCGGGACGAAGAAGCCTTGGCACTTCATAGCAAAGAGAAACCACCGTTGATTCAAGCCCCACGCTGCATGCACCTGCATCAATAATAACATCCGCCCTGCCTGACATGTCATGTATTACATGAATAGCCGTTGTGGGACTCGGCTTTCCCGATATATTTGCACTGGGTGCGGCAACGGGAAGACCCGAAAGCTCAATAAGCTTTCTTGCAACCGCATTGTCGGGAACACGAAGTGCAACACTTTCAAGTCCTGCCGTGACCGTGAGAGGAATAATCTCACGTCTTGGCATAATTACCGTAAGGGGAGCTGGCATTTGGTTAAAAAGCACACCCGCCTTACTGCATTCCTCAGCCTTTGCGTACTTATTCATGTCCGCCGTAGAAGCAAGATGCACAATAAGAGGATTGTCCTGTGCACGTCCTTTTGCCTCGAAAATGGACTTTACCGCATTTTCGTCAATAGCGTTTGCACCCAATCCGTAGACGGTTTCCGTGGGAAATGCCACAAGACCGCCTTTTTTCAACACCTCTGCCGCAAAGGTAAGGTTTTTTATATCGTCCTCACCCGATAAATCAGGCTCGACTCTCAATACTACTGTTTTTTCAAGTATCATTATGAATTAAACTCGCTGTTCTGAAGTTTTTCTGCGGTATCTGCCGTGATAAGTGCATCAATTACACCGTCAAGGTCGCCGTCAAGAATTTGCTCAAGACTGTAAAGGGTAAGACCTATTCTGTGGTCTGTAAGACGGCTCTGAGGATAGTTATAGGTTCTTATTCTTTCACTTCTGTCACCGCTTCCCACCTGACTCTTACGCTCGGAGGAAATGGCGTTCTGCTGCTTTGTTCTCTCGGCATCAAGAAGCTTGGTTCTCAGCATCTTCATCGCCTTGTCCCTGTTCTTGAACTGGCTTCGCTCATCCTGACATTCAACAACAACACCCGTCGGCTTATGGGTGATACGGATTGCGGAGTCGGTTTTATTGACGTGCTGACCTCCTGCACCGCCGCTTCGGAAGGTGTCAATTTCAAGGTCGGCGGGGTTTATGTCAATTTCAACCTCCTCAGCTTCGGGAAGCACTGCCACGGTTATTGCCGAGGTGTGTACACGTCCCTGAGTTTCGGTTTCGGGAACTCTCTGAACCCTGTGAACACCGCTTTCAAACTTGAAGCGAGAGAACGCACCGTTTCCTTCAACCATGAAGGATATTTCCTTGATACCGCCAAGCTCGGTTTCGTTCTGGTTCATTATTTCGATTTTGTAGCCTTTTCTGTCTGAATACATGGAGTACATTCTGAAAATGCTGTGGGCAAAGAGAGCCGCTTCCTCACCGCCTGTTCCTGCACGGATTTCGATGATAACGTTCTTGTCATCGTCCTCATCTTTAGGAAGAAGCAAGATTTTAAGCTCCTCGGTAATGGTTTCAAGAGCTTCCTTGCACTCCTTCATTTCCTCCTCGGCAAGCTCCTTCATTTCCGCATCGGTGGAGGCATCATCCAGAAGCTCTTTTGCCTGCTCAAGGTTTTCCTCGGTGGATTTGTACTCACGGTATTTGTCGATAATGGGGGAAAGGTTTTTGTGCTCCTTCATGAGGTTTTTGTATTTCTCGTTGTCGGAAATAACCTCGGGGTCCATGAGCATTTCGTTTATTTCTTCAAAGTGTTTTTCTGCTTCTTTAAGATTTTCAAACATGTTTTATATTATTCCTTTCGGGTAACGTTTTTTATACTTTTTTCAAGCTTGACTCTGGGTATTATCATTTCTCTGCCGCAAGAGATGCATCTTACCTTGATATCGCTTCCTGCCATAAGCACAAGCATTTGCTTTGCTGTCTTAGAGCAGGCGTGATTTTTCTTCATGGTCAGCGTATCTCCTACGCCGAATGCTTTTATTTCCATAACTACTCTCTCTTTTCGCTATAATCCGCTTGTGTTTGCACTGCCTTCGGTAGCTCTTTTCATGTTTACGCATATAACAAGCATCAAAAGCAGGCATATAAGACATGCAATTGCCGCCATTGACTGATAACCCACAAAATCCTCATATCTTGCAACAAGGGGATTTGCAATCATTTCCTCGTAAACCTTGCCGCTTGTTATAAATGCTTTGTTTTTAATATAATTTGTAACATCGGGATGTGTTGCAAAGTGACCGCATACTGCCGTCAGAATTCTTGAAAGTGCCAAAAGCACAAGAGTCAATGCTGACAGTATTCGCATTCCAAACAGTCGGGAGAGCACATTTTTTCTCTTTTCCTTCTCAAAAACGCCCTTCATTACGCTTAGTACATAATTGAGAACGCCCCATACAAGAATTGCCTCGGCTGCACACAGAATAAGAGCATATGTTATGCTCATGGTGCTTGTCAAAAGGGAAAACTCCTGCTTGTTGAAGGTTTCCACGGAACAGATGTAGTTTATGCCAAGATGAACCCTTGACATATATAAGCCGTTCACAACCACCGCTGCAATGCATGCAAAAAAGTACAATACGTTTGTCCTTTTTCCGTCAAGTGAGCAAAGAACATGTGCTGCACCCAACAGGCAAAGCACCGTTATAAGTGTGGGAATGAGATTTACCGCATCAACGTAAAAGTCAGGAATAAATATCATGGATGCTGTGATAAGTGTGTATGCAAAGGAAATTCTTCGTGTGACGTATATTTCTCTGTCATTTTTAAGAAAATCCTCGTATTTGCCTTTGAGAAAGCCGTTATATTCTTTGTCCCGTATAAGCTTTATCCACGCCTTTGCGGTTACTGCAATATAAAACAGTCCCACAATAAGACCGAATATGAGGCATGCACCCAACAGGTATATCTTCATCTGTGCCATTGGCATCTTAAAGGAAGCCTTGTGGCTCAGGTCAAGCTCTGCATCCTGTGCGGCAATATCCGCAATATGGGGAACGAATTCAAGTATTCTGCTTGCTATTGTGAATATAAAGGACATTGTAAAAGCATCGTTGACAGCCTTTGGCGATTGCTTCGAGGTGCTGCGCATCAGGGTGTATTCCGCACCGAGATACAAGCCTCTGAACATTGATATCATGAATATCGCTTCAAGAACGGCTGCTATGAAGGTGAAGGGCATTATATAGTCACGGTGTCCCGTATTGCACCACATGCAAAGAACAAGCTTGAAAATTGAAATCCAAAAAAGATATTTTGCACTTTTGTGTGCTGACTCAAGGCTTGCGTCAAAGTATATAAAGCCTGAAAGCCCCCACATAACAAGCACCGCACCCACAAAATCCGGGAGAATATCAAACATGTTAAAGCATGGATTTGAAAAAAATACAAGTCCTGCGAATATCAGTATAAGTCTGCTTTTCATTTGTACCGCCTTTAAAATTATTCTTTGGGAATACTGCTTTCGGTGTACATGTTTTTAATATAGGTTTCTTCCTTTGCTGTATCCTTGTTGAAGGTTACAAGCTCAAATATAAGAGGTCTTACTATTTCACGGTCGTAAAGATCACGTCTGAACATGCCGTCGTTTTCATTAATTTTATAGCTTACGATATAATAGCCAAAAAAGCATTTCTTGCCTTCATAGGTGTATTCTTCACGGGTGTCGGTTGTTCTCATAAGCTCTCTTACTTCTATATCGAACAGCTCCTGCGGAGGGAATTTTCTTGTAAAATCCTTTTCAAAGCCGCGGGGGTTCTTTTTGTAGGACTTTGTGAAAAGTGAAGCATAAGCCTCGGTGTTGCCCTTTTTCAGCGCATCAAAGTATTTTAAGAAAAATCTGTGAGCTTCATTCTGATTGTCTTCAGGAATATCCTTGATTGAAAAAGAGCTTCCGTCAGCAAATTCGTACATGATGTCGGGGTTGTAGTCCGACAAATCCTTGTCAAAATCCGCAGGATAAGGGTTTATGGAAGGATAAACCTCTTGTATCTGCTCAACCGAAACATGTTCGTCAGCTTCCTGTGCCTTTTTTTCGCACCTGTCAAGAACAAGCAAAAGCACCGATACAAGAATAAACACTGCAAATATGATAAGAATCAACCTTTTTACCAGCTTTTTTTCCTTTGCCTTAACCGATTTTATTTCTTTTCTTTTTTCATCGGATACTGTTCTGCTGCGATTTTCCGAAGGCTTATTCATGTTTTAGCTCCTTTTTTGCAGATGCTCTTTCCATAAAGCGTTTTGCGTCAACTATCATTCTTTCATGCCTTGCAGAGCCTATCTCTCCGTGTTTGTCAAAGGCAGTAATCTTGAACACAAGTCTTTTGCCGTCAACCTCAAGAAGCTCGCTTTCGCAAAAAACCATCATCCCGAGAGGTGTTGCGGATATGTGCTTTGCCTCAATTGATACGCCAACCGTGGTTTTGCCGGGCTCAAGATGGCCTTTAACGCTGGAAGCAGCCGCACTTTCCATAAGTGCTATCATTGAAGGGGTTGAAAACACCTCAAGTGAGCCGCTGCCCACCGCCGCCGCACTGTTGCTGTGGCTGACAATTGCCTGTTCCTTACCGAGAAGTCCCTGTCTTAACATAAAAATTCCTCCTAATCCGCCGTAACGGATTATTTCCTTTTTCTTTTAAGCATTGAATACTTTTCGTCGTATTCACGCATTTTTTTGTTTTCGTCGTCAATAATTTCCTGAGTTGCTATCATCATATAGCAGGAATAGATATACATGGCGCTGTAGCCCAGCCAGAACAGCTCATACACAAGCATCGGCAGTCTGAGATACATCTCAATTCCCAAAAAATAGCTGACCACACGAGCTGCTGTAAATATTACAAAAACTATGAGCAGGGATATGCATTTCTGTTCCCGTTTAATACCTTTTTCAAAGCCTGTTTCACGGGAAATCTCACCCAGTGCCTTGTACAGAAAATAGGAAAATGCAAGAAGTGTTACATAATACAGCACCTCATCCGCATAAACCAATGCTTTAATTTCGGTAAATCTGAATACTCCCAAAATGTCAAGCACCCACATAATACCGAAAAGCAGGAAATACCCAAAAAGCACAACGCATGACTTTTTAGCCTTAACAAAGCCTTCGCCGTATTCCGACAGCCTGTTAAGACCTCTGTACATAAGATATGCTCCGAGGATTCCCACAGGCAGTATCTTAAAGAACAGCAGCGTTATCCAGCCTAAGAATATAAGTCCGAAGCCCATTTTTATTCCTCCGAATTACCTGCACCGCAGCACTTTTTGTACTTTTTGCCGCTTCCGCAGGGACAGGGGTCATTTCTTCCCACCTTTTCGGACATAGGCTTGATATAAGGAGTCTTGTTTTCTCTTTCGGGAGTTGCCGCCTTGCCGTACACGTTTTCTCTCTGTGTGGGAGCTGAAACGGGTGCACCGCCTGTCATTCCGCCGGGAACGGGACCTGTCGGCATTTCCTTTCTTGCTTCAGACATTGCTCTCGGCGCACTTGAAGCTCTTACAGTTGAAGCGGGCATTACCTGAAGCAACATCTTGACGGTTTCTTCCTTGATTGCATCGTTCATCTCAGCAAACATGTTGTCTGCTTCAAACTGGTATTCCTTGACAGGGTCCTTCTGACCCCATGCACGAAGTCCGATGCCTTCCTCAAGGTCGTCCATTGCATCAATATGGTCAACCCAGCGGCGGTCAATATTGCGTAGAAGCACAATTCTTTCGATTTCTCTCAGACGTCCGTCGGGGAACAATTCTTCCTTTTCGGCGTACTTTGTTCTTGCACGCTCTAACAGCTCGTCAATAATCTTATCTTCCGTTACCTTGTGGATTTCCTTGTCGTCATACTTGAAGTCGTTGTCATCCGTAAGAATTCCGTAGAAGTAGCCTCGTAAACCTTCAAGATTCCATTCCTCAACCGTTTCTCCCACAAGGAAGCTTTCACAGCCCAGCTCAACGTATTCCGTAATCCACTTGTCAATAAGCTCCTTAACGTCGTCACCCGACAAAATGGAGGCTCTCTTTTTGTATACGCCTTCTCTTTGCTGATTCATTACGTTATCGTAAAGAAGGACGTTCTTACGTCTTTCAAAGTTCATGGATTCAAGACGCTTTTGGGCGTTTTCAATTGTACCCGACAGAATTGCCGCATCAATGGGAGTATCCTCGTCAAGTCCAAGGCGTTCAACCATGCCTGCGATTTTTTCACTTCCGAAAAGGCGAAGAAGGTCATCCTCAAGTGACAGGAAGAAGCGGGAAGCACCGGGGTCGCCCTGACGTCCTGCTCTACCGCGAAGCTGGTTGTCTATACGGCGGCTTTCGTGTCTTTCCGTACCGAGAATATAAAGACCGCCTGCCTCCTGAACCTTTTTTGCTTCAGGTGCAATTTCTTCCTTAAAGCGTGCATAAAGCTCGGAATAAGTCTTACGAAGTGCAATTATTTCCTCGTCATCCGTTTCAAAGTAGCTTGTTGCAACATTTATCTGCTCAGGCTCATAGCCCTGCTTTTTCATCTCATTCTTTGCAAGGTATTCCGCATTACCGCCAAGCATAATGTCAGTACCACGTCCTGCCATGTTGGTGGAAATGGTAACCGCACCGTATTTACCTGCCTGTGCAACAATCTCGGCTTCCTTTTCATGGAACTTTGCGTTGAGCACTGTGTGAGGTATGCCGTTTTTATTAAGAATTGCAGAAAGCAGTTCACTCTTTTCGATGGAAACAGTACCTACAAGCACAGGCTGTCCCTTTTCGTGACATTCCTTAATCTGCTGAACGATGGCGTTGTACTTACCTCTGACCGTGCGGTAAACCACGTCGTTTTCGTCTTTTCTCTGCATGGGACGGTTTGTGGGAATTTCCACAACGTCAAGCTTATATATTTCCTGAAATTCTTCTTCTTCGGTAAGAGCCGTACCCGTCATACCCGAAAGCTTGCCGTAAAGGCGGAAGAAATTCTGGAAGGTGATGGTTGCAAGCGTTTTTGACTCGTTCTTGATTTTAACGCCTTCCTTGGCTTCAATTGCCTGATGAAGACCGTTTGAAAAACGTCTGCCAAGCATGATTCTTCCCGTAAATGTGTCGACAATAAGCACTTCTCCGTCCTTAACAACGTAGTCAACGTCGTTTTTCATTGCACCTCTTGCACGGATTGCAAGGTTGATGTGATTGGACAGGGTGATGTTGTCTGTATCGGAAAGGTTGTCGACACCGAAGTACTTTTCAGCCTTCTTAACGCCTTCTGCCGTAAGAACAACCGTTTTTTTCTTTTCGTCAACGATATAGTCGCCGTCGATGTTATCCTGTTCTTCCTTGTTATCAAGCTCTTTGATTACATGAACCTTCAGACCTGCGGCGAATTTGTCTGCCTTTGCGTACATATCAGTACTTGCATCGCCTTCGCCTGAAATGATAAGAGGAGTTCTTGCTTCGTCAATAAGGATGGAGTCGACCTCGTCCACGATTGCAAAAGCATGACCTCTCTGAACAAGGCTTTCCTTGTTGATAGCCATGTTATCTCTCAGGTAGTCAAAGCCGTATTCGTTATTTGTACCGTAGGTAATATCAGCTGCATACGCTTCTTTTCTCTGAGCCTGTGTAAGACCGTGAACGATAAGTCCCACGGAAAGGCCAAGATAATTATAAACCTTACCCATCCATTCGCTGTCACGGCGTGCAAGGTAGTCGTTTACGGTAACGATGTGAACGCCCTTACCTGTAAGTGCATTAAGATATGCGGGAAGGGTAGCCATCAGGGTTTTACCTTCACCTGTTTTCATTTCCGCAATTCGTCCCTGATGAATAATAAGACCGCCTATGAGCTGAACACGGAAGTGCTTCATTTCAAGCACTCGCCAGGATGCTTCTCTGACTGTGGCAAAGGCATCGGGAAGAATATCGTCAAGGGTTTCTCCTTTTTCAAGTCTGCCCTTTAGAACAGTCGTCATTCCTCTAAGCTCTTTATCGCTCATAGCACTGTACTTTTCATCAAGGGATTCAATTTTATCAATGATGGGAAGTATTTTCTTTACTTCTCTCTCGCTTCTTGTACCGAATATTTTTGTAATTATTGACATTTTTCTACCTCATTAACTGTTTTATTGTACCTTAAAGGAGCTTACTATTTCTTTGAACAGCTCTGTATAGTCTTCACTTTGCTCAGCCTGTGCGCCCTGAGTCAATGTGACAACATACACATCTGTGCCGTAAACGCCGAGAACGGTCTGACAGTTAAATGAGTCAAGTCCCAAATCCACCGTATAAAAAACATGCTGTGCGGTAATACCCGATATTTTGGTTTCTTCAATTTTATTTACGTTCATTTGAGCAAAGGTATCCTCAAACTGACCCTTATATATTTCCCAGTAGTCAACAGAGCTAACGGCTTCATTGAGTCCTGTTTCAAATTTATAAGCTGTTACATTTGTCTTATACGCATCATCGGGTTTATAAACAGCCACCATTCCGTCTGTTCGTGAAACCTCCCAATCAGCGGGAACTTCAATAGTATATCCTCCGTTATCGGGTGTAACACGCATATTTCCTTCCTCAGGCTCTTTATTATTACAAGAAGCAAGGCAAAGACTTACTGCAAGAACAGCAAGTGCTGTCAAAACTGTTTTTTTCATATCAAGATACTTCTCCTTATAATCATATTTTATCATGTTATTATACTATATAATTATGTCAAAGTAAATACCTGATGTTTAATAATGTGTTTTTTTATTCTTTCTTATTGGTTTTTTAGTTAGTTTTATGTGTTGCAGGGATTTCGACACTGCGGTGTCGACCTTCTTTTGACCGAAGCGTCAAAAGAAGGCAAAAACGCTTCCACTCACCGCCTCGACTTTAGAGGTCGAGGCTACGCCGTGGCGGCTTACTGACAGAAGGAGACTGAGGATGCCGCCCGTAAACCTCCGCGAATCGCCCGCTGTCGCTCGATGGGCTATAGTGCGAGTGTTATGAACTACGTTACCGTTTATTCTCTGCTTGGGACACAAATGAAAATGGAATTTTCTGCGTTAAATAAAGTAAAAACGTCCGCCGTGGTTTGGTGGACGTTTTGGCTAACCGAGCACTTGTGGCTCGAATTTTTTTATTTTGTTCCGTACCTCTTGACTAAATCTTCTTTGTCGTAGATATCATCCCAGTCCCAAAGGTTTTTCTTGTCGGCGACGATTTCGCCGTATGCCTTGGGATTTCTCTGGCGGAGAAGATACTGCTTAATGTCCTCAACAGCACCGTTTGTGTGGGTAAGAACCTGCTTTCCCATAACGATTTCTACAACCTGATAGCTCTTCTTTTCGGTAAGACGGCAAATTGTGTGACCTGCAGGATCAACGATACCCGAATAAGAAATTCCTTCACGTATGCCGTTTGTCATGTCAATCTGGCTTGAAGCAACGTACATACTGTTGTCAATGGCACGGGATTTCATTTTGATTTCCCACTGGGGATTGAGTGTGTCGCCGTAAAGGGGATAAAGCACAAGCTCTGCACCCTTTAAGCCGAGAACTCTTGCAGTTTCGGGAAAATAGTTGTCAAAGCAAATCATAATTCCCACTTTTCCTATGTCAAGGTCAAACACGGGAATTTCATCACCGGGAGTAAGTCCGCCTATAATTTCTTCGCTGTAGGTAAGCTGACATTTTCTGTAACGTCCTACTTCCACACCGTTTCTGTCAAGAATGTAGGAAGAATTGTATACCTTGCCGTCACGATATTCATAGTCCCACGGAACAACATAAGCATTATACTTTTTGGCAAGTGCACTGCAACGTTCTTTCCATGCAGAGGAAACCGCCACAAGCTTTTCGGGATCATTTTTTATCTCACGACAGCCGGTGTACTGAAACGCTTCGGGAAAGAACACAAGCTCTGCTCCTTCTTCAAGGCACTTTTCTGCAAGCTCAATAAGCTGTTCCTGCTTTGATTCCATGCTTTCATTAAGGACATGATCCACTTGGATAACGCCGATTTTAACTTTCTTACCGAGATTTCTGATAGCCATATCTATTCTCCTTACATTTATTCTTCGCAAAACAGCGTTTCAACAAGCCAATAAGCGAAAAAGTCATGCATATCACAGTTGGGATGATTTATTCTGTTAGCTAAAAGACGGGTTGTGTCAACGCCGTGAGAGGTCATGTTCTTCCACTTGTGATAGGAGTCGCACACCTTGATACCCTTTTGCTTTGCAAGTGCAATAGCACCGTCAAAAGCCTTGTCAAGAATTCCGTCCTTCATGACATCAACGGTCTTGTGTGCATAGTCATAATACTTTTTTGGGGTATATTCCTCGTCCACATATGTGTTCATAGGCTGCTCCGTCATGAAAATGCAGGGAATTCCCTTTTCATTCAGGGTATCAAAAATCTGTCCCAGCTTTTCAATGTAGGTATCATACTCCATATAATCGTTTACACCGAAGGCGACGGTGACAAGGTCGGGATGATAACTTAGCACGTCCCTTTCAATTCTTGTCATTGCAAAACGTGCGGTAGTTCCTCCGATGCCCGAATTTATAACATTGAAGGTCACATCGGGAAAAAGCACCTTGAGAAGCCTAAAAAGCTTTGCAGGATATGCTTCAAGCGGCTTTTTTACGCCTAACTCAAAGCAGCCTTCGGTAATGCTGTCACCAAGACAAACGATATTTATCGAGCCTTTGTGTAAAAAGTCGTCTTTCAGCCTGTCGTAGAATTTCTGTAGCATTAAAATCAGTCCTTTTTCTGCAGTTTTGCGAAGCTGTCCTTTAAGGTAACAATTCTGTTGTATACGTGCTTGTCGTGAATATCGCAGCAGAAATAGCCGTTTCTTACAAACTGGAACTTGTCAAGGCAGTCTGCTTCGGAAAGGGACTTTTCAAGCTTTGCGTTCTTCATAACCTTAATGGAATCGGGATTTACGTAATCCTTGTAGTTGTCCATGTTTATAACAACGGTGTCCTCGCAGGTAAAGAGATTTTCATAAAGCCTTACCTCGGCATCAATTGCATATTCCTTGCTTACCCAGTGGATTGTACCCTTGATTTTTCTGCCGTCGGGAGGATTGCAGCCTGCTGTTTCGTGGTCAACGGTGCAAAGCAGCTTTTTAACGGAGCCGTCCTCGTTGTAAAGCACCTCGTTACATTTGACAACGTATGCACTCATAAAGCGCACTTCCTTGTCAAGAGTCATTCTCTGATACTTTGGAGGAGGATTGTCGGAAAAGTCCTCACGTTCGATATAAAGGTGCTTTGTAAATGCAACCTTGCGTGTGCCTGCATCTTCTTCGGAGGCGGGATTGTTTGCCACGTCAAAGTATACTACCTTGTCGTCCTCAAAGTTTGTGATTTCAACCTCAATGGGGTCAAGAACAGCCATACGTCTGGGTGCTGTGAGGTTAAGCTCTTCTCTCATGCAGTGCTCAAGCAGACCATAATCGCAAAGGCTCATAGCCTTGGAAATACCTGAGAGCTGAACAAAGTTAAAGAGTGCTTCGGGAGAATAGCCGCGTCTTCTGAGAGCACGAAGGGTGGGAAGCCTTGGGTCGTCCCAGCCGTCGGCGATGCCGTTTTCAATAAGAGCCTTGGAATAACGCTTGCCTATTTTTGTGTGAGTGATGTTGAGCTTTGCAAATTCTCTCTGCTTGGGAGGACATTCAAAGCCTATGTTATTGATAACCCACTCGTAAAGAGGTCTGTGATTCTCAAATTCAACGTCGCAAAGGGAGTGTGTAATTCCCTCAAGTGCATCCTGAATGGGGTGTGCATAGTCGTAGAGAGGATAAATGCACCATGTGTCGCCTGTTCTGTGGTGATGAGCACGCAAAATTCTGTAGATAACAGGGTCACGCATGTTCATGTTGGGGCTTGACATGTCAATCTTTGCACGTAAGGTTTTTGAACCGTCGGCAAATTCGCCGTTCTTCATGCGTTCAAAAAGGTCGAGGTTTTCTTCAACGCTTCTGTCCCTGTAAGGACTGTTTTTACCTGCGGTTTTGAGAGTACCTCTGTATTCGTCAATTTCTTCCTTTGTAAGGTCGCAGACGAATGCCTTGCCGTCCTTTATAAGCTTTACTGCAAACTCATAGCACTTGTCAAAGTAATCAGAGCCGAAGCAGATGTTGTCGGGTGTGATACCCAGCCATTTAAGGTCGTTTATGAATGCTTCAACGAACTCGTCACCCTCTTTGGAAGGGTTGGTGTCGTCAAATCTGAGATTGAAAAGACCATTATACTTCTGAGCTGTGGAATAGTTAATCCAGATAGCCTTTAAATGTCCGATGTGAGGATAGCCGTTGGGTTCGGGAGGAAAACGTGTGTGGATACGTGCCGACAGACCGTTTTCAATATCCTCGTCAATAATTTTGTGTATAAAGTTTGTGCTTACTACTTCGTTTGTCATTGTTTTTTCTCCTTATTAAAGTGCAGCAGCGGAATTTATTCTTGCAATAACCTTGTCCTTGCCGAGAACCTTCATGAGTGAGCAAAGGTCAGGTGAGTTTGTTCTGCCTGTAACTGCAACTCTTATAACATTACTTACGTCTGTGATGCTTCCCTTGAAGGCATCGGGATTTTCCTTGTAAGCCTTCATATCGCTTGTGTAGCCATATTTGTCGCAAAGAGTCTTGATTTTTTCAAACCATGCGTTGTTGTCATCGTTTTCATCGTAAAGAGAGGCATAATCTGCGAGAATTGCCTTTCTGTCCTCATTGCAAACAGATTCGGGGAAGGCTTCCTCAAGAGTAAAGAGGCTGTCATAGTAGTATGCAACAAAGCTCTTTACTTCACTCCAGCATGCAAAGTCCTTTCTCGGCTTTTTGCCGCCTCTGCCGATGGCAAAGTATGCTTTTGCATAGCTTTCGTCCTCTGTAAGCATTCCATAAAATTCTTCGTCGTTTTCTTTTGCCCAGGCTGTTACGCCTTCATAAACCTCGTCTGCACTCATGCTTGCAATGATGTTCTTTGATACGTCGTTGAACTTTGCAAGGTCGAACATCGCACCGGAATTTCCCATGTTGGAAGCCTTGAAGGGGAATTCCTTGTAGGAGGCCTCCTTGTTTGCACTTCTCCACTGCTCAAAGTTAGAGTTGAGAAGTGTCATGAGATATTCAATAACGCTCTTTGCGGGATAACCTTTTTCAAAATAGAAGCCGAGAGTACATTCGGGGTCTTTGCGCTTAGACATCTTTCTCTTTGTGCCTGTTTCCTCGTCAAGCTTCATAACCTGTGCTGTGTGGCAGAATCTGGGCATCTTAAAGCCGCAGGCCCTCCACAATTCAACATGCCAGGGAAGTGTTGACAGCCATTCTTCGCCGCGTACCACGTCTGTTGTTCTCATAAAGTGGTCGTCAACAACATGTGCAAAGTGGTAGGTGGGAATACCGTCGGACTTGAGAAGAACAAAGTCCTGATCGTTTTCGGGGAAGGAGAGCTTGCCCTTTATCTGATCCTTGAAATCAACCTTCTTTGACGGGTCGCCAAGACTTCTGAATCTTAAAACAAAGCTTTCGCCGTTTTGTATTTTTTCAATAGCCTCGTCAACGGACATATCTCTGTGCTTTGCCCACTTGCCGTAATAGCCGAAGTTTTCTTTTGCAGCCTCCTGAGCCTCGTGTGCTGCCTTTAAGTCATCCTCCGTACAGAAGCAGGGGTATGCTCTGCCTTCAAGAAGAAGCTTTCTTGCAACGATATGATAATATTTAGCTCTCTGTCTTTGTCTGTAAGGACCGTATGTGCCCTTGTCACCCTCGGCGGAAGCACCTTCGTCAAATTCAATGCCGAACGCACCGAGATACTTTATGATTTTTTCAACAGCACCGGGAACCTCTCTTTTGTCATCGGTGTCCTCAATTCTGAGATAAAACACGCCGTCATCGGTTGCCGTGTGTGCAATTCTTTCGTCGGCAAGAGCACCGTAAAGATTACCGATGTGCATTGAGCCTGTGGGGCTGGGTGCGATTCTTGTTACCTTTGCACCCTCCTTCAAGCCTCTTTCGGGGAAAAGAGCTTCAAGGGACTCAACTGTGTCCTCGTCTGTGAGGTCGGGGAAAATAAGCTGTGAAAGCTTTAAAAGATTGTTGTCCATTTTATCTATGTCCTTTCGTTGTGTTACTTATTAAAGGGTAATTGCCATTTCAAGCATTACCTCGTTTTCGCCTATGTCGTCGTTGGAGTAGAAGAATATGTTGCTTCCGCAGAACTCAAAGCCCATTTTGAAGTAAAAATCAATTGCGGGAATGTTGGTATTCTGGGTTTCAAGGGTGATTATTCTGTAATCCTCACGGATGGCAAAATCCTTGACGAAATCCACTAACATCCGTCCCACACCCTTGCCTCGGCATTCTTCCTTGACAAGAAGCTGTGTCATAACAAGGCGGTTGTTCCACTCCTCGGTGTCAAATTCAAGATAAGCAACAATGCTGCCGTCATCGTCCTTGACTCCAAAGGCTCTCGGATTGTTCCAGTATTCCTGAAAAAGCGTATCGATGTTGTCGTAAACCACTTTTTCGGGGAATTTTTTACGCAGAAACTTTACACTCATTTCTTCCCTTGTGCTTTTGGAAACCACTTCGTAGTATTCGTCTGTTTCGTAGTGATAATGCAGTTCAAAGTAGTCGTATTTTTTTCTGTCAAGCTCTACAATTTCCAACACTTACACCTATCCTTTTAAATTTTTACATCATATTATAGCACACAAATAATCGGTTTGCAATATTATTTTTCACAAATTACAAAATAACATCACTTTTATAAAAAAACACATTTACAATTGAGAAAAACCGTGTTATAATACAGAAAAATTTGAAAGAGGTGTAAGATTTGAAGCTTTCAAGAAATTCCATTAAAAAGCTGATTTTCGGTGCATATCAGTTTAAGGAAAACGCAGGCTATCTTGAGCCTTACCGCTTCAGCGACGAACAGCTTGACCTGTATAAAGTGAAAAATGAGGTCTGGTATAACAGAATAATAAACTCCGGCGGACTTACCCTTGAATTCAAGACGGATGCAGAAAAATTCGGCTTTGACTATTATTTTCCTCTTATATGCTCATGGGACACCGTTGATGTATACGTCAACGGCGAAATGACTGCTTCTGCTGAGGTTCACGACCTTGTGGAATATAAGGTAAGACACAAGGGACATCTTGAATTTACTCTGCCTGCAGGCAAAAACAAAAAGGTTTGCATGTACTTTCCCTGCGAGAGCACAATGTTTATAAAGAATCTTGAAATTTTCGGAAGCTACAGCGCTGTGAAGAAGGACAAAAAGCCTGCTGTCTTATGGCTTGGTGACTCAATTACACAGGGCTACGGCTCGGCACTTGGCAGCTATACTTATGTTCACGTTGCAAACAGAATACTTGACTGGAATGTGCTCAACCAAGGCATAGGCGGTTACGGCTTTTACAGTGCCATTCTTACAAAGTTGGATTATAAACCCGACAAAATAGTTGTTGCCTACGGCACAAATGACAAGCTGAGTCCCGAATTTAAGGAAAACGTAGAAAAATTTGTTAAAAAGCTTACAGATATGTACAAAGGCGTTCCCGTATACCTCATAACTCCCGTTTGGCGTCCCGATATGACGGGAATTGTTGAGGCAAGAGAGCATATTACATCCGTTGGAAGCAAGTACGAAAACGTTACCGTTATTGACGGCGGTGCGCTTCTGCCTCCTGCAAAGCCATATGTTGCGGATGTTGTGCATCCCAATGCTCTGGGCTGTGAATACTACGGAACAAGACTTGCCGCTGTTTTAAAAACAAAAAGTAAGTGAGGACGATTGCATGAAACTGTCAAACAATACAGTTAAAAAACTGATTTTCGGAGCATATCAGTTCAAGGAAAACAACGGTTTTCTTGAAGCATACCGCTTCAGCGATGAGCAGCTTGAAGCGCATCCCGTGGGCAACCCGTATCACTACAGACTTTTAGGAAGTGCAGGCATCACCCTTGAATTCAAAACGGATGCAGATAAATTCAGCTTTGACTTTATAGTCACTAACATTGCCTTTTGGGACAGCATTGACGTGTTTGTTGACGGCGAAATGCACCATTCAACAAAAATCGAGGATATTGCCGACAAGGAAACAAAATACGGCAAGGGACATCTTGAATACCTTCTTCCCGAAGGAAAAGGCAAAAAGGTGTGCATGTATTTTCCCACCGACTGTACGCTGTTTATAAAGAACCTTACAATAAACGGCTCATATTCTTCAATCAAAAAGGACAAGTGTCCCCGTGTTCTGTGGATAGGCGACTCCATCACACAGGGCTACGGCTCGGCTCTTGGGAGCTACGGTTATGTGAGCGTTGTAAAAAGAATACTGGGTTTGGATGTACTTAATCAGGGTATCGGCGGCTACGGCTTTATAAGCGACATTCTGTGTCCTCTTGAAGGAAAATTTGACAAAATCTTTGTGGCTCTCGGCACAAACGACAAGCTGAAGCCTGAGTTTCATGACAGTGTGGATACATTCTTTGAAAAGCTGGCAAAGCTGTATCCCGAAACACCCGTAAACGTAATCACGCCTCTTAGCCGACTTGACATGGAGGGAATTTACGAGGCAAGGGATTATATCAGAAAAGCTTGTGAAAAATATCCGCTGTTTCATGTAATTGACGGAACGGTGTTTGTACCTCCCGTCAAGCCTTATTTCTGCGACCATGTACATCCAAACGGCATAGGAAGCAAGCTCTTTGGCGAGGGACTTGCCGACTACATAAAGAAAAACAGACTTTAACACACAGGCAAAAAGTGGCATATACTGAATTGAGGGACGTTGATGCTCCCTCAATTTTTTGTTGCGGAGGACTTTTTCATGAATAACAATACATCATCCCATAAAGCACTTGACGGCACAAAAACCGCCGACAACCTCATGCGTGCCTTTGAGCATGAAGCAGCGGCGGCGGTGCGTGGCAGTATATATTCAAAGGAAGCAGAGCGCAGCGGGGACGCTTCCACAAGACGAATGCTTGATGAGATGCACGACAACGACGTAAGTCATGGCGAGCTGTGGCTGGGATATCTTGATGAAATTGAGGATACGGTTGAAAATCTTGCAAGGCTTTCGGATATTTCAAAGGCATTAGACAATCCCATGTATTCCGATATGGCACGCATAGCCGAGGAAGAGGGCTTTCACGAAATTGCAGACAAATTCCGCATGGCGGCATCCGTTAAGAATGACCATGCGGACAGAATGGGTGAGAGAATGTCGGATCTTGACGGCAGTAAGATATGGGATGCCAACACTTCTTTCCGCTGTCCCGTATGCGGATACACCGTTACAGGCAACACCCACCCCGAGGTTTGTCCCCTGTGTGTTCACGAATGGTTCTGATAACGGCTGTTGCAGAGTTCTGAAAACAAAGTTGCTTTGACCTGTTTTTTCCGGACTCGGAACATTATTTTATGCTATGCTTCCTCAACCGACGAGGAAGCACTTTTTTTGCCATTGCTTACCATTTCTTTAAGTGCCGACAAAGCCTGTCCCAAGCCGCCCACTTCGTCTATAAGCCCTTCGTTTACCGCCGTCAAGCCGTCAATAACCGTTCCTATATCCGCAGCAAGCTCGTCTGTTTCAAGCATAAGAGTGTTAAGTCTTTCAAGGGAAATATCCGAGTTTTTCACTATAAAATCCGATATTCTCTCCTGCATCTTCCTTAGATACGTAAACGCCTGAGGCACACCGATAACCGTTCCGCTGGTTCTCACGGGATGAATTGTCATTGTGGCGGAAGGGACGATAAAGGATTTTTTTGCCGATACCGCTAATGGAACTCCGATGGAATGCCCTCCGCCGAGAACCAATGAAACGGTTGGCTTTGTCATGCCCGAAATAAGCTCTGCAAGTGCAAGTCCCGCCTCCACATCTCCGCCGACGGTGTTTAGAATTATAAGCAGTCCGTCAATGCCGTCGTTTTCCTCAACCTCCACAAGAAGGGGGATTACATGCTCGTACTTTGTGCTTTTTGTGGCACTGGGAAGCTCATAGTGTCCTTCAATCTGCCCTGCAATAACAAGAGTATGGATTTTTGCCGAGCCGTTATCCGTTGTTACAGAACCCAGCGAGCGTATTGAATCAATATCCGAGGGGAGTTTTTCACCGCTGTCCTGTTTGTTTTTTTCGTTGTTTTGGTCTTCCGCTTGCTCTGAGTTGAAAAAGTTTTTGTTCATTTTGTTTTCCTCACTTAATTTAATATGCTTATCTTGTGAGGTTTTGCAGAGATTTATTCTGAGTCAATAAAAAAGCTGTCAATTATGCCATGTACTCTTAAGGACATAAAAATGGTTGTACCGTACGACGATACAACCATTTTTTATTTTGTTACATATTCAAAAATTGTAGAACTCCTCTTATGAGGTAAGGTGATTTCTAAAATGTCAGTTGCAATAAACGCGGTATTGTCATCCAGATTTTTGTAGGTATAGTTTTTACCGTCTAAAAGTCCTTTTAATCTTATTTTTACAGTATCAAACGGTGATTGGCACCGTCTAAAAGCCATTACAATGCCGCTTCCCGAATCAGCATCATGATACTGCCATATTGCCCAGGATGTATCATCAAAGCAATATGAACCGTGATTATAAAAATTCATAGAGAAATATTTTCGGATACTTCTGTATTCGTCGGTTATTTTTTTCGCCCATGCAAAATCTTCTTCATCCATGCTCTGGAATATAGCATTGTAAAATGCACCGCCCCAGCTTGAGGAATACGAGCTTCTTATAGCATAGGTGTCATTTTTTGTTTTGCTTGTACAGCCATTATATGGCAAATAACATGATATGTTAGAGTTGTGCGTCTGCAAAACCTCAGGATTTTCGTTGAAATTACACTGATAATCACTTCTGAAGAACGGAATAGAACGTTTTAAGGTTTCTATATCAATTCTTCTTCCGCCGGACGAACAGTTATCTATAATAAGACCAGGGAATTTTTCAAGCAGATAATCCCACACATTATACATTCCCGTAATGTGTTTGATTTCAGTAATACCACGGCGGTTTTCTTCATCATTTGCTTTAAAATAGCTTGTGAGTGATGTATTAAAATCCTGTCTGTAGCACGACAAACCGAGATTTTTTACATACCTCTCAAGTAGCTGACACACATATTTCGTTGCCTCATCATTTCCATAATTAAGAATTTTATCATTTCTGCCCGGTAATTCCATAAACCATTCTGGATGCGCTTTTGTTATCGGTGTTCCTTCTATTACTCTTTCTGGCTCAAACCAAAGCATAAGCTGCATTCCTGCTTCTTTTGCACAATCCGAAACATCTTTTAACTCCTGAGGATGCACACGCTTGTTTACTTCCCATTCTCCGGTATGCTCTCCCCAATCACCACTGAAAGCTTCGTCGCATTTTATGCAATTTCCGTACCAGCCTGCATCCAACCATACATCCTCAAACTTTATATCATATTTTTTAAATTCATTTATTCTCTTTTTCATTTCTTCACTTGTAAGACCGCCCCAAAGTTCACATGCCATAAGAGCATCACGTTCAGCATATGTACAGCTTTTATGTGAAAAATGATTTTTTATAAGTTTTCGGAATTTGTTATGCTTATCCTCACCATTATTATATTTCATAATAAGAATTGAAGAAGTACGAATTTTTTCACCCGATTTTAAATAGAATTCTGTTTCTTTTAATCCTGTTTTAATCCGAATTCCATTATCTTTCTTCGTAAATTCCGCTTTCCAGTCGCCTGTCCATCCAATCGCCGCAATATATCCGGCTTCAAGAGCTGTTACATCGAAAAACGGCATTGTTCCATCACTTGAACGTCCGCCAACATTAGCAAAGCTTTTGGTAAGATTTGCCGCCTTATCAAGATACTCATAATTAAAGCAGTATTCCATTGCACTTTTTTTGTCATTTTCCCAGTAATATCTGCCATCAACCATACCATTCATTGTTATGATACAAGCATCACCGCTTTTTGGCATATAACCCGGTCTTTTTATATCCGGTATTTTAAGTGGTAACAGTGAGTCACAATCAAAAATATCTGAAAAGATTCCGCTGTTTTTATCTGACTTATTTTCAAAATACAAAACCCACTCTATAGCATTCAAGTCATTATATTCTTTAATTACAGGTGTTACAATAATACCTTTTTCAATTTCATACGCTTGGTTACTTTCTAACAAAAATTCTTTTTCATCATACTTAAAACTAAAGCTTGGTTTCATTATTTTTATTCTCCATTTCTATCATTTTTTCAAGATTTTTGATGCACCATAGATTATATTTTGCCCATTCATCCGGATTAACAAACGCATATTCTTCTCCGTTTCTTACTTTTTCTGCTTTTTCTTCAGTACGATTATGTTGCATATGGTTGCCTAAGAATATGTCAACCTTTTCCTCATTAAGCCTGAGCATTGACAGTTTAAAATCATCCCTCAAAGTATACGGAAGATTATATTTATCAAGGAATTCCCTGCAAAGGGTATTTATCCCCATGCCACCATGAAGCCCCGCCCGAAAAGTATCTTTTCCGTTTGTAACATCGAAAAAATATGACATTGCCCCCGGTGTATGCCCCGGTGTTGCTACAGCTTTAATTTTTGTATTTCCAAGCTCAATTATATCACCGTCATTCACTAAAATATCGGGCTCAAATATTTCGTTAAATTCCATATCAAGCTCTTTTGCATACGATAAATCCAGCTCCCCGTTTGCATACTGTCTGTCCGCCTCACCCAAAAATGTTTTTGCACCTGTAAGCTCCACAAGTGCTCTCGTTGCACCAAAGTGGTCGATATGTCCGTGAGTATGTATAATATATTTTAAGTCATGAGCATCAAGACCTACATTGTAAATTCCGTCAATCACACTGTATAATGAATGCTGATATCCGCTGTCCAGCATTATAAGACCTTCTCCGGTATCAATAATATGGGTTGATGCAGGTTTTGTTCCCACAAAATACAAATTCCCAAATATCTTTACTGCCGGGAATCTCCCTTCCCATGGTGGTGTCCGGTTCATTATCATTTCTTCCTTTCCGTTTTTCATAATGTAATATAAACTTCTTTATCATAATACCTTTTTTTATCCAACAAAACATATTAAAATTAATGATGTTATTCCTCCAACAAGACCTACAATTTGCTTCTTTGAAAGATGTTCTTTAAAAATCAGCACAGACATCAACGAGCTTAAAACAATCGCACTTCCGTTTACAAGCGGAAAAAACAACTGGCTCGGAAGCAATCCGGATAATTTCAGGTTTAAAAAATTCATAAGATATGTACAAACACCACACACAATAGCAAAAATAATATGCTTTTTTCCGAATTTTAATTCTCTGTAGTTTTTTTGTGCTCTTATTCTGCTGTAAATGAGCGAGCAAACGAATGCAACAAGCAAAAATCCGTTCAGCTCACCTTTGCATGCAGAGGATTGATGTATTTTCTGTAATACGCCAACACTTCCCTGGAATAGGAATGCCAGCACACAGAAAAACAGCCATTTTCCGTTTGCTTTCTTATTGTCAGTTTTATCAAATGATAAAAATATAAATCCTATTAAAATTCCTACTAAAATCAGTTTTAAAACACTGAATCTTTCTCCGAAAAATATTCCGGACATCGTAGGAATAATCATAGAAGATGTTGTTACCAAAAGTGTGATATGCATCGGACCTGAAGTCAGAGCACGCATTTTATATAAATTACTGAGTGCGGTAACTACTCCAAACAAAAGTCCCAAAGCGACTGTAAAAAAAGACACTTGTCCGCCCAAAACAGCTATTCCAAACAACGCTATACACACAGCATACATAATCATGTTAAATCTGTATATGTGATTATTTGTTGTTAGTTCCTTTTTGCATATATTATTAAAGAGGCAGTTCTGAAGAACCATAGACGATATTGATATAATAGTTTGAACAAACAACATAATTTCTTCCTATTGCAATCGGTTGCACCAACTCCAAAAATTTTTAGTTAAATTGATGTATATTGCTTTTTAAAACAAGTTGAACATCTGTGTATACAGTTTTGGGAGAGCCTTCCCCCATTATAATATGTTTCACAAGATATTCAAAAGCGTTTTCCATTTGTTTTTCCACATTCTGCGCAATGGTAGCAGATATAATTCCCTTTTTTATATATTTTTTTATATCTTGATATGTATCAAAGCTGACAAAGGGAACGGATATATTATTTTCATCTATATATTCGCAAAGGGGTGAGCTTATTCCACTGGTTATGTAGATTCCGTCCGTTTCTTTGATATATTTTTCGAAAACATCAGAAATGATTTCAGAAAAATATTCTTTGTTATCTTTCATATCAATACTTTTTAAAATACTTAATCCAAATTCTTTACATGCATTTTTAAAGGCAGACTCTGCATCGGAGTGAAGCGCACTGTCCTTGTCCCCGGTAAAAAGCAAAATATTTTTTCTCTTTTTATCTTTAAGACAATTATATAAAAATTCTGCTGCAAGGCTAGAGGCTGTTTCCTCATTATGCTTTGACACGAAAAGGCAGTCAACGGATTTATTTATTGCCTGCACCTGTACAACATTGGGATTTTCTTTGCAAACTTCATTTAACATATAGGTATATTTTTCTGAACTCATCCCGGCAACAATGATCCCATTATAATTTTTATATTTATTCAGAACCTCAGCACAATCTTCAGTTTTGTTTTCAAGAGAATTCATTATTTTTATATCGTACTGGATCTTATAATCTTTTAATTTTTCATAAGCACTTTCAATACCTGCAATCATTTTATCGGTATTGACAGGAAATCGACTATTGATAAGTATGCCAATACGTACATTTTTCATTGATAGCCTTGAAGCAAATTTATTTGGTGTAAAACCATATTTATTCGCAGCTTCCAATATTAGTTTTCTTTTCTTCTCACTAATTTTTCCGTTTGGACTAAATGCACGGCTTATCATTGACGGAGTCATATTCAATTCCTTTGCAAGTGTATATATAGTAACATTTGACACAAAACTCACCTCCGGTGCAATCGGTTGCACTAAGTATAGCATAATTCAAGAAAGCTGTCAATAGTTATTTTTGTCCGGTACTGTAACAATCAGGGAAAATGTATATCATTTTCCAATAATCAGGATATCCTAAGACCTTTTCAGTTGATGGGAAACCGCCGAACCCTACGATAAAAGGCTGAACAAAATTAATCGTTCAGCCTTTAGAATTACTGTCCTTACGAGTACGCCTCATAAGACAGCGTGGTTTGTTGAAAAAGTATGTTTTATGTCACGTTTAAGGAAAACCCCCGGCGAGGGTTTTCCTCTTTTTCGTCCTTTTGGGGACGAAAAATTCACCTTTCCTGCGCTTTATGAAGCACAAGGAGTTTCGCTGTCTGCGGACAGCGACCAAAGACTCTGTCTTTGGAAATTGCAAGCCTTTTCGTGCTTTCCCAAATCTTTGATTTGGTTGAAAGCTCGAACCCAACGCAGTTGGGTACCTTGTTCGGCTTGACCTAAACTTTCATAAAGGGTTTTGCGATTAGCTCAGGCTGTCAATTAAGACAGCTGAAGTGACAACGGAAAATCTGATTCCTCCGACGGAGCGTGTCCGAAGGCTTTTTTGTAATCACGGTAAAATGTGGAATAGTCCGAAAAACCGCACTCGGAAAACACATCAACGGGACGGTTTCCCGAACGTATCGCATTTCTTGCAAGGTCAAGACGTTTTGACAGAATGTACCTTTTGGGACTTATGTGCAGATGCTTTATAAACAGGTGGTGAAGATGGCTTTTTGTAATGTACAGCTTTTCGCAAAGCTCATCAATTCCCGATACGGTTCTCAAATTTTCGCTGATATACTCTACTGCCGTACTTACAAGAGGGTTTGACGAAGCACTGCATGTACGTGAGGGAAGATTCTTTGAAACAATGGCAATGTTATAAAAAATTTCCTCGGTGATGCTGCATAGAATACTTGAAAGCTGGTAGGAGGAAAAATGCTCTTTGTAAAAGTCTGTTTTTCTGAAAAGCTCGTTGACTACACTGTTACCGTCAAAATTTATAACGTCTATATCCGATGGAATGCTTTCAAATATACCCTCAGGCAACTTACTTTCATCGTACAGTATGTTGTATCTTTCATAAACGGACGGTTCTTCAAAATATATTCTGTGTCTGTCACCGGGGCGTGAAATTATAAGAGTATTTTTGGAGAGTTTATAATCTCTGCCTTCAACAAAATACTTGGGATTTCCTTTTTTCAGAAACAATAGCTCACACCTGTCGTGAGTGTGAGGCTCGGAGTTAAAGCTTTCCGGTGTTACATGTTCCCGTAAAGTGTGATGTACGATTATGTTGTTGTCTTTGGCTTTGTTTTCCATAGTTTCACTTCCTGACAATGTAATATTATCATAACATTACACATTTTGCAATACAAAAAACAACTTTTTTCAATTTACATGGCAAAAAATCCTTGTATAATAGAGATAAGGACAATTATAATCTTTATGAAGAAAGGATTGAACATCATGAAAAAAAGACTTAACGTTGCCATCATCGGACAGGGTAGAAGCGGAAGAAACATCCACGGTTCATATTTCAGAACCAACGCAAACGAGGAATTCACCGTTGCGGCGGTTGTTGACATGGACCCCGAAAGAAGACAGAGAGCACTTGAGGAATATCCCGGATGTGAAGTGTTTGAAAAGGTTGAGGATTTGTTCCCCTTAAAGGATAAGCTTGACCTTGTTGTAAACTCCACTTTCTCAGAGCTTCATTACAGCGTTTCAAAGATACTTCTTGAGCATGGCTTTAATGTTGTTGTTGAAAAGCCTATGGCAAGAACATATTTTGAGTGCTGCGACCTTATTAAGACTGCTAAGGACAACGGTGTAATCATTGCCGCATTCCAGCAGACCTTCCTTGCACCCTTCCATATCGGTATTAAGGAATTGGTTGCTTCAGGTAAAATCGGACGTCCCGTTCAGGTTGCAATCAAATACAATGGCTTCTCACGCCGTTGGGACTGGCAGACGCTTCAGCATAAAATGGCAGGCGGACTTTACAACACAGGTCCTCACCCTGTAGGACTTGCACTTGACTGGCTTGACTTTTCGCCTGAAATTACGGTTGCTTTCTCAAAGCTTGACATTGCCATGACAAGCGGTGATGCGGATGACTATGCAAAGCTCATTCTTACAGCACCTGGAAAGCCTGTTGTTGACGTTGAGGTTTGCTCAAATGATGCATATCCCGACGGAAGCTTAGTTAAGATTATGGGTACAAGAGGAACGCTCTACGCAGATAGATACAGCTATAAGATGAAATATTATGAAGACAGTGAAAATGTAGCAAGACCTGTTATAGAAACTCCTCTCAAAAACGAAGAAGGTCTTCCCATCTACTGCGGTGAAAATCTTGTTACCCACGAAGAAGAAGGCAAGTTCGCTGTTGGTGCAGATACCACAAGCCACACCTCTACCGGAGCTTCTCTCGATCAGTACGACATTATGTCTAAGCGTTTTTATGACGGTATGTATAAAGCTATCACCGAAAACGCACCACTTCCCGTTCCCGTTGAATACGCCGCACAGGTTATCAGCGTAATCGAAACGGCTCACGCACAGAACAGAATGGACGTCAGGTTTTAGGAGGAAAGTGTCGTGTTTAAAATCGCAATATTAGGTGTAGAAAATTCTCACGCTGATTCATTTTTAAAGAGTATAAAGGAAGACAGCGAGTATTCCGACATAGAGGTTGTGGGAATATACAGCGACGAAACCGAGCCTGTTACAAAGCTTGCAAACCAGTACGGCGTTCCGATAATGAAGGAATTTGACGAGCTTGCAGGCAAGATTGACGGACTTGTAGTAACTGCACGTCATGGCGACAACCATTACAAATATGCCAAGCCCTACATTGCAAGCGGTATACCCATGTTCATTGACAAGCCCATTACCATTTCCGAGGATGAAGCGGTAAAGTTTATGAAGGAACTGAAGGAAAGCAATGTCAAGGTTTGCGGCGGCAGCGTTTGCGTATTCTATGAAACGGTTCAGGAAATGAAGAAGTTAGTGAGCAGGACGCCTTCCGAAGAAGTTCTCGGCGGTGTTATCAGAGCACCTCTTGATGCAAACAGTCAGTACGGCGGCTTCTTCTTTTATGCACAGCACCTTGTTTCCATGATGACGGAGATTTTTGGCATGTATCCCAAGAGTGTTATTGCAAACGAAAACGGAAAAGGCATTGATGCCATTGTCAGCTACGGTGATTTTGACGTCACTCTCAACTATGCCTACAGAAATTACAACTACTTTGCAGGCGTAAGCACAAAAGACGATTTTGTTATCAAGAGAGCAGAATACAAGCCGGAATTTTTCAAGTGCGAATTTGACGAATTCTACAACATGCTTCACGGCAAGGACCAGCCCAGAAGCTATAACGACTTTATTGCTCCCGTGTTTATCATGAATGCCATCGTTCGTTCCTTAAAGTCCCGCAGACTTGAAGAAGTAAACAGAGCGCCCAAAATTTAACTAAAGGAAATACAGATATGAAAAGTATGAAAGTAGATACACTTGACGTAAAAATTTTCCCCACCCGTGAAGAAATGGGACAGGATGCTGCCCGTGACATCCACGACAAAATAGTCGAGCTTCTTTCAAAGAAGGACGAAATCAACATGATTTTCGCCGCAGCTCCCAGCCAGAATGATGTGCTTTTGTCCCTGACTCAATACAAGGACATTGAATGGAATAGAATTAATGCATATCACATGGACGAATACATCGGTCTTTCCAAGGATGCACCGCAGGGCTTTGGCAATTTTCTCATGGAGCACATCTTCGGACTTGTGCCCTTCAAGAGCATAAATCTCATTGACTGCGAAGCAAAGAATCCCGAAAAAGAGTGCGAGCGTTACGGCAAGCTCCTTCTTGAAAATCCCACAGACATCGTTGTTATGGGTATCGGTGAAAACGGACATATTGCCTTTAACGACCCGCCTGTTGCGGATTTTAAGGACGAAAAAATTGCAAAGCCTGTAGAGCTTGACGAGGTTTGCCGCAATCAGCAGGTAAATGACGGCTGTTTTGCAAGCATCGACCTTGTTCCCAAAACCGCAATTACCCTTACCTGTCCCACGCTTATGAAGGCGGACTATGCTTTCTGCATTGTTCCTGCTCCCACAAAGGCGAATGCCGTTAAGTGGACACTGACAGAAAAAATAAGCGAAAAGGTTCCTGCCACAATTCTCAGAACCCATAAAAATGCGGTTCTGTATCTTGACGGCGACAGCTCAAAGCTTCTGTAAGAGGTGACACAATGACTCGTATCAAAAGCGACAGAATCATAACCCATGACGGTTTGTTTTCGGGTTACGTATACTTTGAAAACGGCAAAATTACCGAGGTTTCAAAAGAGGAAAAGCCTGCCCGGGTGTGTTATGATTATACGGGAAAGTATGTAAGTCCCGGATTTATCGACATACACACCCACGGTGCTGTGGGATGTGAGTTTGTGGGTACACCCGAGGAGATAATCAAGGCGGCAAACTACCACTTTGAACACGGAACAACCACAATTTACCCCACATATTCAGCCTCACCCATTGACACGGTAATGACTCCTGCCGTAGAAAGCCTGAAAAAAGCAATGGCATCAAAGGAACTGAAGCCAAGCATTTACGGTGCACACCTTGAAGGCCCGTACCTTTCAACGAAGCAGGTGGGCGGACAGGCGGCGGACTTCATCACACCTCCGAAAAAGGAGGAATATGAGCCTTTCTTTGAAAAGTACGGTGATGTTGTTGCACGCATGAGCTATGCTGTGGAAAACGATGAGGGAAACGGACTGTTAAAAACGCTGAAGAAGCACAATATTGTCCCTTCGGTGGGTCATTCCGATGCTGTCTATGACGAATTAAAGTCTGCCTATGACGAAGGCTGCAGACTTGTGACGCATCTTTATTCCTGTACATCGACCATTACAAGAGTGGGCGGCTTCAGACGTCTTGGGATAATTGAAACAGCGTACCTGCTTGACGATATGTATGTGGAAATCATTGCCGACGGAAGGCATTTACCCCCTGACCTTATAAAGCTCATTCTCAAAATCAAAGGTAAGGACAGGGTTTGCCTTATTACGGACAGCCTTGTTGTAGCGGGACTTGATGTTAAGGAAGGAACAACCTTAGGCGGCGTTGAATATGTCATAGAGGACGACGTTTGCAAGCTTCGGGACAGAAGTGCTTTTGCAGGAAGCATTGCCACTTCCGACAGACTTATAAGAGTCATGACAAAAGAAGTGGGTTTCGGCGTTTGTGATGCCGTGTACATGATGACGAAGGTTCCTGCTGAGATTATGGGAATTGACAAAATCAAGGGAAGGCTTGAAAAAGGCTTTGATGCGGACATTCTGGTGTTTGATGAGGATATCAGGATTGAAAAGATTTTTTCCTGTAAGGATTAGAGTTTTATTTGTTGAATATCGGACGGCTTTTGCCGTCCGATAAGCTTTTCGCAAAACCCTTTGGTCACTGTCAGCAGACAGTGAAATTTCTTGTGCTTTATAAAGCACAGGAAAGGTGAATTTTTCGTCCTTTTAAGACGAAAAAGAGGAAAACTCTCGCCGGGAGTTTTCCTCAAATACGACATAAAACATACTTTCAAAGCACAATCACAGCACAGCAATCCTCTTGTAAAGCTCATGCCAGTTTTTGGGAAGTATTCCCAAAAGACAGACATCAATTTTGCTGTGCTTCACAAGTCTGTCTATGCCGTGTACAAGAGCTTCACCGTCCTTGGGTGTCAGCACCTTTTTTAGAGCATAAAGTCTTGAGAATAAATCGGTGTTCGACGGCAAAAGAGCTTGCTCTCCGAATTCGGGAAGAATGATGTTTGAGGTTTTGCCAACAAGCATGTTGTGATGTGCACAGGAATTACGAAGGTAACGTATGGCATCAAGCCATGTGTCAAATTGCTTTGTGGTTTGCTTGCCGTAGTTTTGACGGCTGTAGCCGTATTTTAAAACAGCCTTGCGTAAATCTCCCCTCAGGTAGGAATACAGACGGCTCACACTGCCGAAATCAAGATATGAAAACAGGACATCTGCAGGTAATCTTGCGGATGTTTTTTCTTTGGGACGCATTTCGTGAAGCTCGGGGTACTTGGCGGCATCGGTACGGATTTTGTGCTCTTCATGGCATAGGTCTTCCAAAAAGCTCGGGAAAAGCTTTATATTTTTTTCTTTACTCAGCTTGTCGTTGTTGCTTTTTGAAGGTGTATAGCTGCACTCTGCAAGATAAAAGGCAGGATTGCCTTCATATTCCGTACAGCAGGCAGAAATGCAGGTTTTAAGCCTAATTTCTGCTTTTTTGCAGAATACAAAAAGCAGAAGCCTGAGCTTTTCATCAAAATCATAAAGATTATACAGCATATCCTCTGAGGGCTTTGTTTTTATAACATTGCTTTTTGACAGCAGAAATCTTCCGTAAAGGCGAAGTCTGTAAAAGCCTGCGTATCTCAGACGGTTTCTGAGGCGCACATCAGTTTTGACCGTCACATATTTTTTTAAAAGAGAGAGTTTTTCCTGCTCCGACAGTGAAGCTTTTGCGTTTCTTCTCACTTTTTCACCTCTTTTAACAAAAAAAGAATGGTTTCCCATTCTCAATCCCGCAAATGGGATATTTGGTAACAGGCATTACCCAAGCCTCCCAACGGTTGAATATATTATAACACGAAATTTCGATTTAGTCAATAGGAAAAAGATGTTTAAATTTTGTTTTTGTACTGAGCGAAAGAAAAACGCCCGCCGATTGGGTTTGGCGGACGTTGAGTTCAAATGTGAATGATGGCATAAATATGCATTGCCTGTTCATCACGGAAAATTAGTCTTCAATTACAACCTTTGCCATTTTTTGTTCGTCAAGAGGCTTGTCCATGGCGTTGGTTCTTACGGATGCAATTTCGTCAAGAGCTTCAAAGCCGTCTGTCATTTTACCGAAAGCAGCGTACTGTCCGTCAAGGTGGGGAGCATCTGCATGCATGATAAAGAACTGGCTTCCTGCGGAGTTGGGTGCCATGGTGCGTGCCATGGAGATAACACCACGAGTATGCTTGAGGTCATTGTTAACGCCGTTTGCACGGAATTCTCCCTTAATTGTGTGACCGGGGCCGCCCATACCTGTTCCTTCGGGGTCGCCGCCCTGAATCATAAAGCCGGGAATTACTCTGTGGAATATAAGACCGTCATAAAAGCCGTCCTTTGCAAGCTTTACAAAGTTGTCAACGGTTATGGGAGCCTTTTCGGGATAAAGCTCGATGGTCATGGTTTTGCCGTTTTCCATTGTTATTATTGCTTTCATAATATATTTCCTTTCTGACTGCATATTCAAAACGGAGCCGCATTAAAGCAGCTCCGTAATTTGTTATTTTGGAATGAAGCCGAGATTATTCCTCTGTTTCTTCCGTGGTGTCTTCGTCGTCTTCAGACTCAAGAGCCTTGCCGAGAGCTGCTAAAAGCTCGTCAACGTTTGAAGAACCGTCCGCGATATCGTCGATATCGTCTGCACCGTCAAAATCTTCGTCAAGACCTTCGTCGGATGCATCTGCGCCGTCTTCGTCTTCGTCAAACAATCCGCCTTCTTTTCTCAGAGCTTCAAGTCCGCTTCTGAAGTCTGCGTACTTGTTTTCTGTTTCAGGCTGTTCAACCTTCAGCTCGTTGCCTTCTACGTCGGTAACTTCAACATCTCTGTACATTGTAAGACCTGTACCTGCAGGAATAAGCTTACCGAT
>JAZNIM010000044.1:0-3092 GCA_045577475.1 Eubacteriales bacterium | reverse complement strand
TCTCCGTTTGCGTTAACAGGAACAGTGGGTGTTTGCTTCTTTCCTGTCCAAGTTTCCGTACCTGAATTTACAAAGAAGAACTGCATGGTATTTCTGCCTGCTTCATCATACTTTATTCTAACCTTGATTGCATCAACTTCATCGGCGTTGAAGGTGTTTAATTCGTTATATGCGGTGATAATTGACGGGTCACTGTCAATTGAAAGACCGTGCATTGCCCTTTCCGACTCATTGAATTCAAGAGTCTGCATATGATGTGCCTTCTTCCACAGAGCACATGTTTCAGCGTTATCAAACTTCCACGTTTTTACTACTTCGTATGCATCAACCGCATTTTCATCCTCTTGAATCCAGTAGGTTCTCTTTATACGATTGTGTCTTGCAGGGAACAAATAACCCAGTCTTGCTTTCTGATTATCTGTAGGAACAACGTCAAAATGCTTTGAGTCATCCTTACCTGCTACAGATGAGAATACAGCTCTGTTTGCATCAATATATCCGAAGCCGTGAAGATTTGCAGGAATCATATAGTGACCTTCACCAAGCTCATTCCATGTATTGGCAAACACCATTTTACTAATCCACGTGTTTTCAGTTTCACGCTGCGCAATTCGCGGCATATAGTCATTCTTTGCCCATTCAAGAACCTTCTTGAAATCCTCGGGTGTAGCGAAAGGAGATCTTGGTGCACCAAGCCATGCCACTCTGTTATAGCCGACGCTTATGCAAGGAACAAGAGTGATACCTCCTCTGTTGAAAGCAGTATTCATTGCATTAATCTGCACATCGGGGTTATACCCAAGGGCGCCGAATGTATAATTAAGAAGTGCGGATGCACCGAGTTCCTTCATTGTCAAGTTTGTTTGATAATTCGAACCATCGTTGAGGAATACAACAATAAGGTCATCATATCCCAGCTTCTTAATTTCATCCTTCATAAAGGAAATTGCCTTCTTTGCACCTTCAGTACCGCCAAAACCTGCAACAAAGTGATCAAAATTATATAGTGAAAGAAGCGGCTTATTATCAATCACAAGGTATCTGTCATCCGTAAAGTACCAGTCTACCCAGTAAGGCCAAACGTGTTTATAGAACACATCCGTAATATCCTTTTCAACGGTAGCATTTTCCCACATAATACAGAAATCCTGCATATTGGAATACTTTGCATTCATGTATCCGTCGGTTATGGCATCACCGAGTCTTGGCTGCTTAATGGGAGCTTGTTCGCCAAGACCAAGATACCAGCAGAAGTGCTGATAGTCATAGCCATGCTCAACCATAAACTTTATTTCCCAATCGGCAACTTCCGGAATACCTTCATCGTAGTAACCCAAAACGGGAGTTGCTTCGTCAAAGGGAGCTACGCAGTCCCAACCAAAGTGAGTGCCTTCTCTCCAGAGCGAGCATACGCTCATGCCCACAATCCACTCATCATCAGTAACAGGTACCGGTGTGGGACAGTAGTCAGCATAGTCATATGTATTAAACACAAGAACATCGTCAAAGCGGAAAAGACCGTTTCCTGATGATGAGATTTCAACACCGTCTACACTGTCAGCCGTGAAAGGAACAGTAGCACAAGCCTTATTATTAATCTTGAGCAGAGCCTTATCGTTTTCAGTGTCCACTTCAACACGGATTAACTGCCATACACCGGGAGTATATGTTTTAAGCAGCTTGCCGTCATGAGTAAACATACCGTCAGCAATATCAATTTTTAATACAGTATCAGCACCGTTTTTAAGAACTGCACTACCCTTTTGGTCTTTATCAAGTAATACAAAAGTTTCGTAAATGAATTTTTCGGAAACTGTATCAAACTTTCTTACTGCTTTTCCTGCACCGTTAATGGAAACAATGCCTAAATCTGTATCACAAGCCATTTCTTCAATCTTAACATCGCCTTCAACAGTCCACTTCCAAGGAGTCTGACCTGACTTCTGAAGTCTGAAGGTATCGTTAAGTGCGTAATTTGTATACATGTGGCAGTAGTTTACGGTGATGTTTCCCGACTCTTCCTTACCTGTACCAAATGACATTCTTGAAAGGTCATTTGCAGACTTTGTCATATCAAATGTACCGATGTCTTTACCGTCAATTACAACCTTTGCTTTTCTTGAATCAAGGTCAAGCTCGGCATAAAGAAGAACTGTACCGCTTTTAAGTGAAAAATCTGTCTTAACTTCTTTTTCGCCGATTGCGTAGAAATATCCGTCTGCTGTCTTATCACAAAGCTCAAAAAGAAGATTTCCTTCAAGGTCCTCAAAAATAACTCTTGAACCGCACTGAGTTTTGGTATATGACGTTTCAAGCGTTACAACACCATGCGTACGTGTGGTAATTTCACGATGAATAAATGTACCGCCGTCAGAGCTTGAATCCTTTAAAACATTAGATGCAGACGAGTCGGCTTTCTTTTCAGTATTAAAACGGTTTTCATACTTCCATGCAGATGCAAGAAAATTATTTCCAATCGTACCTCCGCCTACCATATCATCATCGTCTATGAGATAGAATGCTTCTTCACGAATTCCGTATTCCATTAAAGCGCCGGATTTTCTGTTTTCGGGAAGTGCAACTCTGTTGATAATTGCGGCTGTTTCACTTCTCTTAATAGGATTTGTGGCATAGAAGTTACCGTAATCATCCGAACCCAGAACAACGCCCGCTTTATAAAGCATCATAAGGTCATTATAATATTCTTCAGTTTCAGCAACGTCGGGAATATCCTTGATGTCGTTCTTAGTTGCAAAGTAGTCTTTGGGCATTGCATTTGCAAACATTACAGCCATTTCATAACGCATAATGTTGCGGTCAAAGTTCTCAAACTGACCGTCTGCAATAAGACCGTTTTCCTTGGCGTAAGCAATGTACATATCGTACCACTTATCGCCTGTTACCTCAGCAATTGTTTTGCCGTTGTAAATTGCATGAACACGGCTTGCCATTGTGATACCTTCTGCAACGGTAACGTTTCCGTCGGGTGCAAAAAGTGTGTCACTCTGACCGTTCATAAAGCCAAGCTCGTATGCAGACTTTACTTCGGCGGCATACCACTGGTTTGCAGGCACGTCAGTGAACTTACCTTC
>JAZNIM010000043.1:0-10777 GCA_045577475.1 Eubacteriales bacterium | reverse complement strand
ATTGTTGAATCAACTCTTAAGAAGTGGAACAAGTATTGGTGCCAATATTCATGAGGCAAATTATGCAGCAAGTAAAGCGGATTTTATAAATAAATTTCAAATTGCATTAAAAGAATGTTATGAAAGCGATTATTGGTTAAGACTTTTTAAAGACACTAAAATGATAACCGAGTATGAATATTCTGATATGTATGAAAAATGCAGTAAAATTAGAAGATTACTTGTTGCTTCTGTAACTACTGCAAAAACCAAGGAAAAATAATTTTGAGTGTAATTTTGATTTGCGGACTTAATGGTAGCGGAAAGACAACGCTTGGAATAAAATTAGCTAACGCACTTGGTTTTCAATTTCTTAATGATGAAGATTATTATTTTTTGAAATCAGATATTCCTTTTTCTAAAAGCCGTACTGATGAGGAAGTAAGAGAATTTATTACCTCATATATCGAACAACACAAAAATGTTGTGCTTATCGCAACACGCGGAGACCTTGGAGATAAAATAAATTCGTTTTATGATTATGTTATTTATCTTTCTGCTCCTCTTGAACTTCGCCTTTCACGAATAAAAAAGCGAGAGTATGACAGATTTGGTGAAAGAGTATTAAAAGGTGGGGATATGTACGAGCAACAAAAGGTTTTTCATAATTTTGTTGCAGCTCGTACAACAGAAAAAATTGAAAAGTGGTTGAACACACTTTCATGTAGGGTGATAAAGTTAGATGGTTCAAAACCAATAGATGATAATGTTGAATTCATAAAAAAACAGTTATGATTCTGCATCTTTCCTATCACCTAATTGTATAATAACGTGATTCTTGATAAATTGGAGTGCCGTATATGAAAATATGCTTTATGTGCGATTTGCATCTGCCTTGTGAAAAGGGTGCTTTGCAGTACGATGTTCTTGATTGGGCAATAGAAGACATACGTAAAAAGGGTGCAGACTGCATTGTATATGCAGGGGATGTTACCTGCGACGGAAATGAAGCTGTGTATAATGATTTTTTAGATAAAATTAACAGCCTTGAAATTCCTTTTCTGTACATACCCGGCAACTCCGATTTAAGATGTGCCGATACTAAAGATATTCTTAGTAAACTCTCGTCACCCACAAAAAACGTTGTTGACGGTCAGGTGATTTTTGCTGTCAATGACTGTGACGGAAATGTTGATGATGATACTCTTTCTTTACTTGAACAAGCTGATAAAAACAGCATCGTTTTCATGCATCACCCTATAAGCTCTTTAAGTGATGCTTCAAGGGAAAAGATGATTAGTTGGAGGAATTTTGACAAGGACACCAAGCTGTTTTACGGTCATTTGCATAAGAGCTTTGAAGTAGATAACGGCATAAGCCTTCAGGCTATGGACCCTGATAAAGCTATCGGCGAGAATTGCTGTATCTATTATTATGATACGGTCAGCGAAAAGGGGAGAAAAGCATATTATTTTTCTCCCGTACCCACTGATTTGTATTCGTATTTCGGTGTTTCCTGCTATGATATTTCAGGTGATATTGAACTTGCCGTAAAAAACGGTTTGAAGTGCATAGAGCTTAGACCGAATTGTGCTGCATTCGATAAATCAGAGCTTTGTTCTCTTGTTGAAAAGTGGAGAAACAGCGGCGGCGAAAATCTGTCGGTTCACTTACCTGAGGTTCACTATGAAAACGGTACTGCTTTTGTCGATGAAAAGTACGCAAGATGTATTGAAATTGCAAAAATGCTCAAAGCAGAAAGGCTTGTTCAGCATGTTCCGATAGTATCAGTCAAGACGGTAAATGAAGATAAGGATTGCCTTGACAAAATTTGCAATCTTCTTGCCGATTGTATTAACGTTATTGAGCATGAAGTGGTTGTCGGTGTTGAAAATATGCACATGACATCAAAAGATACACCCGATGATAACAGAAGATTCGGGTATATCCCCCGGGAATGTCTTTTGTTCATGAAAACTCTTTCGGAGAAATGCCGTCACAGGGTTGGAATAAATTTTGACATCGGTCACGCAAGAAATAATGCTCCTTACAGTCAGACCTATCAGATAAGTACATGGCTTGCCACAGTGGGTGAGTATATTGTGGGTTACCATATGCATCAGGTTACATATGAGAACGGAATTTTTGAAAATCATCTGCCCATTACCGACGTATACGGAAAGCTGATAAACTACGGCTCATTTTTCAAAAGCTGGGCTATGGAAAGAATAAATAAAGTGCCTGTGATTTTTGAAATGCGTCCCGAAAATGCATATGAAACTACACTCAATACCTTTGACAGAGAGAAAAAACGAAAGGTTTTTGATATTCATTCTCATACCTATTACAGTAATTGCGGCAGGGATGACCCCAAGGACTTGATTGAAACTGCAATTCATAACGGAATATCCGTTCTTGGCATAAGCGACCACAATTACGGCATCGGTGACAGGAAAGAGCAGTATTTGCAGGAAATAAGAGGCTTTGCAAAAACTTACGCAGACAGAATTCGGGTGATTTGCGGTATTGAAATTGCAACACTTCCTCATTTGTTTGATATTACCGATAATGCACAAATCCGTAATTTTGATTATTGCCTTATTGAGCACATAACCGATCCTCAAAGCATCGTCGGAAGCGATTTAATCGGCTTTTGCAAAAATCTCGGAATTCCTTGCGGAATAGCTCATACAGATTTATTTGCTTATTGCGATATGTACGGCTTTGACTATTATGAGTTTTTCAAGAGCCTTGCCGATAACGGCATATTTTGGGAAATGAATGTGACCTATGACAGTATCCATAGCTATCGTGAGCACCAGTACGTTTTGGATTTTGTGAAAGATGCAGATAAGCAAAATACGGTCAAAAAAGCAGGGACCGTTATAAGTATCGGCTGTGACAGTCACAGGTGCGAGGACTATGACGGCTTTAAGGTTCATGAAATGTATGATTTCCTTACCGAAAACGGTTTTAATACAGCAGATAAAATGCTTTTAAAGTAATTGATTTATATATTTTTTATTAACTCAGGCAGAAAGGACAGTAAAAATGTCAGAAAAGAAATTAGTAACAATGGACGGTAATGAAGCGGCGGCATATATATCATATGCCTTCACCGAGGTTGCCGCAATATATCCCATAACACCATCTTCACCCATGGCAGGTAAAACCGACGCATGGTCTGCAAGCGGAAAGAAGAACATTTTCGGTCAGGAGGTTTCTCTTGTTGAAATGCAGTCAGAAGCAGGTGCAATAGCGGCTGTTCACGGCTCACTTGAAACAGGTGCACTGTCTGCATCCTTTACATCAAGTCAGGGCCTTATGCTGATGATTCCCGTTCTTCACAGAATTTCAGGTGAAAGACTTCCGGGGGTGCTTCATGTGGCATCCCGTACCGTTGGCACACACGCACTTTCAATTTTCGGCGACCATTCCGACGTTTATAACTGCCGTCAGACAGGCTTTGCCATGCTCAGTACCTCCTCGGTACAGGAAATCATGGATTTGGCAGGAGTTGCACATCTTTCTGCTATTAAGTCGAGAATACCCTTTATGCACTTCTTTGATGGCTTCAGAACAAGCCACCAGATTGATAAGGTAGAGCAGATGGAGTATTCCGACCTTGCATCCCTTGTTGATTATGATGCTCTTAATGACTATAAGAGAGGTGCACTTAATCCTGACCATCCCGACCTTCGTGCAACGGTTCAGAACCCTGATATTTTCTTCCAGGTAAGAGAAGCAAATAATACGGATTATAATGAGCTTCCCGAAATTGTGCAAGGCTACATGAATAAGATTTCTCAAATTACAGGCAGGGAATATCATCTGTTTAACTATTACGGTGCACCCGATGCGGAAAACGTAATAGTTGCTATGGGTTCTGTCAGCGAAACCGTTATGGAAACTGTTGACTATATCAACAAGAACGGTGGAAAAGCAGGTTTTCTTCAGGTACACCTTTACAGACCTTTTTCAGCAAAGCACTTTGTAGATGCACTTCCAAATTCTGTCAGAAAAATTGCAGTACTTGACAGAACAAAGGAAATGGGTGCTGTGGGTGAACCTCTTTACACCGATGTAAGAAGTGTGCTTTACGGCAAAGACATTACGGTTGTCGGCGGAAGATACGGTCTTTCTTCAAAGGATACAACCCCGTCTGATATTCTTGCGGTATTTGAAAATCTTGCATCCGACACTCCCAAGAACGGCTTTACAGTAAGCATTAATGATGACGTAACACACCTGAGCCTTACTCCTTCAAAGACAATCAATGCAGAAAATGACGATACTGTAAGTTGTAAATTCTGGGGACTCGGCTCTGACGGAACTGTAGGAGCAAATCACAGTACCGTAAAGATTATCAACGACCATACAGATAAGTATGCTCAGGCTTACTTTGAATACGATGCGAAAAAATCCTTCGGCGTAACCAAGAGCCATCTGCGCTTCAGCTCATCACCAATACGCTCTACATATTACGTTAAAAACGCTGACTTTATTGCATGTCACAATCAAAGCTATATCTATAAATACGACATTGTTACCGAGCTTAAAGAAGGGGGAACCTTCCTTCTTAACTGTTCTTATTCTCCCGACGAGCTTGATGAGCGTCTGCCTGTTGCACTCAAAAAGGAGCTTGCTAAGAAGAAAGCAAAATTCTACATTATTGATGCAGCAAAGATTGCCGATGAAATAGGACTTCACGGAAGAATTAATATGGTTCTTCAGTCTGCATTTTTTACACTTGCGAATGTAATTGATCCCGAAGAAGCAAAGAATTACATGATTGACTCTGCAAAGAAAACTTACTTTGCAAAAGGCGAGGATGTAGTTAATAAAAACGTGGAGGCTATTCTCAAGGGTGCATCTGCTTTTGTTAAGATTGACGTTCCCGAAAGCTGGGGAAGTCTTTCGGATATGTTTGCCGTTACCGATATGTCAAAGCCGCTTGTTGTAACTCAGATTTTAGAGCCTATCAACAATCAGAAGGGCGATGACCTTCCTGTTTCGGTGTTCAAGGAATATAAGGACGGTAGAATTGAGCTCGGACTTACAGCATATGAAAAGCGTGCTATTTCCGAAAATATCCCCGTCTGGAATCCCGATAAGTGTATTCAATGTAATAAGTGCTCCTTCGTTTGTCCTCATGCGGTAATACGTCCTTATCTTCTTAATGAAGAAGAAGTCAAGAACGCACCCAAGACGATGAAGTACGTTAAAGCAAACGGCTCTGCGGCATCGGGACTTTACTATACACTTTCAATCAGCGGTGCTGACTGTACAGGCTGCGGAAGCTGTGTAAATAACTGCCTTGCAAAAGAAAAGGCAATTACCATGGAGCACGTAATAAATGTTCCTACATATGATGAGGTTTGGGAGTACACACTTAAAACAAGCGACAAGGGCGAGCTGTTTGATAAGTATACAGTAAAGGGAAGCCAGTTTAAAACACCTCTGCTTGAATTTTCTGCTGCATGTGCAGGCTGCGGAGAAACACCTTACGCAAAGCTTCTTACACAGCTTTTCGGGGATAAGGTTTATTGGGCAAATGCTACAGGCTGTTCTCAGGCCTGGGGTTCACCCATGCCGGGTATTCCTTATACAAAGAATGCTAAGGGGAAAGGTCCAGCATGGTCTAACTCTTTGTTTGAAAATAATGCGGAATTCAGCCTCGGTATGCTTATAGCCGACAGAAAGCAGAGAGAGCTTGTAAAAATGAATGTTGAAAAGCTGGTTTGTGTAACAACTGATGAAAATGTCAAGTCTTGTGCACAAAGCTGGCTAGATACATATGATGACCTTGATGCAAACGAAAAAGCATCCGAAAGCCTTATTGAGGCTCTAAAAAAAGCAGAGCAGACCGATGAAGTAAAAACCGTTCTTCGTGACAGTGACAGACTTTCAAAGAAATGCTTCTGGATGTTCGGCGGCGATGGTTGGGCGTATGATATAGGCTTCGGCGGTCTTGACCACGTTATTGCAAGCGGTGAGGATATCAACGTATTTGTTGTTGATACCGAGGTTTATTCAAATACAGGCGGACAGTCCTCTAAGGCAACACCGTTGGGTGCTGTCGCACAGTTCTGCGCTTCGGGTAAAAAGTCCAAGAAAAAAGACCTCGGTGCAATGCTTATGACCTACGGTAACGTATACGTTGCACAGGTTGCAATGGGTGCTGACAACAATCAGCTTGTTAAAGCAATAAAGGAAGCTCAGAATTATAAAGGTCCTTCTGTTATCATAGCCTATACTCCTTGTCTTTCACACGGCATTAAGCTTGGCATGGATAAGGTTCAGCAGGAAATGAAGCGTGCTGTTGACTGCGGTTACTGGATTTTGTACAGATATAACCCCGATGCCGAAGGAAAGCATTTGACTGTTGACTCAAAAGAGCCTGCATGTGACCTTATGGAATTCTTTGACGGTGAAGTAAGATATGCTTCATTAAAGCGCACATTCCCCGAAAATGCAAAGACACTGTTTGAGCAGAGCAGGGTGGATGCGATTGAGCGTTACAATAAGTATAAGAAAATGGAAGAATATATGTAATTACTGTTGACTGACCGCGGCTGAAAACTGCGGTCTTTCCAATTTAAGTAAATGTAAATAATTATATATTTTGAGAAAATAATTATAGATTTGGTGTTAACACTGTGATATAATAATGCTGCAATATCACAAAAACATATTCTAATTATCACGTGAGCATAGGAAATTATTGGTTGTATGTGATAAAATGATAAATGTTGACTTACAATGAAATATATGGTATAATATATACTGTAAATTTAAAAAGAATAGGAGAGAAAACATGAAAGCAAAAAACACCTTTAAGCTTTTTGCAGGACTGATTGCAGCTATAACTTTAAGTGTCGGCGCAAACGCAGCCTTTGCAAAAACAAACACCTACACCGAGGGTCAGTTCAAGGATGTAAAGACTGACGCATGGTATGCAAAAGAAGTTGCTTCCGCATATGAGCTTGGCTTTATGAACGGAACAGGCGACAATGTGTTCAGTCCCGACGGCAACGTAACAGTTGCTCAGGGTATCACAATGGCTGCCCGTGTAAACGCTAACTTCAACGGCAAGGAAATCGCCGCAACAGAGGGCGGTAACTGGTACGACATGTACGTTAAGTATGCTACCGAAAACGGTATCATGAAGGACGGACAGTTCGACAGCATGACGCGTAATATCACACGTGCCGAAATGGCAACACTCTTTGCAGACGCAGTTCCCGAAAGTCAGTTTGCACCCATCAATAATGTTGTGCATATTCCTGACGTAATCGAAAGCAATGATTATGCAAAGAAGCTGTTCATGCTTTATAACGCAGGTATCGTAATGGGAAGCGATGACTTTGGTACATTCAATCCCGATGCCGACATTAAGAGAAGTGAAAGTGCGGCAATTATCAACCGTGTTGCACTTCCCGAAAACAGAGTAAAGGGAACTCTCAAGGAATATAACTTCCGTGACTCTTATGTTTTCCTTTACTTTGACGGCAACATGAACAACAGCCTTACCAACCACACAATGAGTATTCGTGAAAACATCGAAGCAGGTTGGGTTATTGATAACAGAGGCGGCACACCCAGAACAGGCATTGAAGAGGGTGCGGGCTCTGTAGTTAACATCAGCAAAACTCAGCCCTCATCACTTTTCCGTGAGTTCAACAAGATTGACAAGGATATCGTTGTAGCTGAATTCCAGGTAAAGCAGATGGTTGACAAGGGTGCTTGGGTTAAGTTCTGCGACATTGACGTAAAGGATGCGTTTTCATTCACGATTATTGACGGCAAGTGGAATGTTCTCGGCAAGGACGGTAAATTTACTCCTGTTGCTGCAGCTTCCGTTAATGAGTATGACAATTTCCGTCTTATTATGGATATTCCCGCAGGTAAGGTTAAGACATACATTAACAACGCATATTGCGGCGAATACGATATGCTTTCCGATAACATCGCAAGCTACAGACTCACCATTGACGAAACAGGCGACGGTGTTATGACACCCGGTAAGATGAACTTTACCGCAAACTACGGCGTATATGAAAACTTTGATATTTACGGTCTTGAAGACGTATACGGTTGGAAGACAGAAGGCGGCGTTTCAGTTAATTCTGACAGAGAAATTGCTCTCAAGGACAAGTCCTCGGTAACAAAGACCTTTGCTCCCATTGAAACAAAGTACATTGCCGAAATGCTTGCAATTTTCCCCGAAGGCGAAAACGCCGGCTTTAAGGTTCTCAGCGGTGATACTACTGCTGTTGACTTTGTAAGCAAGGATGGTAAGCTCTACGCTAACGGCGTTGTTGTATATGAAAAGCTTACCAAGAATATGTGGTACAGACTTCGTGTTGAAGCAAATCCTTCCACAGGTAAGGCCGAAATCGTTATCAACGGACGAGAGCTTGCAACAGTTGCTCTCGGTGCAACCGCACCTGTAGACAGCATTGTGATCTACTCAAATGACGGCAACGCAAAGGTTGATAACATCAAGGTTTACGGCAACATTGACCATTATGACTATGTTCCCGCACCTGTTGCAAAGGCAAGCTTTGACGATTACATCGTCGCAATGAACATCTGTAACCTCTGGTACAATGACGGCTCACACTACGGCTGGGCTTGCATTACTCCTTACGACGAAAACAAGCCTGTTCTCGGCTACTACGACGAAGGAAGCAGAGAAAGTGCTGACTGGGAAGTTAAGTACATGGTTGAAGGCGGTATTGACATTCAGGCGGTTTGCTGGTACGCAAAGCCTGCAAAGGGTCCTATAAAGACAACCAACCTGTCCTTCCAGCTTAACGAAGGTCTTCAGCATTCCAAGTATCAGGATTACATGAAGTACTGCCTTATCTGGGAAGCAGGAAGCGGAACAAACTTCAATGCTGAACAGTTCAGAACCCACGTAATTCCTTACTGGTTTGAAAACTTCTTCCTTGATGAAAACTACGCTGTAATTGACAACAAGCTTCTTTTACACGTATATTCACTTGATTCAATTTGCGGCGATAAGTATTTCGGCAACTTTGAAAAGGCTAAGGCTGAATTTGAATACCTTGAAGAGGTAGCACGCAGCTACGGCTTTGACGGTATGCTTTACGTTTCAAATGCATCCATCAACACCATTGAAAAGGCAGGTCTTGATGCATACGCAGCATATCACTGGAATGCACCGGGCTATCAGTACCAGGTTAACGTTGACAAGAACGTAAACCTTGCAAATGAAGCAAAGACTGCACACGTTATTCCTACAATCAGCGTAGGCTACAGCGACTTTGCATGGAGAAACATGAAGCAGCCTCTCATGACTCCCGAAGATTGGGCAAAGAGCCATGAATGGGTTAAGAGCACATACATTCCCAAGTACGCAGAAAAGGGCACATGGGAAGAAAAGATGGTCTGGGTATCAACCTGGAACGAATACGGCGAAGGTACATATATTATGCCTTGCGAAGGTCTTAACGGCTTCAGCTATCTCGACGTTCTCAGAGACAAGTATACAAACCTTCCTAAAGAGCTTCCTCATGTTGTTCCCAATGAAGCTCAGCTTGAACGTATTAACCACTTATATCCTCAGTATGCAAGACTTTTAAGATTCCAGGGCTACTACGAAAATCCCACAAATGTAAATATCAAGGAATATGAATACGAGGTTGTTAAGACCATCGTTCCTTCTGCCGAGACAATCGTTGATATAAACGGCGTTGACAACGTTAAGTTTGAAAACGGCGTTATGAGCGGTGTCAGCAACAAGGAGGACTTTAACTTCAATGTTAAGGGCATTGAAGGCTTGAATCTCAAGGAGATTGCGGCAATCAGAGTAAACCTCGAAATCCCCAACGGCAAGCATCTTCAGGTGTTCTACGGCACAGATGCAGAGCCAGGCTACAGTGAAAACAAGTCAATGCAGGTTAAGTACACCTCAACAGCAGGCGGACTTCAGCCCATGCTTTGTGACTTCCATTTAAGAAGCGGTCTTTGGAGAGGCACTCTCTCAGCTTTAAGAATTGACCCCTGCAACGGCAACGGCGCTGCCTTTAAGCTGGGTGCTATTGAGCTGCTTAAGATTAAGGAAAATGAAATTGATGCAAAGTATGCAGTTGACAACAAGCTCTTTGTTAACACCATTGAAGCCGATAGCATCATTCTTCCCGAAAGAAACAACGGCGTTCTTGTATATCCCTTCGACCCCGAAACAGCAATCGACCACCTTCTCTATTCCTTCTTTGAATGGGATCACGAAACAAGAACAATCAAGCTCACTGCCAACAACCATGTTGTTACCTTTAAGGACGGCTCAGACAAGTATACCGTTGACGGCGTAGAAAAGAAGCTTGGCTATACAGTTTACTCTGTAGACGGTATTCCCATGATTGACTTCAAGGCTCTCAGCGAGGCTCTCGGCTATACCTACAAGGAAGAGGGCACAAACGTATACATTGAGACTCCCGAGCTTGAGCTTATTACAGGCGGCTCCTTTACACAGCCCGGTCAGTGGGACTTCAGCGGCTTTGACAGCGACGGCTGGAAGTCAGGCAACATGAACTTCACAGCCAACGGCGAGTACCTCAGCTGTGAAAACTTAAACGGCACAAACACCGACCCCAATATGTCCGCCACTTCCAAGATTAAATTCCCTGCAAGACAGTACAAGGAAATTGAAGTGAGAGTTCGTTATAAGTACGAAGCTGAAAAGCCCGACCAAATGACCTTCTACTACATCACAAGCCTTGACAGCTCATGGAATGAAACAAAGACTGTAAGACAGACTCTCAAGTCC
>JAZNIM010000042.1:0-15408 GCA_045577475.1 Eubacteriales bacterium | reverse complement strand
CACATTTGGTTCTTTGGCGTACCCTCACTTAAGCAAGGTACTCTTTAAGGGATGCGGGAATCTTTTCAACTTCTACGGATGCAGTCATTGTAAAGCTTACGTTTCTTGCTTCAAGAACGGGAAGTACTGCAAGTGCAAACTTTTCAAAGCCCGCCATATCCTCTGCACAAATCTTTAAAGCCGAGTCGATAAACAAATCGGTGATATCAAAGTTTGCGCTGAGTACGCCGCATACGAAGCCGTAAAGCTTTTCAGCAGTATCAACAGAATATTCAGATATATCAACAAGTCTTGTCTGAGAATTGATTTCATGAATAAGCTTTGTGCCCTTTTCGATACATACAACGTTACCTGTGGTCTTTTCCTGAGCAGCGTTTACCAATTCGATAAGGTGCTTTGTTTTTCCGGAACCCTTGAGTCCTGCGAAGATTTTTAACATAATGTGTTCCTCCTTGTGGGTGATTTATCTGTAAGAGTTACCTCTAAGATTTCTTGTATATATATTACACTATTTTTAATAAAAAGTCAATAGCATTTTAGTGAAAACATCCAAAAAATCACGTGAAATTACAAGTTTGTTACATATGCACATATTGACGGCATTATTTTTGTGATTTGTTTTTAAAAAACACAATATTCCAAACATACATGAATATTATTTTTTTGGTTGTAAACACTAAAAAACGTAAAACCACAAAGAAACACAAAAGGAAGGTATACAAAATGAAAAAAATATTGATAACGGCTCTTTCGGCTTTATGCATTTTACTTCTTTGCTCCTGCAGCTTTTCACAAGGCTCAAAGGACGGCGAGGTCGGCGTTTTTTACTACACCTTCAGCGATACTTACATTTCGGGTGTGAGAAGTGCCATGGACAAATTACTTGACAATGCAGGTGTAAACTACAACGACTACGATGCCAACGGAAACCAGACAACCCAGACCGAGCAGATTCAAACCGCAATTGCAAAGGGTGCAAAGGCTCTTATTGTAAATGTAGTAGACACAGGCTCGGACGATGCCGCAAGAAACATTATCGGCATGGCTAAGGAAAAGGACATTCCCGTTATTTTCTTTAACCGAAGCGTAGATGAAGAAGTTATTTCAAGCTACGACAAATGTGTATTCATCGGCACGGACTACGAAATGGCAGGTCATCTTCAGGGGGAAATGATAGGTAACTATTTACTTGAAAACTTTGATGAAACCGACCTTAACGGTGACGGCAAAATCAGCTATGTGCTCTTTAAAGGACAGGAGGGCAACATGGAAGCAATCGCAAGAACTCAGTTTGCCGTAGAGGACTGCGACAGAATTCTTACCGAAAGCGGCTATGAGCCTTTAATGTACTACGATGCTTCAAACAAAAACAAGTATCTTGTTGACCAGGACGGTCTTTGGTCAAGTGCTGCTGCAACCAACTATATGGGTACAATCTTGGCTCAGTACAGCGAAAGCTCTGACAACATGGTTGAGCTTGTAATTGCAAACAACGACGAAATGGCTCTTGGTGCAGTTTCCGCACTTCAAAGTGCAGGCTACAATCTCGGTGCAAACACTACCACCATTCCTGTCTTTGGCGTTGATGCCACAGACGGTGCAAAAAATGCAATTGCACAAGGCTCAATGAAGGGAACCATCAAGCAGGATGCAGTGGGCATGGCGCAAACAATGGTAAAAGTGCTTGACAATTACGTTAACGGAAAGAGTGCACTCGACGGCATCAACAAGGACAATCTTGAAGGAAGCCGCAAGGTCAACATTCCTTATGCACAGTACCTTGGGGAAAACGGCACGAATGACATTTAATTCAGCCTACGTGCAAGCAGGAGGTGCTTGTTTTGCAGCAAAATGAAGAAGTATTAAGAATGGAAAATATCACAAAATCCTTCCCCGGTGTCAAGGCTCTTCAGGATGTTTCGCTGACTGTAAGACGAGGCACGGTTCACGCACTCATGGGTGAAAACGGTGCAGGAAAATCAACCCTGATGAAGTGCCTTTTCGGCGTATACAAAAAGGACGGCGGCAAAATATACCTTGACGGCAAAGAGGTTGATTTCAAAAACTCGGCAAAGGCTCTTGAAAACGGCGTTGCAATGGTGCATCAGGAGCTTAATCAGGCACTAAAGCGAAGTGTCAGCGAAAACATGTGGATGGGACGGCTTCCCGTGTGGCACAAGTTTTTTCCTATTGTTAAGCAAAGACAGATGAACAGAGAAACAAAAGAAATCCTGTCAAGACTGGGTATCAGCGTCGACCCCAAAACCGTCATGAGCAAGCTTTCGGTATCCTTAAGGCAGATGGTGGAAATAGCAAAGGCTGTGTCGTATGATGCAAAAATCATTGTATTTGACGAGCCTACCTCCTCCCTCACCGAGAAGGAGGTTGAGCATCTGTTCAGAATCATTGACATGCTAAAGCAAAAGGGGTGCGGAATAATTTATATTTCCCACAAAATGGAGGAAATTCTCAAAATTTCCGATGACATCACCATAATGCGTGACGGCAAGCATGTTGCCACAAAAAGTGCAAAGGAGCTGACAATGGAGGAAATTATCCGCCTTATGGTAGGGCGTGAGCTGACGGAGCGTTATCCCGAAATGCCAAAACGGAATTTTTCAGAACCCCTGCTTGAAGTAAAAAATCTCACGGGCATGTATAACAAATTAAAGGGTGCATCCTTTTCCATGAAAAAAGGAGAAATACTGGGTGTTGCGGGGCTTGACGGCTCAGGAAGAACAGAGCTTCTTGAAACGCTTTACGGTCTTCTTACAAAAAAAGACGGTGAAATCTATCTTTCGGGCAAAAGAATATACAACAGAAATCCTCGGGATGCCATAAACAACGGCTTTGCTCTTCTCACCGAGGAACGGCGTGCAACAGGTATTTTCGGAATTCTTTCCGTCAGCGACAACGCCGTAATTTCAAGTCTTAAAAAGCACAGCACAGGTCCATTTGTAAGCAGTAAAAAAATCAAGGGCAGTACCGACAACGTCATTAAATCCATGAATGTCAAAACTCCCGACGGCAAAACCAAAATAAGAACCCTTTCGGGAGGCAACCAGCAAAAAGTAATTCTCGGCAGGTGGCTTCTCACAACTCCTTCGGTTTTGCTTCTCGACGAGCCGACACGAGGCATTGACGTCGGTGCGAAATTTGAAATATACCGTCTTATCGGCGAGCTTTCGGCACAGGGAAAGGGAGTAATTATGGTTTCCTCGGAGATGCCGGAGCTGCTCGGCGTATGCGACAGAATAATCGTCATGAGCGGCGGAAGGATTGCAGGGGAGGTTTATCCGCAAAGCACCACGCAGGAAGAAATTCTGACCCTTGCCGCAAAATATGTTTAAGGAGGCAAAGAAATGTCACAGACTTCAAACAACGACAGTTCATTAAAGGGGCGTCTTGCCTCATTTGCAAACATGGATTCAAAGGACAAAAAGCGTTTTATATCGGACATGCTGTTTAACAACGCAATGTATATTATCATCGTTATTGCCATTATCTTTATCGCAATACGTGTCCCCGCCTTTTTGTCCCTGTCTTCCATAATAAACATTATTTCACTTACCGCCGCAAAGCTCCCCATAGCTTTGGGTATCGGCGGTGCAATAGTTCTGACGGGTACGGACATTTCAGCTGGACGTGTTGTAGGACTTACTGCATGTATTTCCGCCTCTCTTTTGCAAATGCTTGGGTATGCCAACAAAATGTTCCCGTCCCTAGCTCCCCTTCCGCTATGGCTTGTTTTTCTTATTGTTGTGGGAGTTGGTGCGCTGGTTGGACTTATCAACGGCTTTTTTGTGGCAAAATTCAAGCTTCATCCCTTTATTGTAACCCTGTCAACACAGCTTATCGTTTTCGGTGTTGTGCTCATGTACCTTATGATAGGCACAAACAACGGTCAGACACTATCGGGGCTTGACCCCTCTTACACCGATTTTGTAAGAGGTACGCTTTTCAGAATCGGCGGCGTTGCCGTTCCGAAATACGTTCTGTACTCCGCTATTCTCACGGTTATAATGTGGATAGTCTGGAATAAAACAGCCTTCGGCAAGAACATGTTTGCAGTCGGCTCAAACGAGGAAGCGGCAAATGTTTCGGGTATAAATGTATTCAGAACCATCGTACTTGTGTTTACCCTTGCAGGTGCTATGTACGGTATAACCGGCTTTATCGAGGGGGCAAGAATTGCCTCATGCTCAGCAAACACGGGACTTAACTACGAATGTGATGCCATTGCCGCATGTGTAATCGGCGGCGTATCCTTTGTGGGCGGTACGGGAAAAATAAGCGGTATAGTTATAGGCGTTCTGCTTTTACAAATTATTTTCGTAGGACTTAATTTCCTGTCGGTTTCCGCAAACATGCTCTACGCCATCAAGGGTCTTATAATTCTCGGTGCTTGCGCCATAGACATGAGAAAATATCTTGCAAGAAGATAAGTAAAAGTGCAAAAAAACAGCAATTTAAACAAATCAGACAAAGAAAGCATCTGTCAATAAAAACGGCAGATGCTTATTTTCTGCTTTTTTCGTCCTCGTTATCTAATGTTAACTCAATATAATTTATGAAAAACGCCGAAATTATAAAATACACAATTTATACGTAGAATAATGCATTTTCATATGGTAGAATATTTGTGGAAACCTATACAAGGAAGTGAAGATATGGATAACAATCAAAGACAGCCCGACCTTAATCCCGATATACCAGATTTCGGCTCACGTCAGGAAATGGATTTAATAAGGCACAACGAGGACCTTGAACGTCAGGCTCGGCTTAAAAGAGCAGCCGCACTCCAAAAGCAGGAAAGGCTGCGTCAGAGAAGAATAAAGCAGTTAAAGGAAACCGTTACGGCATGGGCAATTCTGATTTTTATTGTTATTGCGGTTATTGCAATTATAATCAGCATTGCATCCTCAGGGGACGACAAAGACAAGGATAACAACAATGTGGGAGAATCGGCAAGCACTGCCCTGCTGCAGGAATACGAGGATTTTAACGATGCCTCCTACAGCTTTTCGGGAAACGATACGGTAAGAATACTTAACGGTTATACCAAGGACAACGGTGCTGTTATTTCGGATTATCTTGAATATCCGTCATACTACTATATGATTACCGAAAGCTCGTCATTCCTTTCTAATGACCTTTCCGCTTCCGTAACTGATGCCGTGCGTGACTGTCCTCAGTTCAGCAACGGCTATATCTGGTCAAGCGGCGAGAGCATGAAGTTCCCCGTTACCGACGGCTATCTGTACGACACAAATGCCTCGTTTATATGTGCCGCAGACAACATATGCAAGTGGAACGGCGACACGGATTTTCTCTATAAAACCGACGGGACAACCGCAGGCTCAAAGGACATTTCAAACGGTCTTACGGTGCTTGCAAAAATCGAGAATGCCGCAAACTATTATTTTGACAAAAACGACCTTAACGGCGGCGGCATAAGATACAACGACGATGACAGTCTTGTATATGTTCTTACAACAGCAAACAGCGGTGTTTCGGGTGCAAAGCCCTCAAACATCTTCCACAATCACAGCTTCGGATATCTTGATTTATACAACAATCTGCTTTTCAACAAGGCAATGCGTTCACTCTCACGCATTTACACAAGTCTTGAGGACAATACCAAGTCAGGCTATTACAAGAACATTGCAGAAAAAAACAGCAAGGCGATAAACGAAAAGTTCTGGAACAACAGCCTTGGCAGATATTCAGGCTATATTGATAAAGACGGCAAGGTACACGACCTCGGCTTTACCGCCGTCAACCTTTTTGCAATTGAGTGCGGTGTAGCTGACAAGGACAAGAGCGACAAAATTCTTTCCTGGATAGACGGTGACAAAAAGGTAAACACCGACACAAGCTCAGGAGCAAAAATTTACAAGGACAACTCACTTCCCATATTCAACACGGTATGTGCCTTGAAGGAAGGCTGGTTCGACCTTGACGGCTCATATCCCTACAGCGGAAATTCTTCCTTCGGAAAATACTGGCAGAACGGTGCACAATCTTACAGCTCGGCATACTTCAACATTGGTGCAAGAAGTGCCGTCAGCTCAAGCAAAAAGCTTAAAAGCAACTGTGAAAAGCTTACCAAAGCTCTTGACAAAACCTCTGCATCACTTGGCGAGGACATTTTTGCACTTGCAGGAGCTTATCTTACTGCAAAAGAGCTTTTCGGCATAAGCACCGACGGAGAAATACTCTACGTTTCCCCCATTATGTCCACAAAGGAAGACTTTGCCATACGCAGTCTTTCCTTTTCGGGAAACAATTACGGCTTCTCATTTGACGGTGCAAACGTTTTAATCACCGCAGACCTCAGCACAGCGGTAAAAATCAAGGTTGGCTCATTTGAGGAAGGCACTGCCTTCACGCTTTCGGTTATCGAGGACGGAAAAATCCTTTCCGAGGAAACCGTCAAGGCTGACAAGGAAGGATACGTTTCGGTTTACAAGCGTTTCGGAAGCACAAGCTTTATCGCTCTTGAAAAGCAAGAGGACTCTAAAAAGAAATAATCTGCACATAAAAAGTTCCCTGTCGGATTTTTTCCGTCAGGGAATTCTCTTTTTAACCTAATTTTTCAAGAAGAATTTTCAGTGCATGAACATATCCGTCAAAGCCTTCACCCGCAACCCTTGCAAAGCAGAACATGCCTGCATAGGATATTTTCCTGAAATCCTCTCTTGAGTCCACATCCGAAATGTGCACCTCAACCGCAGGAATGTTGACCGCCTTCAGTGCATCCAGAATTGCAACGCTTGTATGCGTATACGCCGCAGGATTTATTACAATGCCGTCCTTATTCCGGTAGGCTTCCTGAATTTTGTCAACAATGCTTCCTTCGTGGTTTGACTGGAATATTTCAACCTCACATTTTAGCTCTGATGCCGCTTTTTCAATGATTGCACACAAATCCGCATATGTTGCATTTCCGTATATATGCTTCTCTCTTATACCGAGAAAGTTAAGATTAGGTCCGTTAATAACAAGTATTTTCTTCATATCAACACCTCAGAAAAGCTTTGGCAAGGCTTGTTCTATCATCGTTTTTAACCTCACGGCACATTCCTTTACGTCCTCATGAGTTTCAATGATAACGTCCGCTGCATTCTCATAAATTTCGTGCCGTTCTTCATACAGCTGCATTATTCTTTCCTTACCGCCTGCGGACAGTGGTCTTCCGTCGGTGGAAAGCTTATCAAGCTCACGTTTTAGGTATACGACAACGCCGTTTTGCTTCATGAGAGCAACATTCCTCTCCCGCTTTACAGCACCGCCGCCTGTTGCAATAACCTTTTCCGACAGTGCCGAGAGCATCTCGATTGCCTGAGTTTCCTTATCACGGAAGTATTCTTCGCCGTATTTTTCAAATATATCGGGAATTGTCATCCCGCACTGCTCAACAAACACATCCGTATCAAGAAAGCTTCTGCCCGTCATTTTTGCATACTCGCTTCCTATGCTGGTTTTTCCGCATCCCGGCATGCCGATGAAAATAACATTTAGTATCTTCATCATACATTTTGCAAGCACATCCTCTATAACAGAGTCATCAACCTTTGTATCAAAGAAATACTCATGTGCTCTCACCGCCTGTGCCACAAGCATGGGAAGTCCCGTGGTTGACGGAATTGATCTTTTTTCAGCCTCCAGCACAAGTGCCGTCTTTATGGGGTTATAAATAACGTCCACAACGCCGCAAAGATTATTGAACAACGAAATATCCACAGGCGTTCTGCCGTTGTCGGGATACATTCCAACAGGGGTTGTATTTATAATTATATCCGCGTCGGAATGAAGGGAAATATTGTCATAATTCACCTCACCCTTACGGGAAACAACCAAGAATTCCTTTGCGCCCTCTCCCTTGCAAACGGCTCTTGCAGTAAGGCTTGTACCGCCGCTGCCGAGAATGAGCACCTTTTTATCCTTAATGTCAATTTTTGCACGCTTTAACATATAAACAAAACCTTCGTAGTCTGTGTTATATCCGTAAAGCTTGCCATCCTTGTTTACAACCGTATTTACGCTTCCGATGCTTTTCGCCTTATCCGAAACAACGTCGCAAAGGTTGTAGGCATCTGTCTTATAAGGAATTGTAACATTTAGAGCCTTGAAGCTTCTGCCCTCCATAAGCTCATAAAACTCGTCCTTTTCAAGGCTGTAAAGGTTGTAATTCTCATTCCCCAAAAGCTCGTGTATAATTTTTGAATAGCTGTGCTTGAGCGTTCTTCCGCATAATCCGTACTGTATCATTTCTAAACCTCTGTATAGCTTCCTAAGAACACAAACTCCTCAGGTCTTGCATCAAGCTCACATAAATATGTAAGCAGCTCTTGTGTCATACCGTAGGACTCTATTTCCGCATAAAACATAAATTCAAAATCTCTGCCCTTTATGGGACGGCTTTCAAGCTTTGTAAGGTTTACACCGATTGCGGTAAATCTGGACAGAATGCTCGAAAGACTTCCGCTTCTGTGGGGAACAGTAAACATTATACCGATTTTTGAGGAGCCGGGGTATATTTCAAACTCATTTGATATGCAAATAAAGCGGGTATGGTTATTGTCGCTGTTCTGCAAATCGTAGCTGACTATGTCAAGTCCGTACAGCTCTGCACAGTCATAAGAGGAAATTGCGGCGATGTCCCGTCTGTCGCTTTCCGATACCATTTTCGCAGCTGCCGCAGTATTTTTGCACACATTAACATTGATTTCGGGATTATTTCTGAAAAACTCGCTGCACTGTCCTATTGCCTGAGAGTGGCTGTAAACGTCACGGATTTCAGAAAGGAGTGTTCCCCTCTTTGCAAGAAGCACATGATGGATGGGAATTTTCACGGTTCTTACAATATGAATTTTGTTCTTAAATTCCTTCAGCAAATCATAAACATCCGTAACCGAGCCGTGGATGCTGTTTTCAATGGGCAGAACACCGTATCTGCACTCGCCGCTTGCAACCTTTTCAAAAGCATTTCTGAAGGTTTCGGCATAGCTGATATCAGGTCTTTTGAACAGTCTTTCGCAGGCTCTTTGTGAATATGCCCCCTCAACCCCCTGACATACAACAGATGCATTTGCAGGGAAATATTCGGGGGTGTTTTGCTTTGCTTTCTGAATATCCTCTGCAAGGGATGCATCCGAAAGCAGCATTTTGTTTTGCTTTGCTCTGCTTATTTCAAAAATTGTGTTATACAGCATTGCAAAATAGCTTGCGTTTTCCCCGTCCATACCTTCTGTCAGACGCTTTATTATCGCCCTTTCTCTTGCAGGGTCAAAAACAGGCTTGTTATTCTTTCTTTTATACTCGGCAACAGAACCTGAAAGCTCCATTCTTTTTGTGAAAAGCTTTACAAGCTCGTTGTCTATATCATTTATTTCAAGTCTTATTTTTTCAAGGTCAAGTGTTTTTTCTTCCATGTCCTTCTCCTAACCTAAAACAAAAGCTGTGCAATCGCAATTGCCGCCGCAGCCTCAATACAAGGCACTGCTCTTTGTACTATACAGGGGTCATGCCTTCCCTTTATTTCAAGTGTGTCATTACATTTTTCTTTAATATTAACGGTTTTCTGTGCTTTTCCTATTGAGGGAGTAGGCTTTATGCAAACATTGAAACTTATGGGCATTGATGTACTCATTCCACCGCAGATGCCGCCTGCATTATTTGTAAGTGTACGCACGTTTCCGTCATTATCATAGGTGTATCCGTCATTATTTTCGGAGCCTGTCATTCTCGAAGCTTCAAAGCCGATACCAAACTCAATTCCTTTAACCGCAGGCACCGCAAATACACTGTGGGCAATAAGATTTTCAAGTCCGTCAAACATCGGCTCGCCTATTCCTGCCTCAAGTCCCGTAATCATACATTCAATGCTTCCGCCAACCGAGTCAAGATTTTCCTTTGCTTCAAGGATTTTGGCCTTCATCTGTTCTCCCTTTTGGTCGTTAAGAACAGGGAAATCCTTATTCTGTGCAGATTTTACATAAGAGCCGTCAAGACACATATTGTCAAAGCGGTCATCCTCAATTCCTCCAACAGAAGAAATATGAGCACCGATATATATTCCCTTTTCCTCAAGCAGCTGCATTATAACCGCACCTGCAATACACAATGGTGCTGTCAGACGTCCCGAAAACTGACCGCCGCCTCTCACATCAAAGTTTCCGTCAAACTTGACATTTGCAGGATAGTCTGCATGGGAGGGACGCATTTTAGCTTCAAGCTCGCTGTAGTCCTTTGAGTGCCGGTCGCCGTTGTAAATAACACCGCACAAGGGAGCACCGCAGGTTTTGCCGTTATAAAGTCCTGTTATAAAATGCACCGTATCAGTTTCTTTACGAGCCGTGGAAAAAGCATTTTTTCCCGGTGCACGTCTGTCAAGAAAGCTTTGAACCTTTTCTTCATCCACGGCAAAATTCGCCGGAAGTCCGTCAATGACAACGCCTATGGCCTGTGCATGGGACTGTCCGAAAACCGTCACCTTTATTTTTTGACCGAATGTATTCATATACTGTCCTTTCAGCTTCTCATTGAGAGCTTATCAAAATCGGAGAAGAAGGTGGTGTAAGACTTTTCCATTGCCTGAGCACCTTCAATTATAACCTGCTTTTTGCAGATGAGCGAGCATATGGCACTGCTCATTACTATTCTGTGGTCGTTGTGTCCCACAACCGTACCGCCTTCAAGCCTGCCTGCTCCTTCAATTATAAGTCCGTCCTCGGTTATTTCCACCTTTGCACCAAGACGTGTGAGAAAATCACGTGTAGTTTCCAGTCTGTCACTTTCTTTAAGCCTCAGACGCTTTGCACCGTAAATTCTCGTCTTTCCTCTTGCGGCACATGCCACAACCGACAAAACAGGCACAAGGTCGGGAATATCCGATGCATCAATTTCAATACCACGAAGTCTTCCCGCTTCAAAGCTTATTCCCTCTTTTGTTACGATTTTCTTTGCGCCGAAGCTTTCGAGTATTTTCGTCACCGCTCTGTCCCCCTGAGGACAGCCTTCATCAAGACCTTTTAACACAACATTTGCACCCAGTGCGTCCGCACACAGCCAGAATGCCGCACTTGACCAGTCGCCCTGTGCATTGATGCTTTCGGGTGATTTATAGCTTTGACCGCCTTTTACCTTATAGCAATTCTGCGACTTTTCAATATTTATTCCGAACTTTGTCATTGTATCAACCGTCATGTCAACATAGCCTTTTGACTCAAGAGGTGTTGTAATTCTTACCTCTCCGCCCTCCTCCAAAAGAGGAAGCATAAGCAAAAGTCCGCTGATGTACTGACTGCTGATATTGCCGGGGATATTGAAAACACCGCCGCTTTTTACGTTTTCATGGACGGTCATGGGAATTTTGTCGCTTGAAAATACCGCACCGTGCTCACGTAAGCTTTCACAAAGAGGTGACATGGGTCTTTCGGGAAGTCTTCCCTCACCCGTCAGCGACACCTTTTTACATATAGCCGCAGCAACGGGAAGGATAAATCTTGCCGTTGAGCCGCTTTCGTTGCAGTCAAGAGTAATTCCCTGCATTATTCTTTCTCTGACACAGGGAGTGATAATCAGCTTTCCATCGGAAAACTCCGCCCCTGCACCCATCATCTTAACACATTCAACTGTTGTGATAATATCCTTAGACAAGCCGCAAAAGCTGATTTTTGTAGGCTTATCGCTGAGGGCGGCACAGATAATGCATCTGTGAATATCGGATTTTGATGAAATAATATCCAAAGTACCGGACAGAGCCGTTTTGGGGTCAAGTGTTACTGTCATAAAAAACTTCCTTTATACGTTTAATGCCTGTTTGAAAAGTGACAAAAGCTCCGACACCTCAACATCGCAAAGTCTGCACTTTCCCATTTTTTCGGGAAGCACAAGGGTAATTATCGAGCTTTCACGCTTTTTATCGGAAAGTGCCGCATCATACAAATCCTCGGCAGTTATGTCATAGCTTGTGGGAAGATAGTATTTTTCTTCAATAGCCTTGACCTTTTCGCTAAGTCCCTTCTCGCATATTTCCATATTTTCCGCAATTTTAGCGGCAATCACCATTCCCACCGCCACGGCTTCTCCGTGAGTCAGTGAAAAATGCGACACCTTTTCAATACCGTGAGCCGCCGTGTGACCGAGATTTAAAAGCTTTCTTTCACCTCTGTCAAACTCGTCCCTCTCAACAATATCACGCTTGAAAACAACACACTTTTCCACTATTGCGTTAATATCACAGGTGCCCTTTTCAAGGTCATCGCAAAAATCCTTATCAAAGAGTATTCCGTATTTTATAACCTCGGCATAGCCGCAGGCAACCTCTCTTTCGGGAAGTGTATTAAAGGTATCGGTATCACAGATAACCATTTTCGGTTGATAAAATGCACCTGCAAGATTTTTTCCTGCTTTTAAGTCAATAGCCGTCTTGCCGCCGACAGATGAGTCAACAGCCGCAAGAAGTGTTGTGGGAATCTGCACAAAATCAATTCCACGAAGGTAGCAGGATGCTGCAAAGCCTGTAATATCTCCAACAACCCCGCCGCCAAGAGCTACAAGCAAGTCGCTTCGGGTAATCTTCCGGGATGCAAGCGTTTCAAGTATTTCTATAAAGGTGTCCGAACACTTGCTTGTTTCTCCTGCCGTGAAGGTAAACTTTGACACCTCAAAGCCTTCTTTTGTAAGGCTGTTTTTCACTCTCTCGCTGTAAAGTGCGTCCACATTTGAGTCGGTGACAATTACGGCACGGCAAGGCTTTTTCACATGTTTTATAAGCTCACCCGCTCTGTCAACAAGACCATTTCCTATTAAAATATCGTAGCATCCCGAAGCCTTTACGGCAACCCTTCTGATGTTTTCCATATACGTCCTCTTTTACTTCTTTTTCTTTTCAACAGCAGTCCATGCCGCAATTCTCTTTTGCTTACCGTCACGCAGCAGCTCCATAAGTGCAACTCTGTCACCTTCGGAAATTGCCTTTTGATACTGGGTAAGGTTATTTATAAGCTCGCTCAGTTCACCAAGGAGAAAATCCTTATTCTGCAAGAAAAGCTCTGACCACATGTTTTCATTAAGGTATGCAACTCTTGTCATATCTTTAAAGCTTCCTGCGGAAAAACCGAGATTTTGTAAGGATGTGGGACTCTTCACATATGCACTTGAAGCAATGTGTGCAAGCTGTGAGGTATAAGCTATAATCTTATCATGCTCCTCTGCGGTTGTAACGGTAATTCTGTGGAAACCCAAGGATATAAAGAACAGCTTTGCATAATCAAGTGTCTTTCTGTCCAAATCCTCATCGGGAACCATAATCATAAACGCACCGTCAAACAGGCTGTCGGTTGAGAAATCATAGCCTGATTTTTCTATACCCGCCATGGGATGTCCGCCGATAAAGGTAAAGCCCTTTTCCTTTGCAACCGGGAAAAGCTCACGGCAAACCTTTGTCTTTGTACCGCCGCAGTCAATTACAATGGTATCTTCAAGGTAATCCGCATGGCTTTTTACAAATTCAACTATATCGTCGGGGTAAAGAGCAACCACCACTATATCACATTTTTCCGTTTCAAGGTCAAGCACCCCGTCAATGGTTCCGTCAAGCATTGCACTTTCCATTACAGCATCTGAAGCATCAAATCCCATTACCGCAAAATCCGTATGCTTTTTTACCGTTTTTGCCATGGATGCTCCGATAAGTCCAAGACCAACTATTCCTACTGTCATATTATAACACCTCAATCAAATTTTTTCAACATTTAAATAAGAAAACCGCAGCGTTTTTATTCACTGCGGTCTTTCAATCACCTATCAAACATTAAAGTTCAAAGCGCAACAACGAAAGACCTTGTTTCTGCAATAAACAAAGCCGTAATAAAACTGATTGTATGCATTTACAAACAAGCTTTTCATCGTCGTTCTTCTCCCGAAATTTAATATAGGGTGATTATACTACTTTTATGTAATTATGTCAATAATATATACAAAAATTCATATTTTCTTTACTCCGCTAAAGTAAATCGAGGTTTTGTTTACAATTCATCAACATTTTTAGGTTTTCATGTTGTAAAATGCCTGAATTTATTTTTTTAAATTTGCTTTGCAAAGTCACATCCGTTCACCTTTCGCAACATTGCAAAAAATGTAAATAAATATGCAAAAAGGAACAAATTGTTCAAAACAGTTGAAATTTATGATTTTTTTATTTATAATGAACTTGTAATAAAAAAACTTTTTCAAAAGGTGGTAATGAAAATGAAAATAGGTGCACAGCTTTACACGGTTCACGATTACACAAAAACCCTTGAAGGTATTGAAGAAAGCTTCAAAAAAATAGCGGATATGGGCTATACAACCGTTCAGGTATCGGGAACCTGCAAATACGAAGCAGAGTGGATGCGTGAGATGCTTGACAAGTACGGTCTTGTTTGTCCAATCACCCACACGGATATTCCCGCAATTGCCTCAGACACAGACAACGTTATCGCCTTCCACAAGACTATGGGCGTAAAGTACATCGGTATGGGCGGTATGCGTGGTCTGTGGAGTCCCGAATACAAAGAAGATCCTTTCAAGGTACAGGATGAATTTGTTAAAGATTATGTTCCTGCAGGCAAGAAGATTGCAGCTGCCGGCTGTTACATGATGTATCACAACCATGCAGGTGAATTTTCACCCCGTCCCGACGGCACACTTCTCATGGACTATCTGCTTCAGAACTTCGGAAAAGAAGAAATGGGCTTTACTCTTGACGTTCACTGGGTAAAGGCAGGCGGACATGATCCTATTGAATGGCTCAACAAGTTAAAAGGCAGAACACCCTGCGTTCATTTCAAGGATCTTATTACCATGGACGACGGCACATACAGATTTGCAGAAGTTGGTACAGGCGAGCTTGATTTCGATGCAATTATCGAAACCTGTATAAACAACGGCGTTGAATATGCCTTCGTTGAACAGGACAACTGCTACGGTGAAGACCCCTTCAAGTGCCTCAAAACAAGCATTGACTACTTACATTCCAAGGGACTTAACTAATCACATACAAACCAAAGCCGTACTTTTATGTACGGCTTTGAGCTTGTCGCAAAACCCTTTATGAAAGTTTAGGTCAAGCCTTTTCAAAGGCTTGCAGTTTCCAAAGACGGCGTCTTTGGTCGCTGTCCGCAGACAGCGAAACTCTTTTTGCTTCATAAAGCGCAGGAAAGGTGAAATTTTGACCGTCAAAACGGTCAAAATGAGGAGAACCCTCGCCGGGGGTTCTCCTGAATGTGAGATAAAACATACTTTTTCAACAGTCTGAAAGCCGTACTTTTATGTACGGCTCAGTCTGTCGCAAAAGTCCACCATTTGGTGGACTTCAGTCTGTCGCAAAAGTCCACCATTTGGTGGACTTTTCTGCAT
>JAZNIM010000041.1:0-46972 GCA_045577475.1 Eubacteriales bacterium | reverse complement strand
AAAATTTTTAATTTCAGAAATTATGAAAGCGTGGAGATTGTTCTCCTCATAATAATGATGCTGCTGTGTTTTAATAAAATCACAGGCACGACCCTCTTTATCAAGCCTTTTAGCAAAAGTCTTTAAAACAGGCGTTCGTATACCGATAATTGTATCGGGATTAAGATTCGGTACAAGCTTTGAGTGAAATGCTTTATACCCCAAATCCTGAAGTTTAAACAGCTCGTCAACAATATTCATATTTGACACAACCTAACGTTTAATTAATGGAACAAGCGGTGCTCTGCCTATATAGTTAAGTTTGAATTTTTCAACCATTTCCTTCGCCTTAATTAAAGATTCCCCGTCGTATGCAGCCATTGCATCATGTGCATCCAAGCCAAAGGTCACAGGAGGCTGACACTCCCCTGCAATCTCCCAAAATTTCATGTTAGGGTATATTCTTTTATCTCTGATTCCAAGAAAGTTAATTTCAAGCGGAACATTCAACTCCCTTGCTGAATTACACAGACGTGTCATTTCTCTGCGATATGAGGCTTCATCACCGTGAAAATTAAACATGTCTGGATGAGCAACATAGGTGAACACCCTTTCAGTCATTGCAGCAATCTGCATATTGACAAACTTTTTAAGTGCAACATCCGAGTCTGTATCCACCATAGAATGCTTAGAATCGGGAAGGTTCTCGGGATATGTAAAGTGAGGACCGAGAATAATGTATTCTCCTCCCCAATCAATGACGTTATTTACCATTTCATCAATATACTCAGGATAATATTCAGCTTCAAAGCCAACATGAATTTCAATTTTGTCTTTATATTTTTCTGCAAGAGCTTTGATTTCATCGCAATAAGCCTTTGCCTCTTCAACATACACTCTATGCCCCGATTGCGTTCCATCATTAAATTTAATCGGCACATGATCGGAAAATCCAAAAAAATTTATGCCGCAGTCAATTGCTCTGAGAACATATTCCTCGGGCGTTTCAGATGCATGATGGCATCTGTAGGTATGTGTATGAAGATTGAAGTTCATATAAATTGCTCCTTTAGCAGACAGCTGAATTACTTACACAGAAAGTATATCACAACAAATCAAGATTTTCAATACAAAAATGCACAAAAAAATCCCCCGAAATGTAATCGGGGGACATTAAATCACAAATTAATACATGCCGGGTGCAGGAGCTGCAGGAGCCGCTGCAACAGGCTCGGGCTTATCGGCAACAACTGCTTCAGTTGTCAGAATCATTGATGCAACGGAAGCCGCATTCTGAAGTGCACTTCTGGAAACCTTTGTTGGGTCTACGATACCTGCTTCAACCATGTCAACGTACTTGTCATTAGCTGCATCATAGCCGGTGCCTGCCTTGCTGGTCTTAATCTTTTCAAGAATTACAGAGCCGTCCATGCCTGCATTCTGAGCAATCTGTCTTACGGGAGCTTCAAGTGCCTTGAGTACAATGGAAACACCTGTCTTTTCGTCGCCCTCAACAGTTTCAAGAAGCTTTGCAACAGCACCCATTACGTTTACGAAGCTTGTTCCGCCGCCGGGAACGATGCCTTCTTCAACAGCTGCCTTTGTAGCATTGAGAGCATCTTCAATTCTAAGCTTCTTTTCCTTCATTTCGGTTTCGGTAGCCGCACCAACCTTGATTACAGCAACACCGCCTGAAAGCTTTGCGAGTCTTTCCTGAAGCTTTTCTCTGTCAAAGTCGCTTGTTGTAACTTCAATAGCAGCCTTAATCTGAGCAATTCTACCCTTGATTGCATCGGGGTTTCCTGCACCGCCGACGATGATTGTGTTTTCCTTATTAATCTTAACCTGTCTTGCCTTACCGAGCTGTTCAAGAGTTGTATCCTTAAGCTCAAGTCCAAGGTCGGAGCTGATTACTTCACCGCCTGTAAGTGTTGCGATATCTGTAAGCATTTCCTTTCTTCTGTCGCCAAAGCCGGGAGCCTTAACAGCAACGCAGGTAAATGTTCCGCGAAGCTTGTTAACAAGAAGTGTGCTGAGTGCTTCGCCTTCAATATCCTCGGCAATGATAACGAGCTTCTTACCATCGGAAAGAATCTTTTCAAGAATGGGAAGAATATCCTGAATATTGGAAATCTTCTTATCTGTGATGAGAAGAACAGCATCGTCGATAACTGCTTCCATCTTATCTGTATCTGTTACCATGTAGGGAGAAATATAACCTCTGTCAAACTGCATACCTTCAACTACTTCACAGTAGGTTTCAGCAGACTTTGATTCTTCAACAGTAATAACACCGTCATTTGTTACCTTATCCATAGCATCAGCAATGAGCTTACCGATAACTTCATCAGCGGAAGAAACAGCACCTACTCTTGCGATATCCTGAGAACCGTTTACCTTCTTGGAAATCTTCTTGAGTTCTTCAACAGCAGCATCGACAGCCTTTGAAATACCCTTTCTTATTACCATAGGATTAGCACCTGCAACAACATTCTTCATGCCTTCATGCACAAAAGCCTGTGCAAGAAGTGTTGCGGTTGTTGTACCGTCACCTGCTGCATCGTTGGTTTTTGTTGCAACTTCCTTAAGAAGCTGTGCGCCCATGTTTTCCATAGCGTCTTCAAGTTCAATTTCCTTAGCGATTGTAACACCGTCATTTGTAATAAGGGGTGCACCGTACTTTTTATCAAGAACTACGTTTCTTCCCTTAGGACCGAGTGTGATTTTTACTGTATCGGCAACAGCGTCAACGCCTCTTACAAGTGCGTTTCTTGCATCAATGCCGTATGAAAGTTCCTTTGCCATTTCAATTACCTCCAAATCAATAAATGCAATTATTCAACAATTGCAAGAATGTCGCCCTGCTTAACTACGTTGTACTCAACACCGTCAAGCTTAACTTCAGTACCTGCATACTTGCTTACGATAACCTTGTCGCCCTTCTTAACGGTCATAACAACTTCCTTGCCGTCAACCATTCCGCCGGGACCTACTTCCACTACCTCAGCAATGCTGGGCTTTTCCTGTGCTGCAGCAGTAAGAATGATACCGCTCTTTGTTGTTTCCTCTGCTTCAATTGCCTTAATGACAACTCTGTCTGCAAGTGGTTTAAGTTTCATTTGAATTTCCTCCCAATCTGAATACGATTTATAGGTTAGCACTCAAAACGTCCGAGTGCTAATTACATGAGATATTTTATACCGCATGTTATTAAAAATCAAGGCTTTTCCCTGTTTTTTACATAATATTAACAAATATTTCAACTAATAACCGTTAACCTAAAAAACGGTAAAAAAATTCGTAAAGCATCAGTCATTATTTTTAAAATACTGATAATAGTTACATTTTATCATACCGTTATACAGCTTTCTGACCTTATCGGCACGCTTTCCGTAAAGCTTTTCAAATTCTTCTTCGCTGGTAATAATATATATCTGCCAAGGACTGAGCTTTGAAAAGCTCTTACCCATACGCTTATACAACTCTCTCGCTTCTCTTACCGTTTCAAGACGTTCACCGTAAGGGGGGTTACATACAATAGTTGTACGAACATCGTCTTTTTCAATGGTTGTTGCATCCTTTTTGAAAACTTTGATGTATTTTTCCATACCGGCACGGTGGATATTACCTTTTGCAACACGGAGAACTTCATCGTCAATATCCGAAGCATATGCTCTGAAATCGGTTTCTATTACGTTAGCTCTTGCTTCCTCTCTTGCATCACTCCAAATTTTCTTTGGAAGAAATGCAAAACTCTCTGCCGCAAATTTTCTATTCAAACCCGGGGCAGTATTTGTCATTATCATGGCAGCTTCAATTGCAATTGTACCGGAGCCGCAGAAAGGGTCCCAAAGTCTTACATTCTCTCTCGGTCTTGAAAGCTGAACAAGAGCCGCCGCAAGAGTTTCACGCATGGGTGCAGCACCCGATGCAGGTCTGTAGCCTCGTTTATGCAAGGGACTTCCCGTGGTATCAAGCATAATAGAAACCTTATCGTTGAGAATGAAAAACTCAATCTGATACGTAACACCTGTTTCATCAAACCATTCAACACCGTACTTTTCCGACAGCCTTTTTACAACCGCTTTCTTAATAATACTCTGACAATCTGGAATCGAATAAAGCTTTGACTTAATGGAATGCCCCTTTACGGGAAACGCATCATCCTTGCCGATTATCAGCTCCCAGGGAATCTTGACAACATTATCAAAAAGCTGAGTAAAGCTTTCGGCGTTGAAGGATGCAAGTTCAATAAACATTCTTTCGGCAGTTCTGAAATTTATATTACATCTTGCCACGGCATCAGGAGCACCTTTAAAATACACTCTGCCGTCAATGGTATCACGTCTTGTGTAGCCAAGAGCATCTATTTCTTCACCCACAAGTCTTTCCAATCCGAAAAGACAGGTTGCCACATAGTTAAATTCTGCTGACATATTATACCTCGTTTTATAAAATAATATTGTGATACCGCACCGATACCACAATAGAATTTATTTAATCTTTTTCTGCTCATCAAACATACTGACATACTCTTTTGATGAGTTCTTAATCTTATTTCTTACAAATGATGCCGCAAGTACAAGCACTGCAATGCAAGTATAAATCAGTACAAAGCAAAATGTTACAACAAGAATACTGAATGCCGGATTCTGCATCCCCGCAAGATAACCTTTGAAAAGGCTGCTTGTAAAGAACACAAGAACAACGCTTGCATATGTAAGCACAAACTGGACGGTTCTGCGGATTATTGAATTATTTTTTATAAAGTCCGCAACACCGAAGGAAACGGCAAACAGAACAGAAAAGAGAAAAAACGAAACAAGCTGACTTATAGCAAGTCCCTTTCCGAAGTTTTCCATATTTGTATAGCTGCCCACAATCGTGAACGTAAGAATAATTAATGTAAAACAAAGTGTCATTCTTCTGACGAACGCAGAGAAAACATTTTCTAAGATTTTCATAGCACATACCACCTTTCATAGCATTCTACCACAAAACAACGGATTTTGCAAAAATTTCTAAGGAAATTTCAATTAACAGTTTGTAAACTATCCAATCTTTTTCACATAATGGTTGAAATTTGTAAAAAAATGTTATATAATTGTATATAATTGGGGTGACTACATGAAGAAGGATATAAGAAACATCACACTTGCATCAATATTTGCAGCCCTTTCCGTCGCAATGATAGTTTTAGGAAGCTTTATTGAAATGCTTGATTTAACAGTTGCGGCGTTTTGTGCCCTGACGGTATATATTTCCATGATTGAAATCAAGGGCAAGTTTCCTTTTTTGATTTATCTTTCCACAAGCATTCTTTCGCTGGTGATCACCCCGCTGTCAACAGCAGTTCTTTATTACATTGCATTTTTCGGATATTACCCCATTATCAGGCAAAAGCTAAAAAAAGCAGGAAAGCTTGTAGCTAAGGCTATATGCTTTTTGATATTCAACATTACAATGATACTTCTTTTTTTGCTTTTTAAAAAAATCTTTGCTCTGCAAAACGAACCCGCATTTATGTATGCAATATTGCTTTTAACAGCAAATTTATTTTATTTATGCTTTGATTATGCACTTGATGTCTTTGCATTCATCTACATAAAAAAAGTAAGACCAAAGTTAAAACTGAAGTAAGGAGATAATATGAACTTTAAGTATGCAGTATTTGATATGGACGGAACTCTTCTTGATTCTATGTACTACTGGGACTTATGCGAAAAGCAGGCTCTCAGTGAAATATGCGGAATTGACCTGTTAAGCGAAGAAGAATCCAAAATCATATACAAAACTCTTGAAGAAATGGAAAACAGAGCCCGACTTCTTTCAGGTAAAGATTTTGACGTAAAAAAAGCTCATGAATATATGCATGTTTTGATGAATGCCCACTACGACAATGCTCCGATTGCCCCCGTTGACGGTGCCATAGAGTTTCTTGCAATGCTTCGAAAAAACGGCATAAAAACGGCAATCGCTACTGCTACTTCACTCGAATACTGCCGCAAATGTCTCGACAGGACAGGATTACTTACTGCTGTCGATGCTTTTGTGTCAACAGGTGAAGTTGGCAAAAATAAGTATCATCCCGATGTTTATCTCAAAGCCATGGAACTTATCGGAGCAAACAAGGAAGATACGTTGATATTTGAAGATGCATATTATGCACTCAACACCCTCAAGACACACGGCTTCAGATATGCAATTGTACACGATGAGTTTCGTTCCTCTGCCATAACAAACGATATTAGAGAGCACTGCGAGTATCATATAAGCAGCTACAAGGAGTTAATGTAAATGAATGAAAGCATTTTCAGCGTATCACGTTTTTTACTGGAAAAGGACAATTTTGTAATTGGAATTCACGCAAATCCCGATGGTGATTGCTTTGGCTCAGCCTGCGGACTTGCGGGTGCTCTTAAAAAGCTTGGTAAAAAATGCAGAATACTTTCTCCGGGAATTGTTCCTAAAAGACTTCGATTTCTCAATTACTCAGGTGTTGACGTTTTGGAAGCCCGAGAAGGGTATGAAAAGATCAAAGATGACAGGAACACTTATATTACAGTTGATGTAGCTTCTGACCATCTTTTGGATAATCTCGCAGATGTATTTAAGCAGCGCAACGAATTTGCAATTGACCACCATGAGAAAAATACAATTACGTCTGAAAAGCTGTATCTTGACAGTACAGCCTCAGCCGCAGGAGAAATCGTGTACAAAATAATTTGCGAGCTTGACGGCATTAGCAATGAAAGTATCTTTGATGAAAAAATTGCAAGCTCTGTTTTTGGTGCAATCAGTTCTGATACGGGTTGCTTCAAGTACGGCAACACAACACCGGAAACTCACAGAATCGCAGCTTCTCTTATCGAAATGAATGCTGACAGCAGAGATATAAACTACCGTCTGTTTGACCTAAAATCGCCTGTTCAGATTGCAGTTGAAAGTCTTGCATATAAGAACATTGAATTTTACGAAAACTGCAAGATTTCCTTCATTTACCTATCTGCGGATGCACTGAAAAGTGTCGGAGCAAACGCAAGCGACACGGAAACCGTAAGCCAGCTCGGCAGAGGCATTGAAGGGGTTCAGATAGCAGCTTTTATGAGAGATAAAAGTGATGGTGAATATAAAGTTTCAGTCAGATGCAACAGTGAGGCGGATGTTTCACTTCTCTGTGCTTCACTGGGGATCGGCGGCGGTCACAAAAAAGCGGCAGGTTGCACAATTTTTGCAAGCTCCCCTGATCTTGCAAAATCAGTCTTTTTAAATAAAGCAAAGGAATATATAAATTAGCCGTAGCTATTTCAAATATTAATTTTAGGAGTTCAAAATGAGCAGAAAATTGTTTTGCGAAATCAGTCCCTTATGCTACAGCATTTCCATGCAAAAGGAAATTGCAAAAAGACACATCAAAAATCTTTTCAGCAAAGACAAAATAGCAAGAAGTTATACTGACAAGGAGTTCCCTTTTATCGTAAAATCTCACAGCTCTGTATTAGTGCGAAAGCTCCATGGAGTTGATATTACACTTCAGGAAAACAAGGTTACTAATATTGAGCTTGCGTGCGAAAAAATCAACAAGCTTGTAATTCATCCAGGAGAAACCTTTTCCATATGGTCGCTTCTCGGGAAAACCACTGAAAAAAAAGGCTACAAAAAAGGTCTTGTAATCAGCAAAAACGGATTTACCTCCGGCTTTGGCGGCGGTTTATGCCAGATGGCTAATATGATTCACATGCTTGTTTTAAACAGTCCTCTTACCGTTACAGAGCTTCATCATCACTCGGATGCACTTTTTCCCGATGAACGCCGCAGAGTCCCGTTCGGCACAGGAACGTCTATCTGCTATAACAAGCTAGACTACCGTTTTAAAAACACTCTCAGCCACGATGTACAGCTTCTTGTGTGGACAGAGGACGGATATCTCAACGGCGAGCTTCGAAGTGTTGAAGAAATCCCTTATAGATACAAGCTTGTTGAAGAAGACCACCATTTTAAAAAAGAAGACGGAAAGTTCTACAGAAACTCCAAGGTTTACAGAATAGTAACCGAAAAAGCAAGCGGCGAGCAGATTATAAAAGAGCTGATTCTTGACAACCATTCTCTTGTAATGTACGATTATTCTCTGATTCCGGAGGAACAAATCAGACATGAATAGAATTATTGATTACATAAAACGTCATGTTACAGCCTCCTCACACGTGATTGCTTACAAGGATAACGACAAAATTCTGACATACGGCGAGCTTTGGAGTCGCGCCGAATATACCGCAGATTTGCTTAGACGTCAGGGTACTTCCCCCGTTCTTGTGTTCGGACACAAAAGTCCCGAAGTAATTATATCAATCCTTGCATGTATTATGGCTCACAGGGCGTATGTTCCCATTGACACCTTTTTGCCCGCAGAACGCATCAAAAAAATAGCAGATGCTACTTGTTCTACGCTTTTGCTTGAAGCCGAGGAAATACAAATTGAGGGTCCCGAATGCCTCAGACTCCCTCAATTGGAAAAATACAAGGATTGTGACATTTACGACAACTCAAACAATATAGTTTACATAATTTTCACTTCGGGAAGCACAGGCAAACCGAAGGGAGTTCCGATTTCGGCAACAAATCTTATTAATTTCATAGATTGGATAAGCTCATTATATCCCCTTTCGGAATACAACCGTGCAGTAGTTCTTAATCAGGCAAGCTTCAGCTTTGATTTAAGTGTGGCTGACTTATTCTACTCTTTATGTAACGGTCATACATTGGTTGCATCTGAAGTTAGTCTTAACTCAGGCTACGACCATATTTACGAGCTTATGCAGGACGAAAAAGTAAATGTCGCAGTGGTTACTCCGACTTTCATGAAATTATGCCTTCTGAATCCCGATTTTAACAGCAAAAACTATCCGGATTTCAATTGCGTTTATTTTTGCGGAGAATTACTTGAAATTCCTACAGTGAAGAAGCTGTTCAAAGCATTCCCGGAAATTAAAATAATTAATGCATACGGTCCTACAGAAGCCACAAGTGCAGTGTCGGGAATTCTTATAGAAAAATCCATGCTTGACTCCGAGCTGCTTCCTGTAGGCAGGATTGATTCACTTGCTACCGAAATTGTAATTGATAACGGAGAGATTATAATAAAGGGCAACAGCGTTTTCGGCGGTTATATCGGCAGCACGGTTGGCGGCTGGTATAGCGAAAACGGTATCAGCTGCTACAGAACCGGTGACTTGGGATTTATTCAAGACGGATTGCTCTACTGCAAAGGCAGATGTGACAGACAGGTTAAGTTCAAGGGATACCGCATTGAGCTTGATGAAATAGAGTATGCCATTGACAATTTTTGCAATGTTACAGGTTCAGCCGTAATTGCAAAATTTACAGACAGCGGCACAGTCCGCGGCATATTTGCCTTCATAACTGCCGATAAAGAAACCGATATTGAAGTGGTCAAGGACATTTTGAAAAAGCATCTACCCCACTACATGATTCCCACTTCCATAAAAATTGTTGATTCACTTCCAACAAACTCAAATGAAAAAATCGACAGAAAGGCGTTAACATCATGGTAAACATCAAAGATATTATCTGCGAGTGCTGTAATCTTCCGCAAGACATAGACGACGATTTTGACCTTTTTGAAAATGAAGCTCTTGATTCTTACGCTTTTATTGAGCTATTTACAAGACTTGAGGATGAAGGCATTGAAATCGCCCCTACAAGAATCGACAGAACAAAGCTGCGTACCCCTAAGTCCATACAGCTTCTTATTGACGAATACCTTGCAGAAAACGTATAATTTACTTAAAAGCAAAAGAATTGCTCCGACTGCATAACACAGTAGGAGCAATTTTCATTATCATTTTTTGCTTAAGCCTTACCGCCTCTGGAAAGCGTTATTCCCTGAAGAATGTTTGTATCAAAGGAAAAATTGAGTTCCTCCTGCTCACGTTCACGTTTGAAAGCAAGCTTCATCAAATCATCGAGAAGCTGTGCAAAGCTCTTACCGCTTGCCTCCCAAAGATAGAAGGAAAGTGATCCGGGTATCGTGTTAAGCTCGTTTACATAAAGCTCCTCTGTCACAGTGTTATAAAGAAAATCAACTCTTGTTACGCCGCTGCATCCCAGTGCCTGAAACGCAGCCTTTGCATAATGACGAACCTTTTCTTCAAGCTCTTTGGAAATATCCGCAGGAAGCTTTCTTTTAAGATCTGCCATGCCGCTGCTGCCCTTACTTCCACCGAGCTTAGCACCTGACTTTGCACCAAGCTTTGAATTCTTACTGCCGCCGCTGAGGTATTTATCGGCATAACTGAGAATTTCGTCGTTATTTATCGGTTCTTCACATACCGAGGTTTCAGCATCATATATATCCCCAAGCACAGAACAATTAATCTCTTTGAGGTTTTCAACGGCATTTTCAATAAGTACAATATTTGAATAATCAAATGCGTATTCAAGCGCAGTAATTAAAGCATCCTTATCCTTTGCCTTTTTAATTCCAACACTTGAACCGAGATTAACAGGCTTTACAATTACGGGATATACCGTCTTTGACTCAATAAGGTTAAGTGTACCTTCAACATCCGCAGAATACTGCTTGCAGTTAACGGTTACGCAGTCAAGAACGGGAATTCCCTTAGCTTTCATAATAAGCTTTGAAGCCTCTTTGTCCATACAAACAGCACTTGCGAATACATCACAGCCGCCATATGGAATACCGAGAGAATGAAGAAATCCCTGAAGAGTGCCGTCTTCTACATTAGTACCATGAACAACGGGAAGAGCCGCTTCAATGGTATCAACTACGTTATTTCCAAACTTTTTCGCAGGGTATCTTACAAGACTGAAAGCATTTCCATCCTTTATAAGATTTACTCTGACGCTTTCACCAATCAGCTTTTTTATGTCCTTATATGCCTCAATTTCACCAACGTTTCCGCCGGCATACATTTCACCCGACTTACTTATGTATACAGGAACAGGCTCATATTTATCGGTATCAAAAGCATAGACTGCCTGAAGTCCGGAGATTACCGAAACCTCATGCTCAACGCTCTTACCGCCGAAAAAAACGCCCACTTTAATTCTGTTTGACATGGAAATTACCCCTTTATTTCAATAGTTATCAGGAAGGTCGTTTTCAAGAAGTACAAACTTTTTTCTGTCACTCTGCAAAGCTCTTGCATAAGCAACTGCTTCTTCAACCTTTTCAAATCTTATAAGCTTTTCTTTATCGAAATCCGTACCCATTACGCCATCATAAACGTCGTCTGCAATTCTTCCTCCCACAAGGAAAATATAGTCGCATACCTTTGCACAATCCTCCCCAAAACGGGCATTTAATTCCTTTTGCTTTGAGCCAAGCTCAATCATACCGGGAGTTACAATAATTTTCAAGCCGTCAAAGCAACCAAGCACCTCAAGTGCCGCCTTTGTTCCACCGGGATTTGCGTTGAAAGCATCATCAATAATTGTTATATCGCCGCCTTCAAGAATCTGAAGTCTGTGCTGAACCGTTTCAAGTCTGCGTACAGCAAGGACGAGTTCGTTTCCATCAACGCCCATATCAAGCGCAATTGCAATACATCCGGCAAGATTCTGCACGTTATGGCTTCCGAGAAGCTTTGTGGTAAAGTGAAGCGTCTTACATCTGTACTCAATATCGAAATCAGTGCCCTTGGATGACAAAGTGATGTTTCTTGCAATGCAATCCGCATCCGAGCCATCACGACCGAAGCTGACTACGTTTTCTTTCACGTTTACGCTCTTAATATATTCATTATCATAATTAAGATATACTTTTCCGTCCTCGGGAACTGCATCATAAAGCTCAAATTTTGTCTTTGTTACGTTTTCAATACTTTTAAAGCTCTCAAGATGCTGAGGTCCTACGGAGGTAATAAGTCCCATCTGAGGGTGAACAATGTCGCAAAGCTCTTTAATGTCGCCAACATTCTTCGCACCCATCTCGCAAATAAAAATTTCGTGACTGTTTTTAAGGTATTCACGCACGGTCTTTACCACGCCCATTGGCGTATTAAAGCTTGCAGGTGTAATAAGCACATTGTATTTGGGACTTAACAGCTTTGCAAGATAATTCTTACAGCTTGTTTTTCCGTAGCTGCCTGTTATACCGATAATTGTCAGATTTTTTCTTGAAACCAATATTTTCTTGGCATCCTTGATAAAATGGTTCTTTACAGCCTTCTCAAAGGGAGAATTTATAACATCGCTGACAAGAACAATAAGGTTAGAAATTATAACAGCCAATGACGGGAGAAAACCCATGTAGTTAAACAAGCAAGCAATTACCGTAAAAGCCGTGAAAACTATAATTTCGGTAAAAATGAGTCTTTTTACTCTTGCAGTAAATACAAGCGGCTTTTTGGCATTACCTTCAGGCAGAAGGAAAAGTACGGAAATGACAGAAAACACAATCGCCGCAATTTTGCACTTTTCATTCGGAATACATGCAAGTACAAATGCAACAAAAGCAGGCGTCAGTTTTGCCGCACTTATTCCAAGCGTATCACCGAACCACTTTAAATGAGCATCTCTGTGATAGCCGTTAAGCTGAAACGTATGTATGTAATATACGCTTGCAAGTGAAAATGAAACAGCACTTGCAATAATGAAAAGTATAGTTGTTAACATACCTTCTCCTAACTGATTTTAAAGAATGATTTAAGTACTCTGTCGGTAAGCGCAGGAGCTTCGGCAAAGGAAAAGTGACCTGCTCCGTCTATTTTAACAAGCCCTGCATCGGGGATGAATTTTTCCATAAGCAGACCGTCTGAAAGAGGAGTTGCAGTATCGTTTTCTCCCCAAATAAGCAAAGTAGAATTTTTGATATTACACAGCTTTTCGGTATAGTCGGTATTAAGCACTTTAACCATACTCTGACGCATAACGGGAGATGCTGCACCGTAATCTGCAGAACCGAATTTTTTCTGAAGTGAATTCAATGCATCGGGAAACATTTTTTCCATCGGTGCACTTGTTACAATTTTTTTCAATGCTTTGTACAGTTTAATTCTGAATGTCTTTTTAAAAGACTTTTTTGCAGGAATGCCGGCACTGTCAAGAAGAACTATCTTGCCAATTTCCAAATCATATCCGCCTGTTGCAAGCTCAAGAACAGTTCTTCCGCCGTGGGAATGACCCATAAGATGCACTTTCTTTAAATCAAGAGCCTTTAACAGCTCTGTAACAAAGCCTGCATAATCTTCAATTGAGTACGGAAAAGACGGCTCATCGGAGCTGCCGAATCCCGGCAAATCAGGTGCAATCACCCTGTAATGGGAACATATCGGATTAATAACAGAACCGTAAATATCAGCCCTTGCTCCCCAGCCGTGAAGAAGCAATACAGCCTCCCCCTCGCCTTTATCAATCAAATTTATGTTTAACTTATCGCCCTTATATTCAACAATCAAATCTATAACCTCACACAAAAAGCTATTATAATTATATGACGTTATTTTACATTTGTCAATATGAAGTGCCAAAAGTTACAAAAACATTAATTTTACATTCAATTAAAACATACATCACACCGATATGCTAAAATATTAAAATGGAGGAAAACAAGATGAGTTATGATATAATACTTTTTGACCTTGACGGAACTCTTACAAACCCCGCCGAGGGAATAACAACGGCGGTTGCATACGCACTTGATTTTTTCGGCAAAAAATACGAAAGCAAGAAAGCACTTGAAATTTTTATAGGTCCGCCCCTCAGAGAGCAGTTTATGGATTACTGTAACGTAAACAGAGAAACCGGCGAAAAATACGTTGAAAAGTACCGTGAATACTACTCGGTCAAGGGAATCTATCAAAATGAAGTTTATGAAGGAATCGAAGAAATGCTTTCAAGGTTGAAGCAAGCAGGCAAAAAAGTAGTATTAGCAACTTCAAAGCCCGAAAAATTTGCCGAGATAATTCTTCGCCACTACGACTTATACAAATACTTCGATTTTGTTGCAGGTGCTCTTATGAGTAACACACGTACAAAAAAATCAGAAGTCATCGAATACGCACTCAAGAGCATTGGCTGCAAAGATATTGATAAGGTAATAATGGTCGGCGACAGACTTCATGATGTAGAGGGTGCAGCACAATTCGGAATTAAGACTGTCGGTGTAACCTTTGGCTTCGGCTCACGTCAGGAGCTTACGGATGCCGGAGCAGTCAGGCTTGCAGACAATGCAAAAGAGCTAACCGAAATACTCCTTTCATAAGCTACATTCTGACAACCGTATAGCTGTGTCCCGTAAACGCAAGGAGCTTTACGAGGATGTCATCACGCTCAAATTTTAGGCTTGCCGAATCTGTACAAGGAAGGCATCCAAAATATTTCTCATCGAGAATACGTTCATCAATTACAAGCTTAACTGAATGCTCCTTATCAAAAATCAATCCGAGAATGCTTGAGGTTCCTGATTTTGCATGGAGGAATTGCATAAGATATTCTTCGGGTGCGAATGAAAAGCGGGATGTTCCTAACTGCTTTGACAATACACTTGATTTGAACGGAACATCCGCAGGCATAACAAGAAGATAAAAATTGGTTTTCTGTGCATTACACAACAACAGGTTTTTCAAATGGCGAATTCCGAGGATACCGTAAACCTCTTCGCTTTCGGAATCCCCATCTATTCTGTCAAGCCTTGAAAACTCAATTCCAAGCTTTTCCAGAACGTCATATATTGCTTCTTCAGTCGTCCCTGCAGCTGTTTCGGGACGATTTTTTTCTATGGTTCTGTCATTTGAACTGCTCACTTTGACATCTCCTTAACAAATTAATAATCTTTCAACAATATAACACATATTTTTCCACAATTCCACTTGATTTAATGAACACTTGAATTATTTTGTACAAAAATCGTTCAATCTTTAAAAAATATCTTGAAGAAATTAAAAATATATGATATAATAAATTAATTGAAGAAATTATACGGATATTGACAAATCTTTAACGAAAGGATTGGTTTAATGTTAAAGACATTTAAGGGCGGACTGCATATGCCTGACAACAAAAATACCCGCAGTTGTCCCATTCAGGAATATCCCGCACCCGACAAGGTTGCAATCCCCATGCAGCAGCATATAGGTGCACCTGCGGTACCGCTCGTAAAAAAGGGTGACTATGTAAAAAAAGGGCAGCTTATAGGAAATTTTGAAAACGGTCTTTCCTGCCCAATTCATGCGTCAGTGTCGGGAACTGTTACCGATATTGAAATGAGAAACTCTTATACAGGCTACGGAAAAACAGCACATATTGTTATTGAAAATGACAAGACAGATACAATGGATGAAAGCATTAAAGCATTTGAAGGCAACCCGTTTGAGGCTTCAAGCGAAGAAATAACAGAGCTTGTAAGAAAAGCAGGCGTATGCGGTCTTGGCGGAGCATCCTTCCCTACTTATGCAAAAATCCAATCTGCCATTGGAAAAGCAACGGAAATAATTATAAACTGCGCCGAATGTGAGCCTTATATTACGGAAAATCACAGGCTTATGCTTGAAGAATCCGAGTACCTTATAGGCGGAGCTAAACTTCTCATGCATGCAACAGGCGCAAAGCACATGACGGTAGCCATTGAAAACAACAAGATGGATGCTGTTGAAGTAATGAAAAAGCAACTTGAAGGAACTGAAAACGCCGAGGTTCAGGTGCTTAAAACGAAGTATCCTCAGGGTGACGAAAGACAGCTCATGTATGTAATTAAAGGCGTACAAATGCCTGCGGGTAAGCTTCCCGCCGATGTTGGATGTGTAATCTTCAACGCGGAAACCTGTGTTGCCGTGTATCATGCCGTATTTAACGGAATGCCGCTTATCAGCACTGTTGTTACAATAGACGGCGATGCCGTTGAAAAACCGCAAAACTATAGAATTCCCGTTGGCACTTCCATTGAAGACGTTTTATCTAACTGCGGCGGCACAAAGGACAGCCTTTGCAAAATAGTTAACGGCGGTCCCATGATGGGTTCAGCACAGTGGGATATGAACGCCGTTATCATGAAAAACACCTCGGCGATACTTGCACTTTCCGACAAAACCCAGGATAACCGAGAGGGCGACTGTATTCATTGCGGCAAATGTATCGGTGTTTGTCCCATGCACTTAATGCCGAACTATCTTGCAGCATTTTCAAAGCTTGGTGACAAAGAAAACGCTGAGCAGTTCAACATTCTTTCCTGTGTTGAGTGCGGAAGCTGTACTTACATATGTCCCGGAAACGTTCCGATTGTTCAATACATAAGAACAGTTAAGGGTCAGATACTTGCAGCAAAGAAGAAGAAGGCGGCCGAAGCTGCTGCCAAAGAAAAGGAGGCTAAGTCACAATGAACGCACAACAAAACAACAAATTTCTTACAATGACCGCCTCACCCCACATCAAGAGTCCCATAAAAACCAAAAATATTATGGCTGATGTAATATTAGCTCTTATGCCTGCTCTGTTCTGGAGCATTTATGTATTTGGCATGAGAACTCTTTCAATTACCATCATAAGCGTTATTTCTTGTGTAGTATTTGAATACCTTTACAGAAAATTAATGAAAAAATCCAATACCATTTCGGATTTATCGGCAGCTGTAACAGGCATACTGCTTGCTTTCAGCCTTCCCGTTTCCGTTCCTCTGTGGCTGCCTGTGGTTGGTGCATTCTTTGCAATAGTAATTGTCAAGCAGCTTTATGGCGGAATTGGTAAAAACGTCGTTAATCCTGCTCTTGCATCAAGAGTTTTTCTGTTTATTGCATATCCCGGTGAGTTAGTTGCTTTTACCAAACCCTATGTTCATCTTCCCGCATTGAAAATGAGCGTTACAATATCTGAGGATATAACAGCGGGTGCTACGCCTCTTGCTTCTCTTAAAACAGGTACGCTTCCCGAAACAGACACCGTTTCTTGCTTACTTGGCGGTATTGCCGGCTGTATAGGTGAAGTAAGCGCAACGCTCCTTATTCTTGGCGGAATTTATCTCATTTGCAGAAAAGTAATATCATGGCATATTCCCGTTATCTACCTTGCAACTGTTGCAATTGTTTCTTTTATATTTCCCGCAGGTGATATGGCAGGACTTGACTTTATGCAATACCAGCTGTTCAGCGGCGGACTTATGCTGGGTGCAATTTTTATGGCAACCGACTATGTAACAAGCCCCGTAACAAAAAAAGGCAAGATAATATTCGGCATAGGCTGCGGACTGATTACGGTATTTATAAGATATTTCGGCGGCTATCCCGAAGGTGTATCATTTGCAATTCTTATTATGAACCTGTTTGTATGGTACCTTGACAAGGGTACAAAACCCGTAAGCTTTGGAGGTGCTAAGAAAAATGGCTGAGAAAACTAACAAAGATTACATATTAATTGCCGTAAAGCTTTTGGCAATATGTGCCATTGTTGCTTTAATTGTTGCGGCTGTAAACTTCATAACAAAAGACAAAATCGCTTATAATGAAAAAGAAAACACGGCACAGGCTCTTACAAGCATTTTCAGTGATGATTTTGACGGCAAGCCCTTCTCTGTTAACGGCGATGAGTTTATTATCGGCGAAGGAAAAAACATTATTGCTCGCTGTGCGGTTGCCGAATGTGAACTAAATGAAGATGTTACTGCTCTTTATGTCATTGAGGATGCCGAGAAAAATCCCATTTTCTACGGAGTGGCAGTTTCACCTATGGGCTTCAAGGCTGAAATCAACATGCTTGTTGCAATAAATCCCGACTTAACGGTTAAAGGCGTAAAGATTATCTCAATGTCGGAAACAAGCGGTATCGGAACTAAGGCACAGGATGAAGGCTTTCTGTCAGGCTTTATAGGTCTGCATGAGGATGAGGCAAAGGAAGTAGATATTATTTCAGGTGCAACAAAAACCTCAAAGCCTGTCATCAACGCCGTTGCAAATGCTTGCAATCAAGTCAGCACTTACAAAGCAATTTCAGGAGGTGAACAATAATGAGTGACAATAAATTTAATGTAAAAGGTCATCTGTTCAGTTCTATTTTTGACCAGAACCCAATTCTTGTTCAGCTTCTCGGAACCTGCCCCACCCTTGCCACATCAACATCCCTTATCAACGGCTTTGGAATGGGAATTTCCGCAACTGCTGTTCTTATTCTTTCAAACCTGCTTATCTCCCTTCTCAGAAAATTCATTCCCAAGGAGGTAAGAATTGCGGCTTACATTGTTATCATTTCAGGTTTCGTAACTTGCGTTGAGCTTCTTATAAAAGCATTTCTTCCAGCACTTGATAAATCCCTTGGTTTGTTTATTCCCCTCATTGTAGTTAACTGTATCATTCTCGCAAGAGCCGAGGCATTTGCTTCAAAGAACAGCCCTGTTCCTTCAATGCTTGACGGCTTGTTTATGGGTATAGGCTTTACACTCGCACTCAGCGTTCTTGGCTTTATCAGAGAACTGCTTGGCTCGGGAACAATACTTGGAGTTGCAATTCCCTCATATCAGCCAATGCTGTTCTTTGTGCTTCCCGCAGGAGCATTCCTTACACTCGGTTGTCTTATTGCTGCGGTAAATGCAATATTAAATGCAGCTAAAAACGGAAAAGGAGGTAAAAAATAATGACTTTTGGTTCACTTATTGCCATTCTTATTTCCTCCGTTCTTATTGAAAACTACATTTTCTCACGTTTTCTCGGAATTTGCCCCTTCCTCGGACTGTCCGAAAAGCCATCGACTGCTTTCGGCATGGGTTGTGCGGTAACATTTGTAATGACTCTATCTTCAATTATTACTTGGTGTCTTTATCATTATATCCTTGTCCCGTTTAACCTTACATATCTAAAAACAATTGCGTTTATTCTTGTAATTGCTTCCCTTGTACAGCTTATCGAAATGTTCTTGAAAAAGTCAGTACCTGCGCTGTACAACGCACTTGGCATTTATTTGCCGCTTATTACAACAAACTGTGCAATTCTCGGTGCAGCACTGCTGTGTATCCAGAACGATTACAATCTTCTTGAATCCGTAATATTCAGCTTTGGTTCGGCTGTCGGCTGGACAATTGCAATTATTATTTTTGCCGGTGTACGTGCGAGAGTTATTTTTGCAGAAACACCCAAAAGCTTCAAGGGAACACCTATAGCCCTTGTAACAGCCTGTCTTATAGCCATGGCATTCTCTGGCTTCCAGGGCGTTGAGCTTCCCTTCTGATTAAATAAAGCTGAGTTCTTAGAAAGGATATGATTGGATGAATGGAATAGTAACTGCTTTTGTCTGCTTTGCGGTAATCAGCGGTGTTTTAGGCTTGATTCTCGCATTTGCCAGCAAGCTGTTCTTTGTTAAAACTGACGAACGAATCGAAAAAATTGCCGACGTTTTGCCTGGAGCAAACTGCGGCGGATGCGGTTATACAGGCTGTGCTGCCCTTGCGGAAGCGATTGTAAAGGGTGAAGCACCCGTTAATGCATGCAATTCCGTTTCTCAGGATGTAACTGACAAAATTGCAGAAATTGTAGGCAAAGCACCTGTAAAAAATGCTGCACGCTTCAGAGCACAAGTGATGTGCTCAGGTACGCATGAGCTGGCTGCAAAGAAATATGTATATGAAGGTATTCACGACTGTATAAGTGCAAACAAACTTGCAGGCGGCGATAAGCTCTGTCCCAACGGATGTATCGGTCTTGGCACATGTGCCGCAGCATGTAAATTTGATGCAATACACATTATCAACGGCGTTGCGGCTGTAGACTATGAAAAGTGTGTTGCCTGCGGAATGTGCGTTGCCGCTTGTCCCAAGAGCATCATAAAGCTTATTCCATATGATGCAAAGCATTGGGTAGGCTGTGCAAGTGCCGACAAGGGAGCTGTCACAAAAAGCTACTGCAACGTTGGCTGTATCGGCTGTAAGATATGTGAAAAAGCATGTCCCAACGGTGCAATCAAGGTTAACGGAACGCTTGCTGAAATTGACTACGAAAAGTGCGACGGATGCGGACTTTGCGAAAGTAAGTGTCCCAGAAAGATTATCTGGTCTGCACGTTCCCAAAGTGATGATGGTGTTATTAGGTATAAACAGGATTTGACAACCTGACCTTCTTAAATATTAAATAATTTAGCGGCTGCTTGATTTATCAAAGAATCTTAGCAGCCGCCATTTTTTACAATGCATTTATTCAAAATTTTCGTACACCAACAGATCTTCAACCTTACAAGAAAGGCAAAAACAAATCCTTGCCAATATATCCAAATCCATTTTTTCAACATTGCCGTTATACCATCGGTCAACAACTTCAAATCTAACATTGATATTCCTTGCAAGAGCATATCTGCTGATTTTCTTTTCGTCCATTATCTGTTTTAGCTTTACAACCACTTTTCCATAATCACGTACAATTGTCAATGAATTTTGTTCTTTCATAAAAATAACACCCTTTAATATACTATATTAAATGTTACATATTGACAAATCACTTTTGACGTGTTACAATGTATGTTGTTACTATGTACATAGTATTACTATATGAAAAGGGGGAAATAAGAATGCTAACATTTTTGTGGGCTGCTGTCGGTATTTTAGGCACAATTAATGCAGGTGTGATATCGCTTATTACTTGGTTCGCACTCAACTTCTAATATAAATCAAATATATCAATATATAATTGAGTTTTTTGTAAATTAACTTTTACAAACCACAATTTTTATGCTATGCACATAGTACTATTATGGTCAAAAAGGAGGGTATTTATGTTCTGGCTGTTTTTTACGCTTGGAAGCTCATTACTTGCGCTTTTTGAAATTAGTTGTCGTTGGTAATTAAAACCAACCAACAAAAGGAGCTGCCTTGCTATAAACTACGAGGCAGCTCTGCTTTTAATAATAATAATAATTACAGCATTTTTTCAACTTTATCAACGAGCTTATCAAAATAATCACCGCTGAACTTTTCAATTTCACCACTGTCGGCAAGAGCTGCTATCTGAGAATTGAAGGGTACTCTTGCAAGAAGCTCAAGACCTTCCTTCTTAGCAGTTTCTTCTGTCTTGCTCTTACCAAAGATTTCAATCTTTTTACCGCAATCGGGGCATTCGGCATAGCTCATGTTTTCAACAAGACCGATAATCGGTATTTCCATTGTCTTTGCCATGTTAACAGCCTTTGCCACAACAAGAGAAACAAGATCCTGAGGACTTGTAACCATTACTATTCCGTCAAGGGGAATTGACTGGAACACAGTAAGGGGAACGTCACCTGTTCCGGGAGGCATATCTATAAACATATAGTCAATGTCTTCCCAAACAGTATCTGTCCAGAACTGCTTAACAGCACCGGCAATCATAGCACCTCTCCAAATTACGGGAACATCTTCTTTTTCAAGAAGAAGATTTGCTGACATAATCTTTATGCCGCTATGGGAAATTTTAGGAACCATAAATCCGTCAAAGCCTGTAATCTGACCTTTGACGCCAAAAGCCTTTGGAATTGAAGGACCTGTAATATCGGCATCAAGTATACCTACATTATATCCCTTTCTTGACATAAGCGTTGCAAGCATGGAAGTAACCATCGACTTACCAACGCCGCCCTTACCGCTTACAATACCGATAACCTTTTTTACACTGCTGTGTTGATTTAACGGCTCAAGCAAGCTGGTTTTATCTCTTGAAGCACAATTCTGACTGCAAGTACTGCAATCATGTGTACAATTTTCTGCCATTTTTCTACCTCCGTAGTTTTATTAATACTATATTAATATAATCCATTTTTTCCTTTATATCTACAGGTATTTATAAATATTTTTTTAACAATCCGAGCCAATAAAGGTTTTGATTGGAAATGTAAACAAAATCAAGTAAAAAAAACAGATTTTCATCACATTATCAACTATTTCAATTCACAAAAAGCTGTTAATATTATATGCGTAATTTTACAACATGAAAGGAACCACTGTATGAGTAAAGATATTAATACAAAAACGGAAGTTGTTGACATGAGCGAGATTGCAAACTCACAAAATGTAAATAAGCATAATATTGAAAAAAAGATTGAGGACTCAAAGCAAAATTCGCTTAAAAAGCTTAACAAGAAAAAACGAAAGAAAATTATTAAAATAGTTATAATTGTTTTGGTCTGTTTGGCACTATTACTTTTAGATGCCTACAAATCAGGACTCTTTGACAAGCTTCTCGGTAAAGAGGATTTGTCGCAAAATACCGTTACTACATATTCTCTAACTGAGGATACCGCTTACCGCACCATTACAAAGGTTCTGACAAGCTCAGGAACAATTGAGCCAAATGACCAGTACACAATTACCGCTCTTGTAAGCGGAGAAATTCTAAGCGACCATTTCAACAAGGGTGACACGGTTATTGAAGACCAGCTCTTATATGAAATAGAATCAGACTCACTTGACTCCAACGTTACAAGAGCAAGAAATAATCTTAAAACAGCACAGACAAATCTTGATGAAGCATACGAAAAGCTTGAAAAGCTGAATATCGACACCGAATATACGGGCATTATTCAAAAAATTCATGTCGAAGTCGGTGATGAAGTCAACGCAGGTCAGCTTATTGCTGAAATCACAGACTCCGAAACCATGGTTTTGACAATTCCCTTTCTTGATTCAGACTGTGACGTATTTATGGTTGGTTCACTTGCTGAAGTTTCATTTATTGACTCACCCGAGGTAATTACAGGAACGGTAAAGGAAATAAGTCCTGTTACAAAAATCAATTCAATCGGTGCAATAACAAGAGAGGTTGAAATCAGCGTTAAAAATCCCGGCAGCATTATTCCGGGCACCTTTGGTCTTGCAAAAATTCAGAACGCAGTATGCACCGACACAGGCTCTTTCAGCTATAACGATGAAGGCTCGGTCAATGCTGAAATATCGGGAGAAGTAACAAATATTTACTTTTCAGAAGGTTCTCACGTTACCAAAGGAAGCATAATCGTAAAGCTTGAAAGCACCTCACTTCAGAATCAGATTGAGTCACTTGAAATAAGCGTCAACAACGCACAAACAAGTCTTGATGACGCACTGGATGCATACGACAACTACAACATAACCTCCCCTATTTCAGGTACGGTAATATCCAAAGAGTACAAGGCAGGCGACACAATCGGCGGCGGAAACAACAATTCACAGCTTGCAGTAATATACGACATGTCCGCTTTGAAATTCACAATGAGCATTGACGAGCTTGACATAGACAGCCTTGAAGAAGGACAGCAGGTCGTAATTACAAGCGACTCAAGAGTAGGCTCACAATACTACGGAACTGTAACAAACATCAGTATTCAGGGAACTACGACCAACGGCACAACTGTATATCCCGTAGAAGTCACCATCGAAAACGTTGAGGATGAATCGCAAAGACGAGTACTTGATGACGGTTCCGTAAGCAAGGTGTACAAGACAGGTATGACGAGCACAGAAAGCACCTATTCACTTACTGAGCATACAGCTGCAGACGGTGCATACGTATATACATATTCCGACGGTACAATCATAAAAAGAGTAGATTATGACGGCGGTTATTCATTATACATCGGTGATGACAGGCTTAACAACTATACCGAAGCCTCATATATTCTTGCATCAACAGTTTACTCATTCAGTGATGATTTTTCTAAAATGACAGTTGAAGTACGAAATGAAAAGAAAATGCTCAGACCCGGCATGAACATAGATGCTGAAATAATTGTAGAAAAGAGAGAAAACATTATTGCTGTTCCTGTAAATGCTGTAAGCAGAGGAAATATTGTTAAGGTTCTTAAAAATCCGGAAGATGCATCTTCCGAACAGCAACACATGCCTGAAAACATGCCTCATTCAGAAGATGGCTTTTCAAAACGAGCTGCAAATCCATACGGAACTGCCAACAAAAATTCAGAGTATGAAGAAGTCAGAGTAACTGTCGGCATAAGTGATGAAGAATACATTGAGATAACAAGCGGTCTTGAAATTGGTGATGTAATAATCGTTGAAAGTGCAGAACGCACCTACTCAGGCTACGGAATGTTTGGCATGATGGGCATGGGCGGCGGTATGCCAAACGGCGGAATGCCTAGTGGCGGAATGCCGAGCGGAAGCATGCCGAGCGGCGGACGTCAAATGGGCGGCGGTATGCCGAGATAACCCCAGAGGTGATGCACATTGATTACACTTAAAGATATTTACAAAATCTACGTTAACGGCGACACCACAACCTACGCTTCAAACGGTGTAAATCTACATATTGAAAAGGGTGAGTTCGTGGCAATTGTCGGTCAGTCAGGCTGCGGAAAATCAACCTTAATGAACATAATCGGCTGTCTTGATGTACCAACCGACGGCACTTATTTACTTAACGGAATTGACGTAAGTACCATGGAAGACGATGAGCTTGCTGAAATCAGAAACAAAATGCTTGGCTTTATTTTTCAGCAATACAATCTCATACCAAAGCTAACCGTTCTTGAAAATGTAGAGCTTCCTTTATTATATGCAGGCATTGATGCCGATGACAGGCGCAAAGCGGCACTCAGTTCTCTTGAACGTGTGGGACTTAGCGGAAAAGAAAAGAACTATCCCTCTCAGCTTTCAGGCGGTCAGCAGCAAAGAGTTTCAATTGCAAGAGCTCTTGCAGGAAATCCTTCCGTTATTCTTGCTGATGAGCCGACGGGTGCTCTTGACTCACGCACAGGCAGAGAGGTTTTGGAATTTTTGCAAAAGCTTAATGCTGAGGGAAACACTATAGTTCTTATTACCCATGACAATTCAATTGCCCATTCTGCAAAGCGTATCGTAAGGCTTCATGACGGCTCAGTTGTATATGACGGTCCTGCTGACGGTGACGGAGCAACAGTACAGGCACATATTTCTTTCGCAGATGATCCGCTTTTATTAAAGAAGAAGGGCGGTGAAAAGCAATGAGTATTTTCCAATGCTTTATTATGGCATTCAAGAGTCTGAGTACCAGCAAAATGCGTTCTTTTCTTACGATGCTCGGTATAATTATCGGTGTTGCAGCCGTTATTGTTATAATGGCTCTCGGAAACGGAATGACAGTATTCATGAATGACAGCTTTGCCAGCATGGGTACAACCAATGTAATGGTAAACATTGTGGGCAGAGGCTCTTCACGAACCGTAAGTGTTGACGATATGTATGAGCTATACGACGAAAATAAAGACCTTTTCACCCACATGTCGCCAACCGTATCGGCAATGGCTCAGGTAAGAGGTGCCGACAATGAAATATACACACCAACAATCACAGGTGTAGGTGAAGAATATCTTGACATAAAGGACTACAAGCTTGAAAACGGAAGCAATATTTGTTATGTCGATATTTTACAATACAAAAAGGTATGTATAGTAGGTGCATTTTATAATTACACGGTTTACGGCGGAAATGCCGTGGGACAATACTTGAAAATTAACGGTGACAGATACCTGATTATCGGTACTGTTGAAGAACAGGACGACAAAACAGAGGAATCGGGAATTGACAACTTTGTATATCTTCCCTACTCAACTGCCGCAAGATATCTTTCACGAAACGCAAACATTACAAGCTTTACTTATGTTGCAAAAACAGAGGATGATGTTGATGCTTGCATTGATTTAATTGACAACAGGCTTTACGAAACATTTAAAAGCGATAGCTATTACAGCGTTACAAGCCTTACGGAAGTGCTTGACATCATGAATGAAATGATGGATACAATGGTTCTCATACTTGCAGCCATTGCAGGTATATCATTGGTTGTCGGCGGCATTGGCATTATGAACATTATGCTTGTTTCGGTGACAGAACGAACGAGAGAAATCGGCATACGAAAAGCTCTCGGCGCAAAAGGAAAACACATAAGAATGCAGTTTGTTATAGAAGCGGCAACCACAAGCGCCCTTGGAGGTCTTATAGGAATAGGATGCGGTATAGGTATTTCCTCATTTGTTTCAAAAACACTGCTTGCTTCGCTTGATATGGTTGCAATTCCCACCACAGCTTCTATTATAATTTCATTCGGTATTTCAGTAGCAATAGGTGTATTGTTCGGATATCTTCCTGCCAACAAGGCTGCAAAGCTCAATCCTATTGAAGCACTAAGACATGATTAATCCGAGTAATGAGAAAGGATCCTATATATATGAATAAGTTTTTTATAAAACTCACGCTGCTTGTTTCATGCATTGCACTGCTTATTTCTGTTTCGGCTTTTGCCATAGAAGAACCTAAGGCAGCAAGCGATGAAATAATCAACACCATAAAAATTTTGGAAATTGCAAACGGCGATGAAAACGGAAATATGAATTACGACAAAACCGTGACAAGAGCCGAATTTGTAAAAATGGCAGTAGCGGCATCCCCTGACAAGGACAAGGCAAAAAATGCAGTAGTGTCCTACTCTGTTTTCCCGGATGTAAAACAATCCTACTGGGGTGCTCCTTACATTACAGTTGCAATAGAAAAAGGTCTTGTCAACGGTTATCTCGACGGCACTTTCAGACCGGACAGTAATGTAACTCTTGAAGAAGCCGTTACAATCGCTCTTCGGCTTTTAGGCTACACATCTGCCGACTTTAAAGGCAGTTATCCCGCTTCCCAGCTTGAAAAGTATTATGAGCTTGAATTAAACAAGGGCATTGACGCTTCCAAAGGTGAAATCCTTACAAGAGAAGAGTGCATGATTCTTCTTTACAACATGCTCTCTACCAAAAACAAGAACGGTGCAGTTTACTGCACAACTCTCGGATGTGCCGCAAACAGCAACGGAAAATTGGATTACGGTGCCTTAATCGAAGAAAAGCTGGACGGACCCACTATTTTAGCAGATGTAAACGGCTTAACTTCAATTATTGACTTTACAGTGAATGAATTAACAGATTATCATTTGAACAATTCGCCTGCGAGCAAAGATGACCTTAGAAACAACGATGTTATTTACTGGTCAGACAAGATTAATTCAATCTTTGCATTCAGAAAAACGGCAACAGGCATTGTTTCTTCATATACAGCCAACGAAACCGTAACACTATCCAACGGCAAAGCCTACAAGGTTGATACAGACAGTGCAAAGTTGAAGCTCTCCATCGGCGGTGAGTTCAATGAGAAAAATTCATTCGTTACACTTATTCTCGGTCTTAATGAAACGGTAATAGATGTTGTAAAGGGTGACATTTCAAGAATTGACGAAAACAGCGACAATGCTTCTTACATTTCAATGATTGATGCAACAATAAGTTCTCCGATATATCTGGACAACAAGGCTTCGTTGAACAATTGGAACAAGCTTATTGAAATCGACACTGAAAAAGCTGTTTACCATATAAACGGAAAACAAACCACCGAGTATAAGCCTGCTGTTTCAGACGTTTTATATTATTCAAAGCCTTTCAACAGCATTTGGGTGTACAGAGAAACAAAATCAGGCACAATCAGCGCAATTACTCCAACGGCGATTACTGTAGGTCATGAAAACTATACACTCGCCACCGACGGTGCAAAGCTTAAGGTTTCCACATACGGCGAGTACAAGGTTGACAGCTACGTATCACTTATCCTCGGAAAAAACGATGAGGTTATTGATATACTTGGCGACAGTAAGGTAACGGGCGTAAACGATGCAACCATTGCATCGACCATAAGTCTACCCGTTTACATACGCAATGAAGAAACACTCAACAACATCCATTCATTGATTCCCTTTGATATATCCGATGCTAAGATTTATCTTGACGGAAAAGAAACGTCTTCAGCGCAATTTGAGGTGCTTGATGTTCTATATTATTCCAAGCCTTACTCAGGAATATGGATATTCAGAGAAACAGCCAGCGGTGTTATTAAAAGCTCTAACAACGACACACTGACTATCGGCACAAGCACTTACGTTTTAGGAACAACCGAAGCTAAAAATAAGGTTTCAAGCTACGGAGTTTACAAAAAAAATGACTACGTAACGGTTATTCTCGGAAAAGACGACGAGATTATTGACATTATTGATGCAAGCACAACAGATATAGGTAAAAATGAAAACGATTCATCTTATTCCGAGGTCGTCACCGGTTCTTTAAAGGGTCCGTATATAGTTACAAAAGATGGCAATGCCGACAAGCTGACGATAGAGCTTGAAAGTGCAAAAATTTTCTATCTTAATTATGAAATCAAGCATACTGAAATTATGCCGTACGATGTATACTATTTTTCTCCCGTTCTGAACACAGTATGGATTTACCGAGATACCGTAAGTGGAACAATTGATGAAATCACACCATCTGCAGCACCCACAACAGTAACCGTATCCGGCAAAACCTTCGCAATTGAAGATTCACAGGCATCCTATGATTTGTCAAGCTTCGGCTCATTCGGTGTCGGCGACAAGGTCACACTGCTTCTCGGCATGGAGGATAAGGTTGCGGGCGTAGTTAGCGTTGATACCCTTTCTAAGATTTACTATGGTGTAGTTACCGGTAGAGGAACAAAAAACTTTACTGAAAAAGACGGCGACATTTACACTGCCGATTACGTAACGGTTACAGACCTTAACTGCAACAGCTACACATATGAGCACAGCAAGAGAACCCTCGGTATCGGTGATATTGTAAGAGTATCTGTTGGAGAAACAGTTAAAATCTCAGAGCAAAGCACAAATATCGGAAGAAGTGTACTTGCTTCTGTAATCAACGCAATTAACAATAAGAAATTTGCTGACGACTGTAGGATTATTGAAATTTACGACTCAAAGGTTAGCAGGGTGCATTCTTCAAGATTAGACGGTGTAAAGCTTGACCTTGAAGCGTTCCTGTATTCATCAACGGTTCTTTACTGCAAGTTTGATGAAGATAACAATCTTTCTGAGCTTATACTGAACAACTTCACGGGAGATCTTTGTGAATACGGAATTGTAACCTCTGCAAATACTGCTCAGATAAGCTACATGACGGATAATACAAAGAAGACCTTTGCCGTAACCGGAATTGGATGCTCTGAAGGAGCAGCTCTTATATACTCAACCGACGGCGTTGTCACAAGTATCAGGAATCTTCAGGGTAAAGTCGAAAATCTTGACTTAGTTACTTCAAACGCAGTTTATGATACTTCTGACAAAGAGTATCTGCTGTCGGAACAAATCAAGGTATTCTCCTTCAATGCCGGCAGCTACAAATATATTTCATTGGAGGAAGCGATCAACGGTAATTACTCATATGAAGCCTACTACGATAAATTACCCGAAAAAGGTGGCAGAATCAGAGTTATAATCGCAACAAAACTTCCCTAAGCAACACAAAAGGCAGGAGCATTTCAGCTTCTGCCTTAATCTTATTCATTTTACTGCTTATCTGCATCAAGCCTTGTCATTATTTTCATCAGGATCGCTTTTGGCTTCTTTTTCCGTCTCGGGTAACGCCTCTGTACTAAGAGGAACAAAATATGAAACCAAAAAATATGCAATAACACCAAAGGGCGATAGTTCTAACAGCAAAGCGGCAATTCGAATAACGGTGGGGTTGATACCAAAGTATTCGCCGATACCTCCGCAAAGCCCGGTAAACCATCTGCTTTTTCTTGATCTGTACAGTCTGTTCATATATCTCACTTCCGATTTTTTTAATCTTTGTTGGAATTATAACACATTCGATTCGTTTTGTAAAGTAAAAATGTAAAAAAACACCCTTTCAAATTGAAAGGGCGGTGTTGATTAATAATTTTCAGCGTGAACTTCAAAGTAGCTCTTGGGGTGTGCACATGTGGGACAAACCTCGGGAGCCTTTGTGCCAACTATGATGTGACCGCAGTTGCGGCATTCCCATACCTTAACCTCACTCTTTTCAAATACCTGTGCAGTTTCTACATTCTTAAGAAGTGAACGGTATCTTTCTTCGTGATGCTTTTCAATTGCTGCAACAAGTCTGAACTTTCTTGCAAGGTCGTGAAAACCTTCTTCATCAGCTGTTTTTGCAAAACCGTCATACATATCTGTCCATTCATAGTTTTCGCCGTTTGCAGCTTCAAGAAGATTTGCTGCTGTATCACCGATGCCCTCAAGCTCCTTGAACCAAAGCTTTGCATGCTCCTTTTCGTTTTCGGCTGTCTTTAAGAACAGTGCTGATATCTGCTCATAGCCTTCCTTCTTTGCAACGGATGCAAAGTATGTATACTTATTTCTTGCCTGTGACTCGCCTGCAAATGCAGCCTCAAGATTCTTTTCGGTCTGTGTACCTGCGTACTTGCTCATTTTAGTTTCCTCCAATAAATAAATTTATAATAAATTATAATTAGATTATATAATAAACACATCACGATGTCAAGATATTATTGTTTAATATTTCATATTGAAAAAAACAGAAAACCGTGATATAATTAATTATATTTTTGAAAGGACTGATTCTAGTGTCCAATATCTGGCATGACATTTCACCAAAAAGAATCAACAACGAGGATTTTATCTGCGTTATAGAAATATCCAAAAACAGTAAGAAGAAGTATGAGCTTGACAAAGAAACAGGCTATATAATGCTTGACAGAATTCTTTATACATCAACACACTACCCTGCCAACTACGGCTTTATCCCCCGAACCTACGGCGATGACGGCGACCCGTTGGATGTATTACTTTTATGTGCAGAGCCTCTTGAACCGCTTACACTCGTACGTGCATACCCCATTGGTGTTATAACAATGGTTGACAACGGCAGAAATGACGAAAAAATCATTGCCATTCCCTTTAACGACCCCAACTACAACATGTACACCGACATCGACCAGCTTCCAAGCCACATTTTCGACGAAATGAGGCACTTCTTTACGGTATACAAAAATCTTGAGCACAAGACAACTGCGGTTGATGAAGTAAAGGGACGTGATGAAGCTGTAAAAATTATTGAAGCAGCTATAAACAATTATATTGATAGTTTTTGCAAATGATTTTATGTCAGGTGCTTGTCGTAGTAAAGAATGAACGTCTTTTCTTCACCCGTGTTTAAATCTGTACCACTGACTGTTGCTCCGTCAAGGCTCATAAATTCCCATATTGTCATTTGGTCTATTTTAAATTTGAAAATGCTCTGAACGCCGAATACAAGCTCAAAGCAGTCGCCGTCAACTATATTCACGTGACCGCTTCTGCCTACGATTAGTTCTTCACCGCTTGTTTTGTCACTGGCGTATTTAATATGAGCATCGTTCAGCTTTGCTGCAATTGTTCTTGACTGCTTTGCGGATTTTGAAGCAGGTGAAAGCTTATTCTTTATTGTATCAAAAATTCCCATGATATTCTTCCTTCGGATTGTATTATGAGTAAATTTTAATTCTTTATTATTTTTTCAATATAAAAAAACAACTAACAAATTATAAATTTCACGGTATTTGTCAACTTGTATAAAAAACTTTCATTTTCATGGCTGAATATCGGCGACAATATTTCAAAAATCTATCAAAAACATATTGACAAAATTCGAGATTTATTATATAATATCTGTTTAGAAAGCAGACTGTTTTGCACTCAAAAAATTATTATGAAAGGTGAATGTAGCATGAAGAAGTCAAATTGTTTGAATATAACATCTTGCAACGCTTCTTTCTTTGTTTTCACCTTTTCGTCCATCAATTCCTCATTCCAGAAAATGCAGGAATAGTTATTGTCTTTTTCAGGTGTTGGTATTTCCGGCACCTGTTTTTTTAGGGTTACAACAACGTTTTTATAGATTTGGAGGTATTTTTGTGTCAAAAGCATATTTGATTTTGGAAAACGGCAAAGTCTTTGAAGGCACCTCGATGGGCAAAGAAGGCTGCAGCATCGGAGAGGTCGTTTTCAACACAGGCATGGTAGGTTATCTTGAAACCTTGACTGACAACAACAATTTCGGTCAGATAGTTGTTCAGACCTTCCCTATGGTTGGAAACTACGGTATTATCCCCGAGGACTTTGAGAGCGACGGTGCAAAGGTTGCGGGCTTTGTTGTAAGAGAGATGTGTGATGCTCCCTCGAACTTCAGGTGCCAAGGTACTCTTGACAGTTATCTCAAAGAACAGGGTGTTGTGGGAATTTGCGGAATTGACACAAGAGCACTTACAAGAATTTTACGTGAAGAAGGCTCAATGAACGGCATGATTTGCAATGACAAATCCGACATTGATGCAAAAATAGCGGAGCTTAAGGCTCACAAGCTGTATAGTCCGGTGTCAGTTCTCGGACTTGAAAACAGAGTTTGCACACACCCTCTTTCAAAGTACAAGCTTGCCTTATATGACTTTGGAACCGGTAAAAGCGTAATTGACACATTCTCTTCTCTTGACTGTGACGTTCACGTATTTTCTGCTGACAGCAGTGCCGAAGACATTCTTTCGTGCAATCCCGACGGTATAGTTATCTCAGACGGTCCCGGCGACCCCAAGGACAATACCGCAGCTGTTGAAGAAATCAAAAAGCTCATTGATAAGAAAATTCCTATATTCGGTATTGGTTTGGGACATCTTCTTGTTGCACTTGCAAAGGGTGCTGATACCTTCAAGCTTAAGTATGGTCACAGGGGTGCCAGCGGTCCTTGCAAAAACACTGAAACAGGAGTTCTCAGCATTATTACCCAAAACCACGGCTACTGTGTAGACAGAAGCGCTTTGCCAAAGGATGCGGTTGTTTCCTACGAAAACGCAAACGACAACACCGTAGAAGGTCTTAAATATACAGACAGTCCGATTTTTACATATCAATTCAGACCTGATAAAAGCAAGTCGGCAACAGGTGAAAAATCACTTTATGAGCAGTTTACAGATATTTTGAAGGAGGTAAGCTTCAATGCCGTTAAATAAGGAATTAAAGCGTGTTATGGTGATAGGCTCAGGTCCTATCGTTATCGGTCAGGCAGCAGAGTTTGACTATGCGGGTACACAGGCTTGCCGTGCTCTTAAAGAAGCAGGTCTTGAAGTTATCCTCGTAAACTCAAATCCGGCAACCATTATGACAGACAACATAATGGCTGACAAAATTTACATTGAACCACTGAACCTTGAAACGGTTAAGCGTATTATTGAAAAGGAACGTCCAGACAGTCTTCTTTCTTCCCTCGGCGGACAGACAGGTCTTACACTTTCTATGCAGCTTGCAAAGGACGGCTTCCTTGACAAAATGGGAGTTAAGCTTCTCGGTGCAAAGCCTGAAACAATTGACAAGGCTGAGGACAGACAAATGTTCAAGGACACAATGGAGTCTATCGACCAGCCCATTATCCCCTCAAAGGTTGTTACCGACCTTGACAGTGCACTTGCATTTGCCGAAGAAATCGGTTATCCTGTTATTGTGCGCCCTGCGTTTACTCTCGGCGGAACAGGCGGCGGTATTGCTGAAAACGTTGAAGAACTTACTGAAATCGGTACAAACGGTTTAAGACTCTCCCCCATTACACAGATACTTGTTGAAAAATGTATCTCGGGCTGGAAGGAAATTGAATTTGAAGTTATCCGTGACAGCAAGGGCAACTCCATAACCGTCTGCTCAATGGAAAACTTTGACCCTGTTGGTATTCATACAGGTGACTCAATCGTTGCAGCTCCTGCTCTCACTCTTTCAAGCAAGGAATACTCCATGCTCAGAGAAGCGGCATTAAAGATTGTTAATGCACTTGAGGTTGAGGGCGGATGTAACTGTCAGTTTGCACTCAAGCCCGACTCCTTTGAATACGCAGTAATTGAGGTTAACCCCAGAGTTTCACGTTCTTCTGCACTTGCTTCCAAGGCAACAGGTTATCCTATTGCTAAGGTTGCTACAAAGATTGCCATCGGCTATACTCTTGACGAAATACAGAATGCAGTAACAGGTAAAACAGTTGCTTGCTTTGAACCCACAATTGACTATGTAGTTGTAAAGTTCCCCAAGTGGCCTTTTGACAAGTTTGTATATGCAAAGAGAAAGCTCGGCACACAGATGAAAGCAACCGGCGAGGTTATGTCTATCGGTCAATGCTTTGAAGAAGCTCTTATGAAAGCTGTAAGAGGTGCTGAAATCAAGCACATGAGCTTAAATCAGGACAACCTTGCAGCTCTTTCGGACGATGAACTTTTGGGTATTCTCAAAGAGTGTACGGACGAACGTCTTTTCATTATATATGAATTTTTAAAGCGTGGAAAGAGCGTAGAATACATTCACGATATCACAAAAATTGATGTATTCTTCCTTACAAAGCTCACTAACATCCTCAACATGGAACGCACACTCATGAAGGGTGAGCTTACAGACGAGCTTTACATGCAAGCAAAAAGAATGGGCTTCCCCGACAAGCACATTGAAACACTCTCAGGCTGCAAGATTCAGAACAAGAGATATGCTTCCTTCAAGATGGTTGACACATGTGCTGCGGAGTATTCTGCTGAAACGCCCTACTTCTATTCCACATTTGATGAAGAAAACGAAGCTGCTGAGTTCCTTGCAAACAAAAAGGACAGAAAGAAGACTATCATCGTATTCGGCTCAGGTCCCATCAGAATCGGTCAGGGTATTGAATTCGACTATGCTTCTGTTCACTGTGTTCGCTCCCTTAAAAAGCTGGGTTATGAGGTGGTTATTGTAAACAACAACCCCGAAACTGTTTCAACCGACTTTGACACAGCTGACAGACTTTACTTTGAGCCTCTTACGGATGAAGACGTAATGAGCATAATCCAGACCGAAAAGCCATACGGTGCTGTTGTTGCCTTCGGCGGACAGACTGCTATTAAGCTTACAAGCTTCCTTGACAAAAACGGCATAAAGATTCTCGGTACGGGTGCGGCAAGCATTGATGCGGCTGAGGACAGAAAGATATTTGACGCACTGCTTGAAAAGCTTAATATCAAGCGTCCTGTTGGTGCTACTGTATTTACAGAAGAAGAAGCACTTATGGTTGCCGAAAAAATCGGTTATCCCGTTCTTATGCGTCCCTCCTACGTTCTGGGCGGTCAGAACATGATTATTGCACAAAACCCCGAGGATATCAAGGAATACATGAAGATAATCCTTACTCACACCGACAAGAATCCTATACTTATTGACAAGTACCTCATGGGTCTTGAAATTGAAGTTGATGCCATCTGTGATGGCAAGGACATTCTTATTCCGGGTATTATGGAACACATTGAACGTACAGGCGTACACTCTGGTGACTCCATTGCCATATATCCTGCAAAGAGAATAAGCGACAAAATGCGTGAAGAGGTTCTTGACTGTACAAAGAAATTAGCTGTTGCTCTTGAAACAAGAGGTCTTGTTAATATCCAGTACCTCATCAACGACGAACAGCTTTACGTTATTGAAGTAAATCCACGTTCTTCAAGAACTATCCCTTACATAAGCAAGGTTACAGGCATACCCATGGTTGACCTTGCAACAAGAACAATGATTGGTAAGGAAACCGAACCTGAAAACACAGAAAGCCTTGAAAGCATGGGCTTTGGTACAGGCATTTATCCCGACTCTCCTTATGTTGCTGTAAAGGTACCCGTATTCTCCTTTGAAAAACTACACGGTGTTGACAGCATGCTTGGTCCCGAAATGAAGTCTACAGGTGAAGTTTTAGGTATTGCCAGCACCATTAAGGAAGCAATATGCAAAGGTCTTATTGCAGCAGGCTACAAGATGAACCACACCAAGGGCGGCGTTCTTATAACTGTCAGAAACAGCGACAAGCTTGAGATTGTTGACGTAGCAGAAAAGTTCCATCAGAACGGCTTTAAGATTTATGCTTCCGACGGAACGGGTAAGGTCATTCAGAATGCAGACATTCCCGTAACAATCGTTGAAAACAGTGAGGACAGACTTGCACTTATGGACAACGGTGCAGTAGACTACGTAATTTCAACCTCTGACCACGGCAGAATTCCCACAAGAAACAGCGTTATTTTAAGAAGAAAAGCTATCGAAAGAAGTATCCCCTGTCTTACCGCCATTGATACGGCACATGCAGTTGCAGACAGCCTTACTTCAAGATACACCTCCGTATCAACCGAGCTTGTCAACATTAACGACATGAGAAGTGAAAAGGAAAAGCTTTCCTTTACAAAAATGCAGGGCTGCGGTAACGACTACATTTATTTCAATTGCTTTGACCAGAAAATCAACAACCCCGAAGGTCTTGCAGTTATGCTTTCCGACAGACATTTCGGTATCGGCGGTGACGGCGTTGTTCTTATAAGAAAGTCAAAGGTTGCAGATGCCAAAATGACCATATACAACAAGGACGGCACACCCGGTATGATGAGCGGAAATGCGCTTCGTTGTGTCGGTAAGTACCTCTATGACAACGGCATGGTTGACAAAAAATCAATCACCATTGAAACTCCCGTAGGCATTAAGCCTGTCGAGCTTGAAGTAAAGCAAGGCGTTGTTCAGTCTGCATGTGTTGACATGGGTAAGGCTGTTCTTGACCCCAAGGCACTTCCTTCAAATCTTGAAGGCGACAAGGTTGTTGCATACCCCATTCAGGTTGGCTACAGACCTTACAGAATTACCTGCGTTTCAATAGGCAATCCTCACTGCGTTGTTTTCTTCGGTGCAGATGAAAGCCTTGAAAACTTAGACGTTTCAACAATAGGTCCTATGTTTGAAAGCCATGAGCTGTTTCCCGAAAGAGTCAATACGGAATTTGTCAAGGTTCTCAACGAAAACACTCTTAAAATGAGAGTATGGGAACGCGGAAACGGCGAAACAATGGCTTGCGGTACGGGAGCTTGTGCAGCAGCAGTTGCAGCTTGTCTTTGCGGCTACTGCAAGAAGAACACAGATATTACAGTAAAGCTTAAGGGAGGAGATTTAGATGTTAAGTATACTGACGACGGTGTATTCCTCTCGGGTAATGCTGAAATAACCTTCTGCGGCGAAATTGTGATCTGATAATACAAATAATATTAAAGTTTTATATCCGCACGTTTCCTCATGATGGGGTTTCGTGCGGATATATTTTTTCTCACATTTGTTCACATAAAGTTAATGTATATGCAGTAGATTTTTGTCGATAAAATTAGTATTATAGTCGTGATTTGTTATGGGTAAAAATTCGTCTTAATCTTGATGTTGCAAAAGACGGGTTTCCGTAGCAAGCTGTAATCATACAGCAGAAAATGTACCGCACAGCAACACGGTACGGAGGTGTTAGGATTGGACAAAAGTGTGATTGTAAAATTGGAAAATCTCGTAGTTAAATACGACGATGAAAAGATTCTCAAAGGAATCAACCTTGACATTCACGACAAGGAGTTTATTACTTTACTTGGTCCCTCGGGATGCGGTAAAACCACTACTCTGCGCATTATTGCAGGTTTTATTGAGCCTAATGAGGGAAATGTGTATTTTGACGGCAAGCTCATAAATAAAGTTCCGCCGTACAAACGACAGGTAAACACTGTTTTCCAGAAATATGCACTTTTCCAACATTTGAATGTATACGAAAACATAGCTTTCGGTCTGCGACTTAAGAAGACACCCGACAATGAGGTTCATAAGCGTGTTATGGAAATGCTTGAAATGGTAAACCTCAAAAACTACGGTGCAAAGAGAGTTGACTACCTTTCCGGCGGTCAGCAGCAGAGAGTAGCTATTGCACGTGCTTTGATTAATCATCCGAGAATGCTGCTTCTTGATGAGCCTTTGGGTGCTCTTGACCTTCAGCTCAGAAAAGAAATGCAGATTGAGCTTAAAAAGATTCAGCAGCAGCTTGGTATTACCTTTATATATGTAACCCACGATCAGGAAGAAGCGCTTACTATGAGCGACAGAATCGTTGTTATGAACGGCGGTGTTATTGACCAGATCGGCACTCCTCAGGACATCTATAATGAGCCTGTCAACGCCTTTGTTGCAAAGTTTATCGGCGAGAGCAATATCGTTTCAGGACTTATGCACGACGACTTTGACGTTGAATTTGCAGGAAACAGATTTGTCTGCGTTGACAAAGGCTTTGGCAAAATGACTCCCGTTGACGTAGTTATAAGACCCGAAGACATTAAATTCGGACCTCCCGGTGAAAATACAATCGACGGCACTGTTGAAACTGTCACCTTTAAGGGTGTTCACTACGAAATTATTGTTGACTGTTTCGGCACAAAGTGGAAGATTCATTCCACAAAATCCGCCGAGCCCGGTGCTTTTATCGGCATGAGCCTCACACCCGAGGACATTCACATCATGCACAAGACGGAATCCAACAAGGTTGTCATTGATGCACAGGTAGATGACGGGGGTGGAGCAAATGAAGAAAAACAGTTCTAAGTTTTCAGCTTTCCCCTATGTTTTATGGGTGCTTTTCTTTACGGTTATCCCCTTTTTGCTTGTAATATATTTCGCATTCACATCTAAAGATACAGGCAATATCTCAATGGAAAACCTTGCAAATGCCAGCAAGTATTTTCCGGTACTTATCCGTTCAGTTTATCTTGCTGTAATTGCAACGGTTATCTGTCTTATTATTGCGTATCCCCTTGCATTTACCATGTCACGCTGTTCAAAAAGAACACAGAGATTACTTCTTCTCATGGTTATGCTTCCAATGTGGATGAATTTTCTGTTGAGAACCTATGCATGGGTAACAATTCTTGACAACAACGGCATTATCAACAACTTTATAAGCAGTCTGGGGCTTCCGAAGCTTCAGCTTATCAACAACAGAGGTGCGGTTGTTCTCGGCATGGTTTACAACTATCTGCCGTTTATGATTACCCCGCTGTACTCCATTATGACAAAAATTGATAAAAGTGTCATTGAGGCAGCACAGGATTTAGGTTGTAATTCCACAAAAGTCATTACTAAAATCGTTTTACCTCTCAGCTTTCCCGGCATTCTTACGGGTATTACAATGACATTCGTTCCTGCGGTTAGTACCTTTGTTATCTCGGGTCTTCTGGGCGGAAGTAACTGCTTCCTTATCGGTGACCTTATCCAGCAGCAGTTCCTCGGAAATGAATACAATCTCAACTACGGTGCGGCAACAAGCTTGCTTCTCATGGTTGTTGTATTTATCAGCATGGGAATATTCAATTCCTTTGACAACGATGAAATGGAGGATTCAATGGTATGAAAAAGTTTCTCTCCAATTTCTACATCGTTCTTGTATTTGCTTTTCTGTATCTTCCCATTTTCGTCCTCATTATGTTCTCATTTAATGAAACAAAGGGAAATGTATGGACAGGATTTTCATTTAAGTGGTACAATGAGCTTATACACAACGAACTTATTCTTACATCCGTTCTTAACACTCTCATTATTGCCATAGTTTCTGCTCTTGTTGCAGCGGTTTTAGGAACGGCGGCAGCTTTCGGTATGCACAACATGAAAAAGCTGCCTAAAAGCATTTTAAAAAATGCGACTTATCTGCAAAACCTTAACCCCGAGATTGTAACGGGTATTTCCCTTATGCTTTTATTTACATTTTTCCGCATGACTCCCGGATACCCCACACTTATTCTTGCTCATATCACCTTCTGTCTGCCTACGGTTGTACTCAGCGTACTTCCAAAGCTCAGACAAATGAACGTAAATCTTTACGAGGCTGCTATGGACCTGGGCTGTAACAGACGTCAGGCATTTTTCAAGGTGGTTCTTCCCGAAATCATGCCCGGTGTGGTAACAGGTGCTCTTATGGCTCTCACCTACTCCATCGACGATTTTATTATCAGCTACTTTACCTCGGGTCCCGAATCTCAGACCTTGCCGATTACCATTTATTCCATGACAAAAAAGAGAATCAGTCCCGAAATCAACGCTTTATCCACTATTCTCTTTGTAATTGTTTTTGCAATTCTGATTATTGTTAATGTAATAGGTGCAAAGAAAGAAAAAGAGGAAGAAAGAAAAGCATCAGCTTTTTATAAAAAGTAAGGAGGTTCACTATGAGAAAATTACTTATTGCGGTTCTTCTTGCTATTGCTTCTTCCCTGCTTATATTTGCCGATGTAACCGTCGAGGACGAAGCATATTATTCAAAGTTCAAGGGCAAGGATATCACCCTTAATGTTTACAACTGGGGCGAATACATTTCAGACGGCGGAGAAGGTTCTATTGACGTAGTTGCTGAATTTGAAAAGCTTACAGGCATAAATGTTACCTATACCACCTATGAAACCAACGAGGATCTTTATGCAAAGCTTTCTTCAAGTAACGCAAGATACGATATTATCATTCCTTCCGACTACATGATAGCAAGAATGATTAATGAGGATATGCTTGAAAAAATCAATTATGACAATATTCCAAACTACGCCATGATTGACGAAAAGTACAAAGTCACCGACTTTGACAAAACGGGCGAGTATTCCGTCCCCTACACTTGGGGTACTGTTGGTGTCGTTTACAACAAAAAATATGTAGACGTGGAAGATATCGGCTCATGGGATTTACTGTGGAACAAGAAGTATTCAGGCACAATCCTTATGTTTTCAAACTCCCGTGATGCCTACGGCATTGCACTTAAAAAGCTCGGATATTCACTGAATTCAGAGAATCCAAATGAAATTGCCGAAGCAACAGAACTTCTCAAAGAACAGCGTCTTGTTAATCAGGCTTACGTCATGGACCAGATTTTCAACAAGATGGAGGGCGAGTCGGCATACGCTGCACCCTACTATGCAGGCGACTGCCTTTCAATGATGGATGTAAACCACGACCTTGGCTTCTATTATCCCGAGGAAGGATTCAACATCTTTATTGACTCAGTCTGCATTCCCAAAGGCACGAAGAACAAGGAGGCTGCCGAGGCATTCATCAACTTCCTTTGTGAAACGGATATCGCCGTTGCAAACTGCGAATATATCTGCTATTTCACTCCTCATGTGAGAGCAGCGGAAATTGTTGGCAAGGACGAAAGAATTTATCCCACAGACGAGCAGCTTGAAAAGGCAGAAAGCTATACGGCACTTTCGGGCGAAATAAATTCACTGTACGACTCAAGCTGGATTGAGGTAAGAAGTGCTCTTGACATAAGCGAGCTTGTTATCGTTGGAATTATCCTGGGTCTTGCAGTTACAATTCTTATAATAATAACTACAATACGCAGAATGAAAAAGAAAAAAATGAAGTATTGAGTGTTCACAAAAAATTTAATAATTATTTTGAAAAACACTTTACATTTGATTTTAAATGTGGTATACTTCTACAGTAAGCGTAATTTCCCATTACTTTGTTCTTGGATTTAAGCCTTACTCTTTATGAGTTAAGAGGTATTCACCTACCGAGTGCTAAGTTTTCGGGATTACAAATAAATTTATGAAAGGTGGAAAACACAATGCTTACAAAAGAAATGAAGCAGAGCATCATCGACCAGTACAAGACTCATGAGGGCGACACAGGTTCTCCCGAAGTACAGATTGCTGTACTTACCTACAGAATCAACACTCTCAACGAACATCTCAAGGCAAACCACAACGACCATCACTCCAGACGCGGTCTTCTTAAGATGGTAGGTCACAGAAGAAATCTTCTTGCTTACCTCACAAAGGTTGACATTGAGCGTTACCGTGCAATCGTTGAAAAGCTCGGCCTCAGAAAGTAATATCAAAAAAACGGGCGAATTGGCGATAAGCTGCTTCGCCCCGTATTTCGTTTTAAGACAAATCGTCAAGGGAGCATTTCGGTATCTTTGGCATTTAATTTTGCACCTTTACTACATCAAAGATGCGAAGCTAAGTGCAAAATTTACCATCATGTTCTCCTTGACACAGGAAAATTAATTTCAAGGAGGAAAAACACAATGTTTGAAAACTACAGAGTATTCTCTACAACGCTTGCAGGCAGAAAGCTTACCGTTGAAACAGGTAAAATCGCTCAGCTTGCAAACGGCTCTTGTCTTGTAAGATACGGCGACACAGCCATTCTTGCAACAGCTACCGCAAGTGCTGCTCCCAGAGAAGGAATCGACTTCCTTCCCCTTTCCGTAGACTTTGAAGAAAGACTTTATGCTGTGGGCAAAATCCCCGGCTCTTTCCTTAAAAGAGAAGGTAAGCCCAGCGAAAAGGCTATTCTTACTTCAAGAGTTATTGACAGACCTATCCGTCCTCTCTTCCCCAAGGATTTGAGAAACGATGTTACACTCAACCTGCTTGTTCTCTCGGTTGACCCTGACTGCTCACCCGAAGTAACAGGTCTTATCGGCGCTTCTCTTGCACTTTCCATCTCCGACATTCCCTGGAACGGTCCTGTTTCCAGCGTATTTGTAGGCATGGTTGACGGTGAGGTTGTTATCAACCCCACAAAGGCACAGAGAGAAGTTTCCACTCTTGAGCTTACGGTTGCTTCTTCAGAAAAGAAGGTTGTCATGATTGAAGCAGGCGCTAAGGAAATTTCCGACGACGATATGTTTAACGCAATCATGAAGGCTCATGAGGTTAACCAGGAAATCGTTAAGTTCATCAACCATGTTACAAGCGAAATCGGCAAGAAGAAATTTGAATATGCTTCCTGCGAGGTTGATCACGAGCTTTATGACAAAATTGCTGAATATGCAATTGATAAAGTTAAGTATGCTCTCGACACCGATGACAAAAACATCAGAGAAGACAGACTTAATGCTGTATACGCTGATGTTGAAGCATTTGTTGAAGAGCAGTATCCCGATGAGGATAGAAAGGCTGAAATGGGCGAATGTCTATACAAGCTCCAGAAGTTCGTTGTAAGAAGATGGCTTCTTGACGAAGGCAAGAGAGTTGACGGCAGAAAGCTTGACGAAATCAGACCTCTCGCTTCCGAAGTTGGCGTTCTTCCAAGAACCCACGGTTCTGCGCTCTTTACCCGTGGTCAGACACAGGTTCTCACAATTGCAACCCTCGGTCTTGTAGGCGAACAGCAGCTTCTTGACGGTATCGACGAAGAAGAATACAAGAGATATATGCACCACTACAATATGCCCAGCTATTCTGTTGGTGAAACAAAGCCTTCCAGAGGTCCCGGCAGACGTGAAATAGGCCATGGTGCTCTTGCTGAACGTGCTCTTGTTCCCGTAATTCCTTCAGTTGAAGAATTCCCCTACTCCATCAGACTTGTATCTGAGGTTGTTTCCTCCAACGGCTCGACTTCTCAGGGTTCAATCTGTGCTTCAACTCTTGCTCTTATGGATGCAGGTGTTCCGATTACAGCACCCGTTGCAGGTATCTCCTGCGGTCTTATAACCGAGGGCGACAGATGGATGACCATGGTTGACATTCAGGGTCTTGAAGACTTCTTCGGCGATATGGACTTCAAGGTTGCAGGTACAAAGAAGGGTATCACAGCTATTCAGATGGACCTTAAGATTGACGGTCTTACTCCCGAAATCATCAAGGCTGCTTTTGCACAGACTCACACAGCAAGAGATTACATCCTTGACGAAGTAATGCTCAAGGCAATTGCACAGCCTCGTGCAGAAGTTTCTGCTTACGCTCCCAAGATGATTACAATCAAAATTGATCCCGAAAAGATTGGCGATGTTATCGGTAAGAGCGGTAAGGTTATTCAGGCTATTACAGCCGAAACAGGTGCAAAGATTGACATCGAGGACGACGGAACAGTATTTATTGCCGCTATCGACAAGGATGCTGCTATCCGTGCCAAGGGCTTTGTTGAAGCAATTGCATTTGATCCCGAACCCGGTGTAATTTTCACAGGTAAGGTTACAAGAATCATGTCCTTCGGAGCATTTGTTGAAATCGCTCCCGGTAAGGAAGGTCTTGTACATGTTTCAAAGCTTGACAAGGTAAGAGTTGAAAAGGTTGAGGATGTAGTTACAGTCGGCGATACAATCAAGGTTATGAGCCTTGGTGTTGACGACAAGGGCAGACTTAATCTTTCAAGAAAAGACTGCTTATAATTTATAATATAACAGATGGTGGGCGGAGGAAATCCTTCGCCTATCTTTTGTATGAGGAACAAAAATGGAAGAAATGAGATTACAAAAATACATTTCCGACTGCGGTCTTATGTCAAGACGTGCCGCAGAAAAGGAAATTGAGATGGGACACTTCAAGGTCAACGGTCAAAAGGCAACAATCGGTCAGAAAATTAATCCCGCTGAGGATGCGGTTGAATACAAGGGCAAGCTCATTGAAGGCGGTCAAAAAAAGGTTTATGTCATGCTGTACAAGCCGAGAGGCTACGTTACAACCATGAACGACGAGGAAGGCAGAAAATGCATTCCTGAGCTGTTAGAGGACTTGCCTGAGCGTGTATATCCCTGCGGTCGACTTGACATGGACTCCGAAGGCTTACTCATTCTCACAAATGACGGCGAGGTTGCAAACAAGCTTATGCATCCTAAGCATCATGTTGAGAAAATTTACCATGTTAAAATCAAAGGAGAAATTGACCCCGAGAAGCTTATTATGCTCAACTGTCCCATGGTTATTGATGACTACAAAATCAAGCCTGTTAAGGTGACAATCATTGAACGCAAGGAAGGTGCTACCATCCTTAAATTCGTACTTTCAGAGGGCAGAAACCGCCAGATAAGAAAGATGTGCGAGCAGGCAGAGCTTACAATTACAAGACTTAAAAGAGTTGCCGTGGGTGAGCTTACAATCGGTATGCTCCGTCCCGGTAAGTGGAAGTATATGAATTACAACGAAATCAGTATTCTGAAAAATATGTCCTGATGAGGTAACGCAAATGTTGGAAATAAGAGCGGTATACACTTCATACGAACGTGAAGAATATACTAAAATGTTTAATATAGTTCCTGAAGAAGGTTATCACGTAATTGCAGCCCACAACGGCGGAAAATTCGTCGGCAGTGCCTATGTAAAAGCTGAGGGGGAAAAAGGTATCATATACATGATGAGCCTTATTGACGGCTACGATGACTTTATTGACAGATTCCTTTTAGGAAAGGCAGCTCTCAATTTTCTTGACCTTCAGGGGTGCAAGGATGTTGAATACACAGGCGATAATGAAAAGCTTGCAAAGTCACTGGGATTTAAAATTGAGAACGGTAAAATGACATTAAATCTTGAAGGCTACTTTACAGGCGGTCTTTGCGAAGGCGAAAAGAAGGAAGAAAAATAATGGGCAACTACAGCATAAGAGTTATTCAAAAAATAATTGTCCTGTTTATTGCGATGATTGCAGGATATATTTGCAAAAAAAGCAAAATACTTGACGGCAAGAGCACAAAATCGCTGTCTAACATGCTGACTTACATCACAAACCCCTGCCTTATTCTCTGCTCACTTCAGATGGAGTACAGCACAGACACACTCAAAGTTGCAGGCTGCATTTTTGCTCTTTCAATTATAATTCACTCGGTTATGGCAGTTGTTTCTCACTTTATTTTTATAAAGAACAACGACCACAAAAGCCGCAGCGTTTATTCATTTGCATTGACATATGCTAATTGCGGTTATATGGGATATCCCATAATGATGGCAATTTTCGGCGATGAAAAGGGCTTGTTTTACGGTGTTATTTTCACAACCGTATTCAACCTATTCAACTGGACTCACGGCATAATTGTCATGAATCCTGAAAAAGGCAAGCTACCGTGGAAAAAGCTTATATACAATCCTGCACTGATTTCAGTAATTGTCAGCATGATTCTGTTTCTTACCAAAACCATGCTTCCCGCCACAGTAAAGGAAGGTATAAGCATGCTTGGAAACATGACCTTTCCCCTTTCCATGATCATCATAGGAAGTCTTCTTGCTGACATGAAAATCATAAAGATTCTTTCAAAGGGCAGTGTTTATCTGTTTTCAGTTTTAAAGCTCCTTATCGTTCCTGCTGTTATGCTTTTAGCGGCAAAGCTCTTGAATTTGCCTGAATTTATAGCAATTACAGGAATTACCATGTGTGCTTCACCATCAGCAGCTAATACGGCAGTGCTTGCGGAGGTTTATGATAACGACTCAGCTTTAGCTGCAAGGCTCGTTGGCGTCACTACCCTGTTCTGCCTTGTCACAATGCCGTTTATGCTGTGGTTATCACAAATAATTCTTTAAAAAATATGAGCTTTCATTTTATATTTGAAATAACAACAAAAAATCATGTCTTTCGACAGGATTTTTTGCTGGCGCAGAAGGAGAGATTTGAACTCTCGCGCCGGTTACCCGACCTACACCCTTAGCAGGGGCGCCTCTTCACCACTTGAGTACTTCTGCAGGTGAAAATCATTGTATTAAATTATGAAGATTTGTTGGCGGAGAGGGTGGGATTCGAACCCACGGTACCTTTCAGTATCACTGGTTTTCAAGACCAGCTCCTTAAACCGCTCGGACACCTCTCCATCAGTGAGAGTCTTCTTGCGACTCAACGTGTGATATTATAACACATAAATCGGTTCTTGTCAAGTGTTTTTAGAGATTTTTTAAAAATGTTTTTGACAAAAATCAGAATATCGCCGCCCTTGGAAGAAATCACAAAGGCGGCTTAAAAAATTATTTTCAGATGCCCGCAAAGCCTTCAAGCTGTGACATATTCATATAGCCAACAGCAGTATCAACTTTCTTTCCATCTTTAAAAAGCATGAGAGTGGGTATACTTACAATACCGAATTTTGCAGCAAGAGCAGGCTCATCATCAACGTTAACCTTTCCGACCTTAATAACGCCCTCATTTGCTTTTGCAAGCTCTTCAAGGTGAGGCGCTATCATTTTACACGGACCGCACCATGTTGCCCAAAAATCCACGACAACAGGAATTTTACTGTTCAATACTTCCTCTTCAAAATTCTGCGCTGTCAATTTTACTTCTGCCATAACGCTTGTCCTCCTAATCCTTTAATGATTTATAATAAAGCATGCAGTGGCAGTATCCTTCAAAATTCGGATCTGCTGTTTGCTCTTTAAACTCTTTACACATGCATTTATTTTCTTCTGTATGTTCTCTCTTACACGGGCAGTAGCCACCGGTTCTTTTCAACCCTTCCCTGATAGTTTCAACAATTTCTTTATCAGGATTAAGTATTATTTTCATTTTTTCCCCTCCAATGCAGTGTTTATATAATATTCAAGTTCATCTTGCTCAACGGGACCATACTTACCGCCCATCAAAGTGCCGTCGGCATAAATTATTACCGTCAACGGAATTGAGCTTGCACCGTATAAATA
>JAZNIM010000040.1:0-6482 GCA_045577475.1 Eubacteriales bacterium | reverse complement strand
AAGAAAATGCAGCAGAAGGCTCTGAGGAATAATTCTTCCACATGAAGCTTTATTACTACGAAAAAAGCAAAAATCACAAAAGTGCCGATACGGACGTTTTATTACAGGCGTCCGTAGGTGCTTTTTGCAACGAAGAAAATTTATACCCGTACAAAGGCAGAATTCTAAGAACAAGCCTTGGCAAGCCTTTTCTTGAAGGTAATTATCTGTACGTGGGTGTCACCCACACGGAAAACATCATAATCATAGGTGTATCTCGGAAACCATTCGGCATCGACTGCGAAAGCAAAAGCAGAATTCCGAAAAATTCCGAACGAGTGATGAGCCGCTTTTTTACAGTTGGCGAACAGCAGTACGTTAAAAGCTCAGAAAACGAGCGTGAGGCTTTTCTTGACGTATGGGTTAGAAAAGAAGCTTATGTAAAATTCACGGGAGAGGGCATTTCCGGGCTGTGCGGCTGTGACGTCACAAAGCTGTATGGCTTTTCAAGGATAGAAAACCATAAGAATTTGATTATTTACATCTACAAGGAATTATAATATGAGTGAGAATTTGATTTACGGTGCGGACATCCTTGCCTACGGTGCAGTTCCCGACGGCAAAACGGATTGCTCGGATGCATTTATAAAGGCAATTGAAAACGGTGAAAGCCTTATCAGCGTTCCCTACGGAACATACCTTCTGACAAAGCCTGTTGAGCTTTCATCAAATGTAAAGCTTCACCTTCATCCTTCGGCATGTGTAAAATTTGTGCCGTCCGAAAAGAACAAAAAGCCGCTGTTTTACTCAAAAGACAGCGGAGCGATTGAAATATGCGGCGGTATATTTGATATTGACGGCAAAGCATCCGTTACAAGTGTTTTCTGCTTTGACGGCTGTGAAAATGTGAGAATCACCTCCTGCACAATAAACGCTCCCCATGCGTTGACAAGTATTCTTGTCAAAGGCACAAAGGACATCTGTATCAGCGGTGTCACCTTTAACGGCATGAGCGACTGTATAAAGCTGGTGGGAGAATGTGAAAACATAACCTTCAAGAATTCAGTTGTTAAGGCATCGGCAAATGTTTTACAGATAGGTGAGGCAAAAGCGAGTGCGGATGTTTCAAATCTGTCTGTGAGAAACATAAATGTGGGCTTTTGCGATTCGTTTTTGGAATTTCTTAACGGTGCGGCTGTCCGTGTGTCCGCAGAAAACATTGAAGCAAGAGTTTCATGTATCTTTGTAAATCTGATTGACTTTAATCTTGAGGATTCCGAGTTTGAAAATTTAAAGGCATATATTGTTGACACGGGGCTTGATAATGGCAAGGCGAAAAGCTATTTCTGCTTTGGTTCCTGTCCCGATGGACTTGAAATCAGAAATTTTGAACGTGTTTCCGAAATGGAATCAACGCCTTTTAGATCTACATTAACAATGTGGAATTCAAACGCCCAAACAGCAAAGCTTTTAATCGACGGCATGTCTTTAGATAATATAATTGCTTCAAGAGGTATGGTGGGCAATACCGTATCCATGACAGCCGCAAAGCTGTCAAATCCCTGTAATAAGTATATTTACACCCTTGAAGTGGGTGTGAACAACAAACACCTCTTTGCCATACCCTTAGGCGGATTTGACTACATGAGCATTAACAGGCATTGAGCCTGTCTGAAAGGATATACTATGTGGTACACTAAAGACTTTGACGATTACGAGCTTCTCGATGCCTCCGACGGAGAGCGTCTTGAACGCTGGAAAGATATAATACTTGTACGTCCCGACCCGCAGATTGTGTGGAAGGGTGCAAAAAAGCATCCTGCGTGGAAAAACCCCAATGCAAGGTACATCCGTTCCTCAAAGGGCGGCGGTGCATGGGATGTTAAAAGACTGTCGGGTGATGAGCTTAACGTAGGCTGGAGCATAAAAAGAAAAGAACTTACCTTCTGCGTTCGTCCCACAGGCTTTAAGCATACGGGAGTTTTCCCAGAACAGGCTTGCAACTGGGATTTTATATATGACAAAATCAAGAATGCAGGACGTCCCATAAGCGTGCTAAATCTGTTTTCCTACACAGGCGGTGCAACACTTGCCTCGGCTGCCGCAGGTGCTTCGGTGTGCCATGTGGATGCCTCAAAGGGAATTGTGGCTTGGGCAAAGGAAAATGCCGCACTTTCGGGACTTTCGGATGCACCCATAAGATACATCGTTGATGACTGCATAAAGTTCATTGAACGTGAAATCAGACGAGGTCACAAGTATGACGCCATTATAATGGATCCGCCAAGCTACGGCAGAGGTCCCGGCGGCGAGGTATGGAAGCTGGAGGACGACATCGACCGTCTTGTTTCCCTTACATCCGCTCTAATTTCCGACAATCCTTTGTTTGTAATTATAAATTCCTACACCACGGGGCTTTCCGCCTCCACGGTAGGTTATCTTTTACATCTTCATTTTGCACAGCGTTTCGGCGGAAGAGTTTCCTGCGATGAAGTGGGAATTCCCGTCACCGCCACAGGCGCAATTCTTCCTTCGGGAAGCAGTGCAAGATGGGAAACAGATTGATTTTGAAGGGAGGAAAAAACCTTGAATAACGACAACAACCAAAACAACAATAACAACATCGACGATATTCTCGACATTCTTCAGAAAAGAAAAGCTCAGGATATTATGAGCGGAAACACAAAAGATGATGCACCTACGAGAATTGACCACACAGTGGTAAAAAAGCCTTCTCAGTCCTCATCCTTTTCCCTTTCCTCTCAGAGCTTTGCGACTCAGGACACTCCGCAAAAAACATCCCAGCAGCCTCAGGAACGCAAGCCATCTGCTCTGCCTCCCGTAACTGCCTGCGCCCATGCTCCTGCAATGCCGCCTCAGGGTCCTGTAAGAAGCACCCCTGTATCTGCGTCCCCCTCTCATATGAACGGAGCTACAAAGCAGGTTCCCATAAATGCGCCGCTTCCTAAGGCTACGCCGATAAAGGCTTCTTCCGTACAGCCTGCTGCACCCAAGCCCGTTACTCCCCCTGTGACAAATTCACAGCCTGCACCTTTATCTGACAAGCCTGCTGTGCCAAACGGAGAAGTACCGGCTCCCAAGACTCCCGCAAGTCCTGCTCCCGCATCTTCGGCAGCACAGGCTCAGGGCAGTGCTTCTCAAAGACCTTCTAATGCAGCACCTGTATCCCGTCCTGCCAATAGCGGTATCACAAAGCCTGCGGTTCAAAAGCCAAAAGCTTCCGCTGTGTCATCTGCTCCAAAACCCACAGGCGGCACTATAAGTCTCAGTGACTTTGATGACAGAGAGGTTGAAAAGGCTGCAAGAAAAGCGGACAGAAAGAAGAACAAAAAGAAAAGCGGTCTTCCCGGCTGGCTGAAATTAGTTATATATCTTTTGGTTGTTATATCAATCAGCGTATTGATTTCTCTTACCGTAATAAAGGTAGCCAATGATGTTTTCGCCTTTGTAAAGCCCGACAAGGAAATTACAATCGAAATCGAAGAAGGTGCCACACTTAAAGAAGTGGCACAAATCCTGAAGGATGCCCAGGTAATTGAATATCCTTGGATTTTCGAACAATTCTCCGCCTACAGAATAAGCAAGAGAAGCTACCTTACCAGCGACTTTACCCCGGGAGAGCATGTTCTGAAGCCAAACATGAATTACGACAAGATTATCGCCTCGCTTTGTGTTTCCGCATATGACAAGAGTGTTGTAAGAATCACAATTCCCGAAGGCTATACCTTTAATGAAATAATGAATCTGTTCATTGAAAACGGCGTTATGAAGGAAGAAGACAGGGACGAGTATCTCACCCAGCTTCAGGAATTTGATTATGAATACAACTTCATAACAAAGCTCGGTGAGCAAGGCTCTCTTGACAATGAAGACAGAATTCACCGTCTTGAAGGCTATCTCTTCCCCGACACCTACGATTTCTATAAAAACGAAAATCCCACGGCGGCTCTCGACAAGCTGCTCGACAACTTTGAGAAAAAGTTTACCGAGGACATGTACGAAAGAGCTGACAAGCTGGGAATGACCATGGATGAGGTTATTACCCTTGCATCCATGATTGAAGCCGAAGGCGACTCGCCTGCAAACTTCGGAAACATTTCTTCAGTATTCCACAACCGTCTTAACGACAGAAGCGGAACCTTCAAATACCTCGGTTCAGATGCTACAACCTTGTATGCTTACAGAATTGCAGGCTATGACAAGAAAACACTTGGCGGCGGTGAAACAGACTTTGATCACCCCTACAACACCTATACAAATATAGGACTGCCTCCCGGACCTATCTGCAACCCGGGTATTGAAGCAATTTATGCGGCTCTTTATCCTGAAGACACCAACTACTACTACTTCCTCACAATGGCAAACGGAGAAACTGTTTTTGCACAGACTCTCTCTCAACACAATGCAAACATCGCAAAATCAAACAAAATAGCTGAGGAAATAAAAGCAAAAGCCGAAGAAGAAGCACGCCTCAAGGCTGAACAGGAAGCACAAAAGAAAGAACAGTCTGATGACTAATCACATACCGAAGGAGTATTACCTTGAAAAGACCCGAAATTTTATCTCCTGCAGGCAACTTTGAAAAAATGAAATTTGCCATTCTCTACGGTGCCGATGCCGTTTATCTCGCTGGTAACAGCTTCGGCATGAGAGCGGCAAGCGACAACTTTTCAAATGATGAGCTTATTGAAGCCGTTAAATATGCCCATGAAAGAAACGTGAAAATATATATCACGGTCAACGTTCTCCCCCATGAAAACGAGCTTGAACCTCTCAGAGATTATCTTGCTTTCCTTGAAAGTCATGTAAAACCCGATGCTCTAATTATAAGCGACCTTGGCGTGTTTTCCATGGCAAGAACCTACTGTCCTTCAATAGAGCTTCATGTTTCAACACAGAGCAGTACGGTAAACTCAGAGGCATGCAAAATGTGGCAAAGCCTGGGGGCAACAAGAATTGTTCTTGCAAGAGAGTTGTCTTTGGAGCAAATAAAGAAAATCCGTGACAGCATTCCGCCTGAGCTTGAGCTTGAAGCCTTTGTTCACGGTGCAATGTGCGTTTCATATTCAGGAAGATGCCTTCTTTCCAACTTTTTCTCAGGCCGTGATGCCAACCGCGGCAAATGTGCACAGCCATGCAGATGGGAATACTTTGACAAAGAACAGTACGCCGAGATTTTTGAAAAAAAACGTCCCGACGAGATTGTTTCCCTTGTTCAGAACGAAAGAGGAACTTACATGTTCTCCTCAAAGGACATGTGCATGATTGCACACATTCCCGAGCTTGTAAAGGCAGGCATTGATTCCTTTAAAATTGAAGGCAGAGTCAAGAGTGCCTATTATACAGCCGTCACCGCAAATGCTTACAAAACAGAGCTTATGCGGTACATGGCAAATCCCGACAGCTATGTATTTGACGAGGATTTTCACACAGAGCTTACAAGCGTCAGCCACCGCGAGTACGGCACAGGCTACTTCTTTGATGCACCAAGTGAAAATGCACAGATTACCAAGGACGGCGGATATATCCGTGACAAGGCATTCCTTGCCACAGTCGAAAGCTATGACGAAGCAACAGGCAGAGCAGTACTCTATCAGCGAAACAAGGCTCTTAACGGCGAAGAATGCCAGCTTGTTTCTCCCGGTGTAAAAACTCGTAACATCGTTCTTGAAGATATGCGGGATATGGACGGAAATGCAATTGAGTCTGCACCCCATCCTCAAATGAGATTTTCCGTAAAAGCTCCCTTCCAGCTGAAATACGGTGATATTGTGAGAGGAATGTAGTTAGTTTATGTAACGCAGGTGTACGGTCGCTTTTTGAAAAAAGCTCCGCAAAAACTTTAATTTGGCTGTCGCCGTTTAAGATTTTTTTGGAGGTATAATCATGATTTTATTTAAATCTTTGAAGCTTAGAAAATTCAGTGATGAAATACAGCAGATTTGCAAAGAGAATTCTTATGAGATTTTGGGAGATTTAACAAAGTCATTTGTTGTCAGGACTCCCGACAAAACATACAATGTATCGGTATTAAGTACTTATCGGTTTAAGAATTCGGGTGTACAGTTTATCTCCGACAAGCAGGCGCATCTTTGGTCACTGATTCCCTTAATAAAGGGCTTTGGCGGCGGTATTTCATTTCCTCTTTCCAAATCGGTTGAGCTTAACGAATATTCCAACGGTGAAAATGTGGAAAATGTTTATGTTGTTTATCCAAAATGCATGACTATACAGATTATAGAGCATGAAGCCAAAAATACAGCATGGACTCCCGGCAAGAAAATCGGAAATATAAGAATTTTTGACGGTGCATCCTTCAAGGATGAATTGCGAAAACCGGGATTATACACCGTTGAAAATCAAAGCAAGCACAGTGCGGTGGTTTCCGCTGTTGGCATCTGATTACATAATTACTTGTCGATGTGGTCATATATCTCTGCTGTTTTCGTCAAAAAGTATAATTTTAGGAGGTGTAACAATCG
>JAZNIM010000039.1:0-3433 GCA_045577475.1 Eubacteriales bacterium | reverse complement strand
GACAGCATGCCTTCAAAGTAAAGCATAACCTGACGCATACCGTACTGATTTGCAAAGCTTTCGCTTATTTCCTTAACACGCTTTGGGGATATGCCTTTTATATCCGCAAGATATTCGGGGTGCTCCTCCATTACCGAAAGAGTTTCCTCACCGTACCTGTCCACAATTCTTTTTGCCGTAACAGGTCCTATGCCCTTTATTACCCCCGATGAAAGATATGCAAGAATGGCATCGGTAGTGGCGGGAAGCTCCTTTTTATAGCTTTCTACGCTAAACTGTCTGCCGTAAGTGGGGTGGTTTTTCCATGAGCCTTCGGCATATATGAATTCACCCTCGTTAATTGCAGGTATACAGCCTACAAGGGTGATTTCCTCACCCTCGCAGTCTATTGTACATATTGTGTATCCGTTGTCGGGATTGTGGTAGGTAATGTTGTCCACCATACCTTTAACGGTATTCATATTTTGCTCATTCTGCTCGCCGTTCACGGTACAGTGTTACCTCCCAATCAATGTTTGTCCAAAAAACTTAAAATGCCAGAACTTCTCCAAGAAGGCTCTCATGACCCTTTTCAACGGACTTTGTAAATCTTACGCTCTTGTCAAACAAATCATTAAGAGGTGCAGGAATCTCTGTCTTAGAAACGTCACTGAGCTTTACAAGCACCTGCTTTAAATCAGCGGGAACTTCTTCGCCCAGGGAAACAAGTACATCTGCCGCAAACTTATAAGGACTTGCAGTGGATGCAACAATATTCTTCAGACCCTTGCCGTTTTCCTCAAGATACATGTGTGCCGCCTTGACAGCAACCGCTGTATGGGGGTCGCAAAGATAAGAATATTTGCCAAAGGTGCTCTTAATGGTTTCCATGCAGTTTTCTTCATCACAGCAGTAAGCAGAAAATTCAGACTTGATTTTTTCCAAGATTGTAGGCTCTACTGCATATACCCCGTCCTTAGAGAGCTTTTCCATGTATTCACGTGTCTTTGAAGCTCCTGCAATAAAGCTGAGAAGTCTTTCAAGATTTGATGAAATAAGAATATCCATGGAAGGAGAAATTGTTGTATAGAACTTACGGTTTCTGTCATAAACGCCTGTGTTAAGGAAATCCGTAAGTATGTTATTGCTGTTGGAAGCACAGATAAAGCGGTTTACGGGAAGCCCCATGCGCTTTGCCAAGTATGCCGCAAAGATATTACCGAAGTTACCTGTGGGAACGGTGATATCAACCTTTTCGCCAAGCTGAATATCTCCTTCAGCAACAAGGTCTGCATATGCTGAAATATAGTAAACAATCTGAGGTGCAAGTCTGCCCCAGTTGATGGAGTTTGCACTTGAAAGGAATTCTCCCTTGTCGGCAAGAAGCTTCTTAGCCTTATCATCCGCAAAAATCCTCTTAACACCTGTCTGTGCATCGTCAAAGTTACCCTTGATTGCAGTTACGCAAACATTGCCGCCCTCCTGTGTTGCCATCTGCATTTTCTGCATGTCGCTGACACCGTCTTCGGGATAGAATACCATAATTTTAATGCTGTCAACATCCTTATAGCCTTCAAGAGCCGCCTTGCCTGTATCTCCGCTTGTGGCAACAAGAATGTATGCCGTCTTATCTTCGCCCGTCTTTTTAAGAGCAAGTGAAAGGAGTCTTGGCATAATCTGAAGTGCCATATCCTTGAATGCACATGTAGGACCGTGCCAAAGCTCAAGCACTCTCAAATCGTCACCGATAAAACTGCTTACCGGTGCGGCAAAATCGCCGAAATTATCGCCGTATGCCTTTGTTGCACAGTCGAGAAGCTCATCATATGTGTAGTCTGTAAGGTAAAGCGACAGCACCTTTGCTGCTCTTTCGCAGTAAGGAAGCGTGCCGATGTTCTTTATAAATTCAAGGTCAATCTGGGGTATATGATCGGGAAGAAATAATCCTCCGTCCTCTGCGATACCCTGCTTGATAACCTGTGCCGATGTTTTGGGATGAAGCTTTTCAACGTCCCTTGTGCTGAAGTAATTCATTTTACATGTCCTTTCTTTATGTGAAAATCTAATTTAATGCATTGTTAAAAAATCTAAAGGCATTTCCGAAAAATACGCCGTCAGCCTTATCTTCGTCAAGACCCCTGTTTGTAAGTGCCTCATACAAAACACCCACTCTTGAAACATCCTCAAGCCCTGCAAGAGGCGTTGTTCCGTCAAAATCAAGACCAAGGCACAGTGCTTTTTCATCAATTTCAAGAAAATGCTCTATGTGTGAGCACACCACCTCAATAGCCGTCATGGCATCGGGATTATTATCTCTGTACACCTTTGCAAGATGCTTTGCCACAAGGCTTACACCCACAATTCCACCCGAAGAAGCAACTGTTCTGTACTGCACATCTGTAAGATTTCTCTTATGTGAGCATATAAGATTTGCATTGGAATGGGAAGCAATAAACGGCTTTGATGCTTTATTTGCCACATCCCAGAAGCCTTTTTCCGAAAGATGTGAAACATCCACGGTAATGCCCAAATCCTCACAAGCCTTTACAACCTCAAAGCCGAAATCCGTAAGACCCTCCTCCGTGTCATAGCTGCCGCCAATAACCGTCAGTCCCTTCCAACCGAGAGTCAAAATTCTCACGCCTTCATTATAAAGGGTTTCAAGACGTGACAAGTCGTTTCCCAAAAGTCTTGCATCCTCGACAGACATCAGTGCACACATTTTTCCGCCGTCAAACGCCTCGTTCATATCCGAAGCGTTCTTACACAGCTTTATGCTCTCGCTGTTTTCTTCGAGCTGACTTGTAAATTCCGCCGAAACGTGCTTGAAATTAACATAAGCCTCGTCATCCGATAACGCCTCATCCGACCAGATTGCAAAAACCTGAGCCTTTTTGTCAAAACACGAGTACTTTTCAAGGTCAACGCCAAGACTGTTATTGACTAAATTTTGTTTGCTTTTATACATTTCATAGGCGGTATCGCAGTGTAAATCAAAAAGTGAAGGCATACTGCCACCTCCGTTTTCAGCGTATTTCCACGCCTTTGATGTGATTGTGCCGTTTAACCATACCTTTTGCTGTGTAAAGCTCTATAATATCCACTCTCGGGGTGAGTGAACAAGCATATTTATTATCCTTGTATTCCTCAAAAAAGTGCTTTATACTGCTGCTAATTCTCTGTAATTTAATGTCGTCCACCGCGGCTTTGGCATCCTCACCCGAGGAAAGACTGCGCATCTTCACCTCTACAAAACAGATATATGAATCCTTGGTTGCTATTATATCAACTTCGCCGCCGGGACAGGTGTAGTTGCGGCACATTATACTGTAGCCGTCCTTGGCAAGAAGCATCGCCGCATAGGCTTCTCCGCCCGCTCCCGCTTTTCGTCTGCTACTTGTCCGCACTGTTTTTTGCATCATAATACTTCTTAAAAAAACTCTTTCTGTGAATG
>JAZNIM010000038.1:0-16529 GCA_045577475.1 Eubacteriales bacterium | reverse complement strand
GTTTGCTGCCATGAATCTCAAAAAATATGCAATTCATAGGTTCGGTGAAGAATTGCTTTTTCTCAAATTTCCTCTTGTTTCTGTTTTTTTACATTATTTTACCCCATTCCCTTTGCGGAAATGGGGTTTTGATACAGACTGCAAGCCTTCCGAAAGGAGGGCTTTTTTATTGACATTACATGCGAATTATTGTATAATAAAAAAAACGACAAGGAGTACAACGTTATGAAAAATGTAAAACTAATATTAGCCACAAGCAAGTCCTACGGCGTACCAACCGAAAGACAAATAGAGCTTTTTCACAACGCAGGATTTGACGGCTTCTTTACTGACTTCAAATGCGATACAGATACACCTCTTTACAGAAAGAAAGCAAATGAACTCGGCATGGTATATCAGTCAATTCACGCACCTTTTACCAAAATGAAAGGCATATGGCACGGAACGGACGAGGAAGCAAAAGAATGTATTGATGAGCTTATAAGCTGTGTAGAAACCTGTGCTGATAACGATGTGCCGCTCACGGTAATACATGCTTTCATAGGTTTTCGCAATCACGAGCCAAATGACAGGGGTGTTGAATACTTTTCAAAAGTAGTTAAGCGTGCAGGTGAGCTTGGAGTAAAATTAGCTCTCGAAAACACCGAAGGTGAAGAATATCTTGCCCTTCTTATGAATGCATTCAAAAACGAAAAGCACGTCGGCTTTTGCTGGGACACAGGTCACGAAATGTGCTACAACAATTCAAAGGACATGATGGCTCTTTACGGCAACAGAATTATGGGTACACACATAAACGACAATTTGGGTATTCGTGACTATAGCGGTGAAATCACCTACATTGATGACCTTCATCTTCTCCCCTTTGACGGCATAGGAAATTGGCAGGATATTGCGTCAAGACTAAAGAAATACAGCTTTACCGACACTCTCACCTTTGAGCTTACCCTTACAAACAAGCCCGACAGACACGAGCATGATGTATACTGCTCAATGCCAATTGAATCATTTATAGCCGAATGCTTCAAACGTGCTTGCAGAGTCGGTGCTCTTGTTACACTGAGATAAGCAACCTGAGATTGGCATTTTTTGCTGTTGGTGATTGGTTGAATTTTAAAGTTGATTGCACTAAAATGCAAGAAACTAAGGAGGTATCAGTATGGCATTAAATGATAAAATAAATCGCTTGAGAACAACACACAAGCTTTCTCAGGAAGAATTTGCCGAAATTTTCAAAGTATCCAGACAGTCAGTTCAAAAATGGGAAAACGGAATGGCAATTCCCGAGATTTCAAAGATTATTGAAATATCAAAGTATTTTGACATTTCTTTAGACGAGCTTGTTTTAGACAGAACAAAGAGAGCTGTTGAAGAAATGGAGTATCAACCCTCCTATACTTCTCTTCATCCATGGGAGTTTTATGCAGGCACATTAATGACCGAATATCAACAGTGTGTCGATGAGGGCTTGGATATCGAAAGATACAAGGATTTATTCACCTGCGTTTCCTCGCTTCCCACAAGTGAAGAAAAGAAGGAGCTTGCAGATACCCTGTTTAAAATAATATCAAAAGCAAAAATCAAGAACGATTACAAATATAACGAGCCAAGCAGCCTTGAAGAAATAAAGGCATTGCGAAAAAAGCTTATTGCACTTCCGAGCAAAACAAGCGAATGCATGAACAGCAAAATTAAGGGTGCATGGTATGGCAGAATTGCAGGCTGTATGCTTGGCAAGACGGTGGAAGGAATACGTACTGATGAGCTTGTTCCCTTTCTCAAAGAAAGCGGGAACTATCCGATGCACAGATATATTCTCAGCACCGATGTTACTGATGAAGTAAAGGATAAATACAAATATAATCTGAAGTCAAGACCTTTTGCCGACAAAATCGACAGAATGCCTGCAGATGATGATACAAACTATACAGTTCTATATCAACTTGTGATAGAAAAATACGGAAAGAATTTCACAAGTGAGGATGTTGCAAAGGCGTGGATGGAGCTTCAACCGAAAAATGCATATTGCACAGCGGAACGTATTGCTTATTGCAACTTTATAAAAGGATACGCACCCCCAAGCTCAGCCATTTATCAGAATCCATACCGTGAATGGATTGGTGCACAAATCAGAGCCGATTACTTTGGATACATTAATCCGGGCAATCCCGAGCTTGCTGCTGAAATGGCTTTCCGTGATGCCTGCATCTCTCACGTCAAGAACGGCATATACGGTGAAATGTTTGTTGCGGCAATGCTTGCGGCAGCGGCTGTAACAGGTGATATCAAACAAATTATCTTTGCAGGATTATCTGAAATCCCATATACAAGCCGTCTTTTCGAGGACATAATGCAAGTAATAGACGGATTTGAAAATGGTGTTTCACAAGCTGACTGCTTTAGGAGCATTCATAATAAATACAACGAATACACTTCCCACGGTTGGTGTCACACAAATCCAAATGCAATGATTGTTACAGCAAGCCTTCTTTACGGCGGCGGGGATTTCGGTAAGTCCATCTGCATGGCTGTTGAAACAGGCTTTGACACCGACTGCAACGGTGCAACGGTGGGCTCAATTTTAGGTCTGCGGGGCGGTATTGAGTGTATTGACAAATACTGGATAAAGCCGTTTAACGGCAAGCTTCACACTCAGATAATTGACATGGGTACAATAATAATTGATGAGCTGGTTGATAAAACCATTAAACATATAGGATGATTTAAAGAAATAAGGATGAGCTTCAATACAAAGTTCATCCTTTTTCGTTATTCGCTGATAATACCGTTAATATCTTTCACGTCGCACAGAATATTCAAATGCCTTTTATTGAACTTTGAACTGTCACACAGCAAAAAGCATTTTCGTGAATTTTTAATCATAATTCTGCGAATGTTGTTTTCACCTATTGACGTGTCGCTTGCAATTCCGTTTTCATCGACAGCACTGCAGGAGAAAAAAGCAACATCCGCATTATAAGAATTCAGCATTGCTTCCGCTTCCGAACCAATATAGCAAAATGAATCACCAACAATTTCACCGCCGCAGCAAATGGTCTTAATCCCCATTGATGCAAGTGCAATTGCAGACTTTGCCCCATTGGTAATACATATGATATTCCGAAACGCTGCAAGGTGAGGAATAAGACAATATGCACTTGTTGAAGCGTCAAGCATAATAACATAGCCGTCTTTAATATGTTTTGCAGCTTTTGAAGCAATAATTTGCTTTTTCTCATTATTAACACCGTCACGTAAAAATAGAGGTGTTCTCTTGTCAGGACTGTTAATTTTCAGACTTACACTTCCCCTATTGCACGCAACTATATCCTTGTTTTTCATTTCTGCAATATCACGGCGTACCGTAGGCTCGCTGACATACATAAGCCCTGACAGTTCTTTTACAGTTCTGCTTTTTTCTGACAGCAACTTAATATAAGTGTCTTCTCTTTGATATATTGACAATACAATCACCTTTACAATCATTACTATCATCATTATAATCATAATTTGACTATTTTGTCAATAGTGTTTTCAAATATTGATATTTTTACAAGAAAGTATATAATTAAAACAAAGGAGGAATATCATGACTTTAAAAGATGTATTATCAATAAACGGAAAAAAATGTGCTTGCGGAAAAGTACATTCATTCCCCACCGACTTGATTTATTGCGGAAAGGGAGTAATTAATAATCTACCTGAAATCATTAGAAAGCTTAATGGTCGCAAGGCGTTTATTATTTGTGATATCAACACAAAAAAAGTTGCAGGCGATATGGTTATTTCAATTCTAAAAAATGAAAAAATTGACCACACTCTTTTTACCTTCAAAACTGAAAAACCAATTCCTGACGAAGAATATACAGGTTCTGCAGTTCTCCATTTTGACAAATCCTGCGACATTATAATCGGCGTCGGAAGCGGTGTTATTAATGACATTAGCAAAATTCTTGCAACCGTTTCATCAAAGCCATATATAATTGTCGGCACTGCACCTTCAATGGACGGATATGCTTCAGATACATCTTCCATGGAGCGTGACGGATTAAAAACCTCTATCCCTTCAAAGTGTGCAGATGCTATTATCGGTGATACAGATATACTTTGCAAAGCACCCGACAAGATGCTCAAAGCAGGACTTGGCGATGTCATTGCAAAATACACAAGCCTTGCCGAATGGAAAATCTCAAACATCATAAATGATGAGTATCACTGTGAAACAATAGCCTCCATAATAAGAGGATGCCTTAAAGACTGCACAGACAATGCCGAGAAGCTGTTACAGCGTGATGAAGAAGCAGTAAAAGCGGTATTTGAATCTCTCGTAATAACAGGTATGGCAATGGCATATGCAGGCTGCAGCCGACCCGCTTCGGGAGTTGAACACTACATTTCACACATTTGGGATATGAGAGGTTTATCAAAGGGTACACCTGTTGATTTACACGGCATACAAACAGGTATCGGCTCTTACATTGCAATAAAGCTTTTTGAAAAACTCAAAAATATTACACCTGACAGACAAAAAGCAATTGCATTTGCAAAAAGCTTCAATTTTAATGAGCACTCAAAATTCCTGTTGGATTTCGTTGGAAGCGGTGCAAACGCCATGATTCGTCAGGAAGAAAAGGAACAAAAATTCAATCTAGACAACCACAAAGCAAGACTTGACAAGATAATCTCAAGCTGGGATGAAATAATTAAAACCATAAACGATGAGATACCTTCGTTTCATGAAATAGATAGGCTGTATTCCTCTATTAAACTGCCAAAAATGCCGAATGAAATAAACATTGACGACGGCATTATATTTGATACTTTTATTGCAACCAAAAACATCCGTGATAAGTATGTTCTCTCACGCCTTGCGTGGGATTTGGGAATTGAAAAAGAATTATTTATGTAAAGGAGAATTACTATGCAGAAAGTTTTTGTTGAAAGCCACAGAGGTATGTGTGCGTTTTACCCCGAAAACACTATGATTTCATTTGAAGGTGCATTAAAAGTTGAAGCAGACGCCTTTGAATTTGACGTATGGCTCACCAAGGATAAGGTGCCTGTTATTATGCACGACTGCAACCCCAAAAGAACCTGCGGTGTTGAAGGTGACATAAGACAGATGACGCTTGAAGAAGTAAAGAAGCTCAATCCCTATGCTCCCGCTTCCCACGGCGACAAGTTCAAAGATATGGGACTTACCATTCCAACCTTAGAGGAGCTTTGCAAGATGTGCAAGGAAACAAAGCCTTTAATCCGTCTTGGTGTTGAAATCAAGGATTACACCGAAGAATGTGTTGATAAGACAGTTGAAATTCTCAAAAAATACGGCTTCTTTGACGATTGCTGGTTCTATGCCTTCAACGGTAGAATCATCCGCTACATAAAGGAAAAGCATAATGGCAGAACAATGGGTTATCCCGACTTTCAGATGGGAGAATTTGACGGCTATGATGCTTATGACGAAATAGGCATTTCAATGAACGTGGTAAGAAGCGAGGTTTTTGAAATATTCGCTAAAAAAGGACTTCCCATGCATCTGTTCTGTGCCGATACAAAAGAAGACGCTGAGCTTTGCATCAGCAAGGGTGCTTCCCTTATTACTGCAAACAATCCTCTTCCCCTTATTGAAATTGTTAAAGGCGTAAAGCACAACCCAAATGAGTTTATCAAATGAGTTTATCAAATAATTTAAACTATTTCTGTTTTACTAAAGATTTATCTTGACACTTAATTTAAAGCTATAAAAAGCGGTTGCCGTACCATAAAGGATTGGCAACCGCATTTTGATTACAAATTTCTTGCAAGACTCACGATATAGTCTGCGTTATACATCAACTTATTAATATATAAAGTTTCATTTTGAGTAAATTTTCTTTCAGAAAATCTATCAACATAATCAAGGAAAAAGTCATAATCAAACTTAGATAAATATTCCTTTCCAAACTCAAAAGCAAATATATTGCCTTCCTTCAACATCATTTTGAGAACATTAGTAACAATTTCATCTTGCTCAATATCACATAGCTTTTCCAAAGGAACAACAACAGGAACATCGCCTTTTGAATAGCAAATGGCACTGTTTTTAAACAGATATGCTGTTTTTCCGTCAAAAATATATTCCTTATAATTACCGGATCTCTCAATTCTTCCGTCAACAATATCATAATTATAATTATCAAGACCCGCATTAAGTGCATACCTGTCACATAACGGTTTCCCGTCAGACAAAACGCAATTATTCAATAAAACTGTTTTTTTCAAAAAACATGTTCTTTCAGCATTAGAATCAAAATAGCGAGATACACTTAGAGTTGTTTCTGTGTCACCAAAACCACCATCACCTATTCCGCTTTTATTCATTACATTGTAATTCAAACGCGACAAGAACCCCGTACGAGCAAAAACAGCACTTGGCAAAATAACAAGTATCATGCATAGTAATGCAAGAATTGCAACTCTTATACAAGAAGTTACAGCTCCAATAAATGTCCTATTACCGTTTTGATAATTATTATCCTCATCCTCAGTAATCATGTCCATTAGAGAAGGAACACCTTCTTCTTGCCGTGAGAGAATTTCAATTACAGCAACACCCAAAATTGTATCAAGAACAAGCAGAACAAGAGAATGACGGAAAAGACCGTTTTGGGATAATACATTCAAAGCATTGCTAAAAGGAACATACTTCTCAAACAGCTCAACCAACTCAATACAGATACTGATATCTGTTATTATGCAAAACAAAAATATAATCAGAATGATACCATAAAATGCGCCAGACTTGCCGTCAAATTTCAGTTTTAAATTACGCTTACGAGTTAAAACAAAAAGTACAGCAATCCAAAGACCCAACAAAAGGAAATCTTCGAACAAAAAACCCCACAAGCCAAACAAAGGAGCAATCATTGAATTCAGTAATTCAAAACAAACTTGAATTACAAACAACAAAACAACATTTATAATACAATGACGAAAAGAATAATTATTATCCCATTTTAATAAACGCTTTGAAAAAAGATTATTTCCACATGCTACAATGGCAGCGAGAAAGAAAAAATATATCGTCAGCGAAAGCGCATTAAAAATACATTTTGAAACATCATATCCAAAAGAAACACGTTCAAAAATATGGCGAGGATAGTCAGAAGAAATCCAAAATGAAAAATTTAAAAAAACAAGAGAAAAAATATTAAACACAGAAGATTCCTTCTTCATTACTATCATCCTCCAAAAAGGAATAATTACATAATCTCCACAAGTTTATTAAGCAAAGGAGTCAAAAAAGGTGCAATAAACATCGAAGGCAAATAATTAGCAACCTTGATTTTTGATACACCTATTATATTAAGTCCAAGACCGATAATGAGCACCGAGCCAGCACAAATCATTTCATTCTGCAAGGAAGCTGTAAGATACGGTGCAATAACTCCCGAAAGCAGAACCAAACCACCCTGAAAAACAAAGACAAATGCAACAGACAGAAGCACACCGAATCCAAAGGTTGCTGCAAGTGCAAGTGATGAAACAAGGTCAAGAATAGCCTTTGTCACAAGCAAGGTATTATCACCGCTGACGCCTGCCTGAATTGAACCAACAATTGTCATTGCACCGACGCAGAAAATAAGGCTTGCAGTTACAAAGCCTTGTGCAGCACCTCCACTCCCTTCGTCTTTGGCAAATTTCCCGGTTATAAAATCAGCGAACTTATTGATTTTGCCGTCTATATCAGCTGCATATCCGATGATAGCACCAAGAGCCATGGACAGAATAAGAACGAGTGTATTTTCACCCGTAAGAGCACCGTCAACGCCAATATATATCGTACATAAACCAATACCGATCATAATGCCGTCAGTCATCTTCTTAGGAATAAAGTTTCTGAACAACATACCGATTATACTTCCTATAATTACTGTTACACAGTTTACTATTACGCCAAACATGATATGCCTCCAACAAAATTATGCAAAAAATTACAAAAATATTTTACCATATTATTAAAAATAGTCAACTAATATGCAAAGTGTTTTAAAAATATCTTGCAAAAATTTTACTTTTGTTGTATAATCAGTATATAAACTATGGTGGTGACAAATAATGAAAGTAAAAGTGAATTTCACAAAGCTTGATAACAGGGCTACAGTTCCGACCTATGCAACTGAATTTTCCGCAGGTGCTGACCTTTATGCACTATGCGATGAGGATATTGTCATTTCTCGGGGACAGACAGTTTTAATTCACACAGGTCTGGCAATGGAAATTCCCGAAGGTTACGGAGGATTTATATTTGCAAGAAGCGGACTCGCCACAAAAAAAGGACTTGCTCCCGCTAACAAGGTTGGCGTTATTGATGCCGACTACCGTGGAGAGATTATGGTAGCTCTACACAACCAATCTGATAAAGAAGCAGTTATTTCTTCAGGCGAACGAATTGCACAGCTTGTTATTCTTCCCTATCTTACTGCTCAATTTACAGAATGTGAAAGTCTTTGTGAAACCGTCAGGGGCGATGGCGGATTTGGATCAACAGGAAATAAATAAAATTTATATAACACGGAGGATTAATCATGAAAAAGATTATTTGCAAGAAGGAGTATGACACAGAAACAGCAACCATCGTAAAGAAGGTTACATTCGGAAACTACGGTGAATCAACAGGCTACGAAGAAATCCTGTTCCAGACACCCGACGGACTTTACTTTGTATATGTTAACGGCGGCGAAGACTCTATTCACCCCACCGAAGACATTTCAAGAATTTCCAAGGCAAAGGCTGAGCAGTGGCTTGAAGAACACATCTAAATACGTATTTTACAATTTCTGCCCGATATTTATCGGGCGTTTTTTTATACAAAAAAGGCAGAAAAAAGACGGTACGTGCCGTACAGCGTACCGTCTTAAAATTATTTAAGCATTGCTATGTATTGTTGTGATTATTTCTTCTTTTTGCCAAGAACAACTACAACAACTACTACAACAACTACTACAACTACTACAAGAATAATAATGCCCCAAGGGAAGTCGTTGCCATCACCGCCATCGCCGTCAACAACTGTCTTATCAGCAGAAGGTGTTGTAGCAGGTGCTTCTTCAGGAGCTCCATCAACAGCAGGTTCTTCAGGAGCTGCTTCAGAACCGAAGAGTTCGATGAATGCTTCAAGTGCATCAAATGCAGCATCGGCTTCTGCCTTAGCAGCAGTAGCAGCATCTGCAGCAGCTGTAGCTTCTTCTTCAGTAGTTGCAGCTCTAACTGCATCAATCTGAGCATTAGCAGTTGCAAGTGCATTTTCAATGATTGTCATGTTTGCAACCACGTCTTCAGCTGTATTTTCGCCGGCTTCTTCCTGAGCGTCAGCAAGAACATCTGTGATGTCTTCGATAGCTGTTTCAACTGTCTTGATGTTAGCAGCCTTTGCCTTTTCAAATGCCTTGTTAGCAATTTCTTCTTCTGTAAGGCCTACACCGGGCTTAACGTTAACAGTGTACTTGAAGTTCTTATCAACGCCGAAGCAGGATGCCATAACGAGAACGTGTGCTGTTCCTTCTGTCCATACTTCATCACTTGCCTGAAGTGTAAGTTCTGCAGGTACTTCGAAAGTAGCTGTATCGTTATGAGTAAATGTAACGATATACTGACCAAGGTCATACTTAACGCTGAGCTTGAGAGTATCTCCAGATTTAACTGCGAAATCGCTTCCGTTGATACCGCTCTTACCAGTGCCGCCCCAGCCCTTAGCACCATAAAGTTCTACTTCAGGTCTGCCGAAACGGATAAGGTCGATAAGACCGGGGTTGTAGGGATCGTTAGTTCTGAAGGATCTTGCTTCGTCAACGAGGTCGAGAGCGATCCAGCAGTCATCGGAACCGTCAACTACAGGTACTTCTTCAAAGTTTACAGTAACTTCAAGTCCGTTAAGACCAAACTTTTCATTGGAAACAACGCCGCCCCAGTTGTCACCGGATTCATAGTAACCCTTATGAGCAACCTTAACGCCGTATTCGCCGTCAGCATCTTCAACTGTAACGGGAGCGTTCTGTTCAACCTGAACTCTGCCTGCAGTTACCTTGGGTGTTGCAGGGTCAGCTGACTGATAAACATGGAAGCCGTTACCTTTTGTCCAATCAGCTGCTGCAGCGGATGCAACAACTGAAACAGAAGCAACGAGCATAATTGCAACAAGACAATAAACTAAAAACTTCTTCATAAGATGTTGTGTATCGGCAAAATAGCCGTACACTTGCCTCCTTTACGAAATTAATGAATTTTTGTTTTTTCCTTTAATAATATTAATCGCAGATTTCTTTACGTACGGCAAGTAAATCCGCTATATTATTACATAATTATTCAGCATCGGTTACAACATTATATTCAACAAGATTTTTGAAAAATTCTATGTTTCCTGCATAATAATCATCACTGAAATTGGATTTTTTCCGAGAAACGCAAATTACGTAATCTTCGGGGAATCTTGACAATGCTGTATTACGATAAGCCTTTAAATTTGAAACCTCAATACCTTTACCGGAAACAGCGTTCTTGGGAGTTTCACCCAAAACATCCTGCAAGTCCGCAAGATAATCAGTATTTGCATTGAAAAAAGCCGGCTCCATAATATATATCACGCAGTCACCCATGCCAAGTTCAAGATTGAAGCGCTGGGTTTCGGTCATTTGTGCATTAGGGTCGTATACATATCTGTTGCCCTCCTCTGTTTTTACCATAACAAAGGCATCTTCTTTGTAGTCAACAACCACTTTTCCGTCACCGTTATAATCCTGTGCAAAATATGCCGCCATATCGTCTTTAAATGAATCGGAAGCGACAGCCGTAAGATTATCAACATTGTGACCGACCGAATAAATAAACACATCAGGCTCATTTTTTGTTAAAAATTGAGTCATACCGATTACAACTATAATCAATGCAAAAACACCGATTATTGTTGCCGCTTTATTATGATACCAAAAGTTATCAATCCATTTAAGAAATGTCATTTTTTCCTTTGGCGTACTGTTCTTATCTTCTCCCATTTTCTTATTCATCCATTGGCTTCATTGTGGGGAACAAGAGAACGTCCCTGATTGAAAAGCTGTCAGTAAGAAGCATAACAAGTCTGTCTACACCGAAGCCGAGACCGCCAGTTGGTGGCATACCGTATTCAAGAGCGGTGATAAAGTCTCCATCAACTCTTGCATTTTCGCCACCCGGCTGCTTTTGTTTAGCAGCAACCTGCTTTTCAAAGCGCTGTCTTTGGTCAATGGGGTCATTCAGTTCACTGAAAGCATTACCCATTTCTCTTGCATATATGAAATACTCAAATCTTTCCGTAAACGCAGGGTCGTTTGCCTTACGCTTTGCAAGAGGAGAATTTTCAACGGGATAGTCATAAATGAATGTAGGCTGGATAAGATTTTCTTCAACAAATGCATCAAAGAATTCAACAAGGACAGCTCCCTTTGTAGCATCCTTTTCAACTTCAACATGCTTTTCTTTAGCAGCAGCTCTTGCATCCTCGTCTGTCTTCCAGTCGTAGTAGTCAACACCTGCATACTTTTTAACAGCCTCAGCCATTGTAAGTCTCTGCCAGGGTGAACCCATATTGATTTCTGTGCCCTGATAGGTAATCACATCGCTGCCGCAAATTTTCCTTGTAAGCGTTGAATAAAGCTCCTCAACCAAATCCATAAGCTGATGATAATCAATATACGCTTCGTAAAGTTCTATTGAAGTAAACTCAGGATTATGGCTGGGGTCCATACCTTCATTTCTGAAAATACGTCCAACCTCATATACCTTATCGAAGCCGCCTACAATAAGACGCTTTAAGTAAAGCTCGGTTTCAATTCTCAGATACATATCGATATCAAGAGTATTGTGATGAGTTACAAAAGGTCTTGCGGAAGCACCGATTTCAAGCGTATGAAGAACAGGCGTGTCAACCTCAAGATAACCTCTGTTATCAAGGAAGTTTCTGATTTCCTTCAAAATAAGGCTTCTCTTAACAAAGGTATCCTTAACCTCGGGATTTACGATAAGGTCAACATATCTCTGACGGTATCTTGTTTCCTGGTCAGTAAGACCGTGGAACTTTTCGGGAAGCACCTTCAGGCTCTTGGAAAGAAGCGTAAGCTCCTTGGCATGAACGCTAATCTCCCCTGTCTTTGTTTTAAAAACAAAACCCTTGATACCAACAATATCTCCGATATCAAGCTTTTTAAATCCTGCATAGGGTTCTTCGCCTATTTCATCACGTGCAACATAGCACTGAATTCTGCCCTTGCCATCCTGGATATTGCAAAAGCTCGCCTTACCCATAACACGCTTTGACATCATTCTACCGGCTATAACAACATCCTGATTTTCAAGCTTTTCAAAGTTCTCTTTAATATCAACACTGTACTTGTCAACGGGGAACTTTACAAGCTCAAAAGGATTCTGCCCCGCCTCAATCAGTGTCTTTAATTTTTCGCGGCGTACAAGTTCCTGTTCGCCGATTTCCTTTTCGGTAGGAATCTTTACTGCCTCAACATTCTGATTTTCTGCCAAAATTTACACCGTCCTTGCGACTTACTTGGAAATTTCAAGAATAGTCATCACAATCTCTCCGCCGGGAGTTTCAGCCTTAACAGTTTCACCCAAGGATGCACCGATAAGTGCTCTGCCAATGGGTGATTCGTCTGAAATTTTAAACTCAACGGGATTGGATTCACTTGAACCAACAATTGTATACTCTACTTCTTCATCAAAGGTTACATCCTTAACCTTTACTCTGTTACCGACGTCAACGCTGTCTGTTTTGATATTGCTTTCGTCAATAACCTTTACATTTTTAAGCATGGATTCAATTTCAGCAATTCTTGCTTCAACAAGTCCCTGCTCATTCTTTGCTTCGTCATACTCACTGTTTTCGGAAAGATCTCCGAACGCACGTGCTACCTTGATAGCTTCAGCTACCTCTTTGCGCTTGGTGGTTTTTAAATACTCAAGTTCTTCCTGAAGCTTTTTAAGACCTTCGGAAGAAACTGTTGTCTGCTTTGCCAAATCTTCTCAAATCCTTTCGGTATTTTTCTAATATATATGTAGTTATTATAGTATTTTTTATGCAAATTGTCAACCTTTTTTAAGTTGTTTCTAAAAAAGTTACTTTTTGGAAAGCCTTAAATACACACAAATCGGAAACGGCAAGCCGTTTCCGTTGGATTATGTGTTTTACATTACTTAGCTTTTGTTTCACAGTACATACAACGATATACTCGCTTTTCTCTATCGGTCAGCTTGAACATATGAACAAGCTCCTGCTCGGTAGAAGTAATGCATCTTGGATTCTTGCACTTGATTACGCCAACAACCTTTTCGGGAAGCGAGAGCTTTTTACGTTCTGCAACCTTGCCGTCCTTGACAAAGCTAATGGTGATACCTGGGTCAATATATCCGAGTATATCAAAATCAATATCAATAAGCTCGGCTATTTTGATAATATCCTTGGTACCCATTTTTTCGCTCTTGGCATTAAGAATGAGTGCAACATTGCTTGAAAGCTCATTCAGCTTCAAAACGTTATAAATCTCAATACCATTGCCCGGCTTTATGTGATCAAAAACAATTCCGTTTTCAAGAGGAGTTACTATCATGCTACTTTACCTCCAACAGTTTCATAATAAGTGCCATTCTTATATACTTTCCGTTAAGAGCCTGTTCAAAGTAGCAAGCTCTCGGGTCATCATCCACGGCAACGGAAATTTCGTTGACTCTCGGGAGCGGATGAAGTATGCAAAGGTCGCTTTTTGCACTCGTCAGCTTTTCAGGAGTTAGAATGTAGCTATCCTTCAAACGTATATAGTCAGCCTCATTGTAAAAACGTTCCTTTTGAACACGAGTCATATACAGAATATCAAGCTGGGGCATAACCTCATCAAGGCTTGAAACCTGCTTATAGCTAATGTTCTTTTTGTCAAGAACTTCTTCCTTTAAGTATTCGGGAATTTTCAACTCGTCAGGAGAAATAAGAACAAAATTTATATTCTCATATCTGGACAATGCACCTATAAGAGAGTGTACAGTTCTGCCAAACTTCAAATCGCCGCAAAAGCCTATGGTAAAATCTGAAAGCTTACCTTTTTTTCGTTTGATGGTAAGAAGATCGGTAAGAGTCTGCGTTGGGTGATTATGGCCACCGTCACCTGCATTAATTATAGGCACAAGGCTTTTCATAGAAGCTACAAAGGGTGCACCTTCCTTAGGGTGACGCATAGCAATAATATCAGCATAACAACTGACAACTCTTATGGTATCGGAAACACTCTCCCCCTTTGCACTTGAAGAGCTTTGAGCCTCGGAAAAGCCCAGTACGTTACCGCCAAGCTCATACATTGCGGCTTCAAATGAAAGACGAGTACGTGTAGAAGGCTCAAAGAAAAGAGTTGCAAGCTTTTTGCCGTGACACTTTTCACTGTATTTTTGAGGATTTGCGATAATATCATTTGCCGTTTCAATAAGTTCGTCGATTTCATCGGTAGTAAGCTCAAGAATATCAATAAGACTTCTCATAATCTTACCCCTTACTTACCAATCCAGCTCTCGTCTGAAGGATTATCTCTGAACTTCTTGAGTCTTTCAATATCGCTGTCTGCAATATACTTCATTTCAGCAGCAACCTCGGCAATTGTATCAAAGTTTGTAAGGCTTACGTTCTTAACATTTGCCTCGGCAAGTCTTTCGATGCCCTTCTTCATGCCGTAAGTAAAGATGCTTACAATACCGAGAACCTCTGCCCCCGCTTCTCTCAAAGCATCAACAACTTCAATAACACTTCCGCCTGTGGAAATAAGGTCTTCAATTACAACAACCTTTTGTCCCTTTTCAAGCTTACCTTCTATTCTGTTCTGTCTGCCGTGATCCTTATTGCCGCTTCTTACATAGCCCATAGGCATGTCGAGAATAGCTGCTGCGATTGCTGCGTGAGCAATACCTGCCGTGGAAGTACCCATAAGAACCTCAGCTTCGGGATATTCGGCTTTTACGGTATCTGCAATAGCCTGCTCAACAATCACTCTCTGCTTTGGAGCAGTGAGAATAAGTCTGTTGTCACAGTAAACAGGGCTCTTAATGCCGCTTGCCCAAGTAAAGGGTTCATCGGGACGGAAGAATACTGCGCCGATTTCAAGTAAGGACTTTGCAACTTCTGTTTTAATGCTCATTTATATTTCCTCTTTTCTTTAATATTACAATATTACAAAAATATACAACAGTTATCAATCGCAGAACTCTGCCACGCATCTTCTGTATGCAGCAACAGGGTCATCTGCAGCAGTAATAGGTCTGCCCACAACAATGTAGTCTGAACCGATTTTCTTTGCTTCCGCAGGAGTCATAACTCTCTTCTGGTCACCAACATCACCGTCCGCAAAACGAACGCCGGGAGTTACAGTCAGGAACTTTTCGCCGCAGGTTTCATGAACCTTCTGTGCTTCAAGCGGTGAGCAAACAACACCGTCAAGTCCTGCAAGCTTTGCGTTGTGTGCGTAATGCATAACAACCTTATCAATAGGTTCTTTAATGAGAAGATCGTTTTCCATTCTTTCCTGATCTGTGCTTGTAAGCTGTGTAACAGCAATAAGCAAAGGTCTTGTTCCGTCTTCTCTTGTAAGTCCTTCAAGAGCAGCTTCCATCATGGAAATAGTGCCTGCTGCATGAAGGTTTGTCATGTCAACATCAAGTCTTGAAAGAACGTTCATTGACTTTTTGACAGTATTGGGAATATCATGGAGTTTAAGGTCAAGGAAAATCTTATGTCCTCTCTTCTTAATCTCTCTTACAATTTCAGGTCCTTCGGCATAGAAAAGCTCCATACCAACCTTTAAAAACGGCTTTTCTTCCTTGAATAAGTCAAGAAAATCAAACAATGCCTTTTTGCTTGCAAAATCACAAGCAATAATTACGTCCTTACCCATCAATGTGCTCCTCCTATTATTTCACTTATTGAATTAATTCTATACTTTTCCATAACCCTCGGCAAATCCTCAACAATCTCCTTACTGCCAAGAGGATTTACAAGATTGTATGCACCAACCTGTACGCCTGTTGCACCTGCAAGCATCATTTCGATTACATCTTCGGCACTTGAAACACCGCCCATACCGATTATCGGAATCTTGACAGCATCATAAACCTGATATACGCATCTTAGAGCAACAGGAAGAATTGCACTGCCTGAAAATCCGCCCATCTTATTGGCAATTATCGGTTTTCTGTTACGAAGATTAATCCTCATACCAAAAAGTGTATTTATAAGACTTATTCCATCGGCACCTGCTTCTTCACAAGCCTTTGCAATCGAAACAATATCGGTTACATTTGGTGTAAGCTTTACGTAAACAGGCTTAGTTGTTACAGCCTTAACCGCTCGGGTTACTTCCGCTGCTGCTTCAGGGTCAGTACCGAAATTTTTACCACCCTTATGAAGATTGGGACAGCTTATGTTTACTTCAAGCAAACCAACCTGTTCCAAGTCGGATCGTAGCCATGTC
>JAZNIM010000037.1:0-6240 GCA_045577475.1 Eubacteriales bacterium | reverse complement strand
CGGCGAAACAGGTAAGTCCCTTATGTTCAGCGGATATCTTTATGAAAAAGCGCAGGCTAAGACAAGCTACGAGCTTTATCCTCAGCTTTATACAACCAATTACGAAGCACCCGAAGACGGAAGACCCGTTCTTATCAAGTATGATATCTTTTCACAGAAGCAGTTTGATGAATCTACCACAGTTTATACAACCGGTGCAACTTCATCATATCCTTTGTTCAGAGACAAGCTCAACGGCAAGGGTAACGGTGCATACAGCTATAGCTGCTATGCTTATAATGAATCTCCCAAATGGACTCATGCTCATGTACTTGATGAAAACAGCGGTACAGCGGGTCTTGCAAGCATTCAGCTTACGGCACACCTTAATGCTGATGGATATAACAAGGCGACAAATGAAACCATAGGTGATACATCTGATGACGTAGATGTTGTACGTCATTATATAGATAACCTCGGCTACTACCCTTACTACAAGGTAACCTACATGAACGGCGACAGTGTTGTTGATACAAAGTGGGTGCTTGAAGATGCAAACGGCAACCTTCTTAGAGTTTTCAACCCGGCAGCTCAGGGAGTTGCTCTTCCCGAAGGCAAGTCCGGTTGGTCGCTGACAAAAGACGGCGTAGCTTCCAAGAATATTCCTCTTGAAAACGAGGATATCGTAGTGTATGCCGTTGATGCTAATTTTAGGCCCGGTATCAATATCCTTACGGGAACAGAAGAGCTTCAGGGCTTTGAAAACCTTGGCGAAATCAGCTATGATAAGAGCAAGTATGTTATGTATGCCGAAAACGGTATGTCTGTTGCAGCGGCAGGAGGCAGTAATGTTAAGCTTACCGTAGATGCGTCTCCCGTTGGAAGCGGCAATGCTCTTAAGCTTTACGATTACACGGGTGTTACATCAAGCCTGTCGTATACTGCTGTGCATTTTGAAACTGCAGGCTTCGAAAAGCCTTCCGATTCAAGACCTGTATTTATAACCTTTGATACACTGCTTGCAAATGCAGATAATACAGGTGCAGGATGCGGAACCTTCTGGGTACTCAAGGGTAATGCATCAACACTTCATTCCCTCAAAATTTCGGATATGCCTGTATATAATAAGGGTGCAGAAAACATGGCTTGGGGACACTATTTTGCAAAAGACAGTGTGACAGGCGGTACTGATTTGTCCTATATTCAGTTCCAGTACAGAGCTAAAACAGACGATGGCTTCGGCGAAAACGAGCCTAACCACTATTTTGATAATATAGGCTACTATCCTTACTATAAGGTAACCTATATGAACGGCGACAGCGTTGTTGATACAAAGTGGATTCTTGATGACGGCAACGGCAACATTCTTGAAAGCTTTAATCCTGCAAATCAGGGCGTTGAGTATCCCGAAGGAAAGAACGGCTGGGCGCTTACTGCGGACGGTGAAAAGGTAGACGAGGTTGCTCTTGAGAATAAAGATATTGTTGTTTATGCAGTCGCAGGTACACCTGACAGTACGGATGAATTGCTTTATGCATTTGAGTTTAATGACGAAAACAGCGTAAATTATGTTTACGCAGGCCGTTCATCAATAGGTGTTGCTTATGAAGACGGTAATGCAGTGGTTAACAGTGATGTATTTTCATCCGCCGGCAACTGGGATTCTATTCTTTACTTCAGAGCGAATAGTGACGCAGCACGTCCTAAGATTAAAATAAAAGATATTAAGAGAGTAGCGGTGAGAATCAGACCCACACAGCTTGACACCTACACAAAAGAATCTGACACAGCCGATGAAACAACAGGCAAAAAGCCTACATACACTTATGATTGGTCCACAACAAGCTTTGAAAGTGCCCTTGGCGGTTCTTCCTGCCAGATAATTATGAAATCTGCATCAAGTGCTTGGCTTTATCCCTTAAGTGAGTATTACAGAAATGCACAGGTTGATGAAGAAGGCTATTATACCTTCGATGTAAGTGTTGCAGGTTCTGCATATAATTTGGATGAATATGTTACGGAGCTTAGACTTGACGGAACAAACATTCTCAGTAAGTGGGAGGTTGACTACGTTCGTATCTACGGTAATAAAGGTGCAGACTTTGCTCCCGTTGTCACAGCTCCTCAGAAGAGAGAGGGTGTAGGCCTGAGAGTTGACAATCCTGAAACAACGGGTGTTCGTTTTAAAGCTGCAATGGCAAACGAAGTAAGAGAAAACGCAAATCTCACCGAATACGGCTGGATTGTTGCACTTAGCGAAACTCTTGACGGTCAAGAGCTTACACATCAGTTCAAGTCCTCAAACGGCAAGGCATCCTACGTTACAGGTAAAGCATACTGTCCTGCTGATGAGATAAGCGAAAAGATTTATGAGCTTGAGGATAATTACTCTGTATTTACTGCCGTAATTGTGGGTATTCCTTCACAGTACGCAGATAAGTACCTTGTAGTACGTCCTTACAGCGTAATGGCGGGTGCATACGTATACGGCGAAAGCTATATCACAAGCCCCAGAGATGTTGGTCAGAAGATTTACGACAACTGGGTTGAAGCAGGTGCCGATGAAAGCAATACAAACCACGACTACATCAAGTATAAGGAATATATTGATGCTCTCGGAATAACAAAATAATGTGTTAAACATAAGAAAAAGGCTCATAGCGAGCCTTTTTTCTTTACTTGATTTTACGGATTGAGTACCGTTATCGTTGTTTGCCGATGCTTGTTATTTTGCACAATCTGTACAAGAGCCTGTGTAGAAAATCTCCTTTGTTTCAGCCACAAATCCCTCCGGAAGTGTGTCGCAGGGAATGTCCACGTCAAAATCATAAACCTTTCCGCAGCCGTTGCACAGAAAATGACCGTGGTGGTCGGTACAGGCATCAAAGCGTGCCTGCTGCTCCTCAATTGTCAGCATCTTTATTACGCCTTCCTTGCTGAGAAGCTTAACTGTGTTGTATACTGTGGTCTTTGAAAGTGTGGGAGCTTTTGGCGACAACTCCTTGTATATCTCATCTACCGTGGGATGTGTCCTGTGACTTAGCAGATAATCATATATCATTACCCTTGTCAGCGACGGACGTATGCCTTTTTTCATCAAAATCTCTGCCGATGTCATATGCTTAACACTCCTTCTTCAAATGATTTGTATTGATTACAAAGTTATTATAACAACAAAATCGAAGCTTGTCAAGCATTTTAAGCAAAGTTTTTCATAAAAAGTCAGTAGATGTTTCGTCTGTAAGAGCCGGGAGTAAAGCCCGTGTTTTTCTTGAAAAGGGAATTGAAGTGTGATTCCGAGGAAAAACCGCTTTTTTTTGCAACGTCTGAAAGAGAAATGTCGGTGCTTATAAGCAAATCCTTTGCGGCATTAATGCGAAGGTCGGTAAGATATTGGTGAGGAGAAAAGCCAAGCTCCTGCTTAAAAAGCCGCAGAACATGAAGTGGTGAATATCCGCAAAGCCTTCCTAAGTCCTCGAGAGATACTTGTCTGTCAAAGTGGTTTTTCATGTAATCAAGGCAGATGTTTACTCCCGAGCTGTACTTTTTGCCCGAAACAACAAGGTCGTACAGCCTGCAGATAATGTCAAGCAGCTTTGCGTTAAGTCTGACGTCTGAGGTAGCATCGGGATTTCTGAAAATGCGTACGAGGTTTTCAAAGTCCTCCTTAAAGGCGTTTGACGCATGAAAGTGTTTTGGAAGAGCCGAGAGGATGGGATTTGTATAGAGCGTTCCGCTTTCGCCAAGCTCAAAATATATGGTGTAGCATTTGTAGTGCGGCACGCTGCAAAGCCTGTCACCCGGACGGGAAAAGCGGATGTCACCGGGATTTGTGCTGTGAGCCTCACCGTCAATAATAACACTGCCGTCACCCTCAAAATAGTAAGCAAGCTCATAGCAGAGAGCATCCCTTTGCTTGCTTTTTCCAACGGGGGCAAATCTTGTGTCAAAATATCGGCAAAGAGAAATGTCGGGAAGCATTTTTTCGGGAGGAAGATATACACTTTTCATACAATCACCTGTTTATGTAAATAAATCGAAGTTTTGTGTAAAATACGGGCATTGACACCCACCTAAAGATAGCATATAATTAGATTAAAGTCAATAGTAAGAAATGTAAATTTACAGCTTTACGGAGGTAACCGTGGAAAACAATTACATGCTTTGCGACAAGCTTGCTATGTCGCTTTACAACAATACGGCACGTGATTTGCCCATAATTGATTATCATAACCACCTGAATGTTTCGGATATAGCAAAAAACGGCTGCTTTGAAAATATAACAAGTCTTTGGATAAGCACCGACCCTTACAAGCACAGAGCAATGAGAATTCTCGGTGTTGAGGAAAAGTACATTACGGGAGATGCGGACGACTTTGCTAAGTTTGAAAAGTGGTACGGCTGTCTGCCGTTACTTGCGGGAAACGTACTTTTTCACTGGTCGCAGATGGAGCTTGACAGCTTCTTTGGAATTGACCTTGTTGAACAGATAGAAAAGGAAACGCCTGCCAAGGCTTTGTGGAACAGGCTGAATGACAAGGTTGCAGAACTTACACCCAAGGCGGTGCTTGAGTCCTTCAACATTGAATACCTTTCACCCTGTGCGGCGTTTTGTGACGACCTTGCGGTTTTCTGCGGACTTGACAAAATACATCCGTCTCTCAGAGGGGATGACGGTACAAATGTGAGCTTAGGTACCGTGAAAAAACTGTCGGAAATAACAGGCGTCGGCATTTCAAGCCTTGACGAATACATATCGGCACTTGAAAAGAGAATTTTAAACTTCAAGGAGTACGGCTGTAAGTTTGCCGACCATGCTGTAGACGACGGCTTTGAGTATTATCCCGATGACGGCAAGGACGGGGAACGCTTCGGAAAAATATTGTCCGAGCAGCCGCTTACAGATGAAGAAAAGCAAAGGCTTTATTGTCACATACTTGTAAAGCTTTGCTGTCTGTACGAGAAACACGGCATTACCGTTCAGCTGCACATAGGTGCTTTGAGAAAGACCAGCACAAGACTCAGAAACATTGCAGGTCCTGCAGGAGGCTATGCGGCAATCGGAAGCAGCGTAAAGGCAGCGGCAATAACGTCTTTGCTTGATGAAATAGAAAAGACGGCGGGAACGCTTCCCAAAACACTGCTGTTCAATCTTAATCCATGTGACAATGCACTTATGGATATTCTTTGCGGTTCATACAGCAAGGACGGGGTGAAATCCGTGGTTTCAAGAGGTCCTGCCTGGTGGTGGTGCGATCACTTAAAGGGAATACGTGAGATGCTTGACAGCTTTGGTGTATACAGCGTATTGTCAACCTTTGCAGGAATGACTACCGACTCAAGAAGCCTTTTGTCAATGGTAAGACACGACTATTTCAGACGGGTGGTATGCAGTCTTATCAGCGAAAAGGTTAAGTGCGGCGATTTGCCTGACAGCGAAAAAATCCTCGTGCCTATCGTGGAAAAGATTTGTTATTATAATGCAAAAGAGCTAATATAGGAGGAAAAAACAATGATTAAATTCAATGACAGAGAAGAAATAATAGAACTTACACCACTTTGGAAGGGAGAGCGTTTTCCCGACGGACGTCCCAAGGTTGCGGACAAGCACCTTGACGCACTTGAAAAGATGACTCTTGAAGAAGTCTGGAAGCCTATATACGTCCTTGGCTATGAAAATCAGTTTGTGGGCGGCGGCGAAAATCCCCTTCAGGTGCTTCACGACGACGGCAGAAAGCTTATCGGCAGAGCGGTAACATGTGCGTTTTGTCCCACACGCCCCGACCTTCATGAAACCATGTTCGGCATAGGTGCAAATGAAGGCAGGAAGGGTAACTACAACCAGTGGGTTATCGACAGTCTTGTTGAGAGGGATGTTGTTGTTGCGGATATGTACGACAAGATTTACAAGGGCACATTCCTTGGAGGAAACCTCACAACTGCCATAAAGACAAGAACCAAGAATGGCGGTGCGGTAATCTGGGGCGGAATACGTGACGTTGAGCAGATGAAGAAGGTTCCCGATGTTCAGGTTTACTACAGAGGTATTGACCCAACGCCTATACGTGAGTTTGTTATGAAGAGCTTCAATTCGGTTACTAATTTCGGTGGAGCAGTTTGTCTTCCCGGTGACGTTGTGTTCGGTGCAGGGGGAGGAGTTCTGTTTATTCCCAGCCACCTTGTTGCGGATGTTGTTGAAGGTGCGGCAAAGACTCACGTTAAGGATGACTTCGGCTTTGAAATGATTGGGCAGAACAAGTT
>JAZNIM010000036.1:0-23455 GCA_045577475.1 Eubacteriales bacterium | reverse complement strand
TGATGATAAAACGATTCTTGATAGGTGCATTGAATTAAAGAAAATTCTTATTTCATCAATAAATACAGCAAAGAAAAACAATAAATGAATGCATCATTATTGTTCTATCTTGCCAAAAAAACGGAGTACTCATCAGAGTGCCCCGTTTTTTCTTTTATCAATCAAACGGGAATCGAACCCGAGAGGGCTTTTTGCGTTAAAAAAAGCTGCAAGATCTTTACGGTTGAGCAGAAAATGTGCTAAGCAGCTTCCGATTCCTATACTGGTCACCAAAAACTGAGTGCTCAACAGAGGGAGTCGTTTTTTGGTGCAACGAGAATCCCCGATTGGTGGAAATACTACCGATCGGGGATTTTTAAATTGAATTCAGTTAAAATCAAAAGAAATAACGGGAACTGTTTTGCATTCATCATCCCAGCTTAGGGCGGGAATAAGTATCAGCTTGTCAAAAACACCATCAGTTTCAATGTGATAACAACGTTTGCGGTTGTCTGATACGCTTAAAAGCTGTGTGCGTACACCATCCGCTTCGCCGTATAAATCAAATGTCCTGCACAGCGTTTTCGGCATGTGCATCTGAACAGCGTCAAGACGTACATTTGCTCTCATTGAGTGATACCTTTCACATTCATCTGACGGCAAAGTGACTCTGTTAAGGTCGCTGTCAAAAACAAGGTGTATATTGTGTACAGGCTGCTTTTCAAAGCTGTAAATTATTTCTTCGCCGCATTCTGCAACGTAGAAAGGATTATCATTGTCAGTTCCGTAAATTCTGTGACATCTGTCCTCGCCGTTTCTGAGATACTCGCAATTAACGTTGAGTGCGGCATTTTTGCAAACGTTGGAAATTTCTCTCTTTTTTGAAGGTAAAAAGCAGTCGCCGTTAAGTAAAAGCGCTTGCAGCTCATCCAGCTTTTCAAGATAAACACCGTGGGGAGTCAGGCTGTGCTTTACCGCAAGTGAAGCTGCCTTGCCTGCAGCCTCTCCCAAAAGAGAGCAGGTTGCCATAACACGTATGCTGCTCATAGCCATATGAGTCATGCTGATGTTTCTGCCTGCAAAGAAAAGGTTTTCCACGTTCTTTGAATACAGCGAACGGTAGGCAAGTGAGTAGGGTGCAGGTGTTTTGAAGTTGGTATTGGGTACACCTCTGTGATAGAATCCGCCCGGGAAGTGGTCGTCAAGAGGCCAACCGCCAAAGGCAATCTCGTCAGAAAAAACCACGCCGTCACTTATGTCACGCTGAGTAATCATGTACTCGCCGCACATTCTTCTTGATTCACGCTTGCCGGGAAGAAAGCCGAGAAAATCAAGCTCCCAGTTGTCTGCATTATGCTCACCTGAGTTTTTGATGTAGTCCCATGTTCCGACTGCAAGACCGATAAGCTCATCACGCAGCTCTTCCGTATCCTCAATTGAGTTCCTGTTGCCGCCAAGCTCAAGATACCAGAAGTTTTCGTAGGAGGAATATAAATTGGGGTTTCTGTTTTCAAAATCCTTTTTGGTAAGGGGAGTGCTGAAAGCAGGGGGCGTGAATTTAATTTTACTGTTGGTTTCCCGTCCCTGAATAAGACAGGACATGCCCATTGTCATGCTGTCGGCGGTATCAACGATTGTGTCCTCGCCAAAATCATTTTTTGCTTCACGTCCGATTTTAAATTCAGCTCCCGTAAGGGGTGCAAGAATACTGTCCCCTGAGCAGTCGCAAAAATACTTTGCCGTCACCTTGTAAAAGCACTGAGTTGTCATGCCGTAGCCCGTAATGCTTTTAATGAGGGTATCTCTGCCATGAGAATACTCACCCTTTTCAATCTCTGCATCCATGCAGGTACAGTTGAGAAGCAGGGTGATGTTTTTTTCACGCTTTATAAAATCGTATAGCACCGTGTCCCACACAGCATAACTCTTTGTGGGATTTCTGTACAGATTTTCAAGCATGATTTCTTCGATTATGCCCGTTTCACGGTTGTCCTTTCCTTGAGCACCGCAAATCCACATGCGAATTTCTGAGGATGCATTGCCGCCGAGAACCGGTCTTTCGTGCATGATAACAACATCAAGTCCCTCACGTGCTGCGGAAATTGCTGCTGCAATACCCGACATACCTGCGCCAACCACACAAAAATCGCAATTAATATGCTTTGTCTTAAGCATAACACCATCTCCTTTAGTCCTTTTCAAAGAAAGGACGTAACTTAAGTAAATCTTTAAATTCGATGCTTTCCTGAAGAGCATCTGACCATACGCCGATAAGCTTGCCGTTTACAAGTGCACATATAACAGTACCGATTCCCATGCTTTCAAAGCTGCCAAAGCCAAAGAAAATCCACGAAAGAGCAATTGCCAGCATAAGTGAGCTGATGTCGTATATAAACTTCACCTTGTACATCTGAAAGCCGAAGGTTGATGAAATTTTTTTAACCAAAAGCTCATATGCCTCAGGTGAGATATATGTGTTGAATAACAGTGCAATGCCGAGAGTGCAGAGAAAAACACCCACCACGTACCATGCAATTCTAAGGGCAATTTCATCTGCCTTAATAAACTGTACAAGAAACATGCAGCCGTCGAGAAGAAAGCCGTATATGACGGCAGTTACAAATGAAAATAAATAGCTGAGTCGAAATTTTCTTAAGATGATTGCGAGTATGATAATCAATAATCCCTGAAAGCAGTATTCAGCCATGCCAAAGGTGAAGAAGGGAAAAAGCTGTGACACCTTTAAATGTAAAAGATAAGCGGGAGCAACAATCATTGAAAGACCGAAATTTGCTTTTTCAATGAAAGCCGTTCCGAGAGCGAGAATGAGCAGACCGATTATGTAAGCTGCTTCCGAATATAGGGTTTTCTTTTTCATACTTAACCTCAAAACAAAAAATAAAGAGCTAAAGTGTTTGATAAAGAAACACCAAAAGCTCTTTAAGTATACTATCACAATTAACGCATTTTGTCAATACTTGTAAAGTTTTTTTGCCGAAAAAACGGCTATATGCTTGTAATAAAGGTTTTCGTAACAATGCTGTCGTCAGTAAAAACAACATCCAGTGTAAACTCTGTTTTTGCATTGTCGTCAAGATTTCTAAGTGCCATTACAGCCCTGTAAGCCTTGCCGACCTCTTTGTCATAAGTAAAGCCTTCTCCGTATGCATCGCCGTCTGCAAGAGTGTAGTTGTAAACAGGCTTGCAGATATCCCCGTCAATACGGTACATGTATACGTCAACGGCATATCCGTAGGGAAGAACAGCCGATGGAGTATATGTAATGGAGTCACCTGTGGCATCAAAGCCGTCGGCACACCTTTGCAGCGTTTCAAGGGAATACTTGTAGTTAAGGGTTGTGTTACCGAGAGCATCTGTGAACAGCTTGTCCTCGGAAGGCTTTGGACAGTAATCGGTGATAAGACATCTTCTAAGGGAAAAATCACGAATTGTCGCAAGTACCTTAGCCATTTCGCAACGCATTATGTTGTCGGTGGGATTGAAGTAGCCGTCGGTATCGCCGTTGAAAATTCCGTTGTAGTAGGTCTTGAGAACATACTCCTTTGAAGCATCCGGAATGAGGTCATAATCACCTATGTACATCGTATATTTGTTAAGATAAGTGCTGTTGTAGTGACCGCCCATAATAAAATCGTGACCCTTTCCCGAAACCTCGGAATACACGTTTTTTGTAGGAATAGAGCCGTCAAGCTCAAAGGATTTTGCAACAGCAGAAGCAAATTCATGCCTTTTCATAGGTGAAGAAGCCTTGTCGGCGTTTGGAATTACATAACCGTCGGAAATTTTGTAAATACCTGAACTCTCATCAAAAATACCAAGGTCGTGCATCAGCTGAAAATAACCGCAGTACCAAAGACTGCTGCCTTCAACACCGTCGCTTTTGAGCAAGTCCGAAAGCTTTGCCGCATAAGCATCAAGTCCAAGATACCTTGCGATTACCGCACTACATTCTGCAAATGAAAATGAGCCGTCAGGGTCAAATTCGGTTTTGCTTTTGCCCTTGATAATTCCTTCACTGACCAATGAATCAAGGTAAACATAAAACCAGTCGCTTCGGTTTACATCAAGAAAATCGGATACGGATTCTGCACCTTCAATTGTTGTGCTGCCCTGAGTATCGGAGGATGCACCTGACATGCCGCCTTGCTCATTGTCACGGATTGACATTAAATCATCAAGACCGCTCTCGCTGCTTGCCGCAAGAGGAGAAATGACGCATCCCAATACGTAACAGAAAATCAGAAAAGCACATTTTAATCGTTTTTTGTAGTTTTTGTTTGTCATTTCAATTATTGATATTATGTTTCTTCTTCAGTGTTTTCTTCGGCAGCAGAAGCAGGAACGGCAGGTGAGTCAGAAGTACCCTGACTCGGCTGTTGTTCCACCTCGGGTGGAGTAACAGATGGCTCTGTGCTTTCGGAAGAGCCGCTGTCTGAGTCAGGCTTTTGTTCTTCGACTGTACTTGAGCCTGTGCCTGTACCTGTGCCTGTACCTGTACCTGTGTCTGTTTCTGTAGAACCGCTGTCCGTATTTGCGTCAGAACCGCTGTCTGAAGAAGGAGCTGAGCCTGAGCCTTCACCGCCGGAGGCTTCACCCTCAGACGTGCCTTCGCCGCCGGTAGTGCCTTCGCCTTCCGCAGTGCCGTCGCCTTCTTCGCCATCGGCAGGCTTTTCAATAGGATTGCCGTTTTCATCCAGAAGAACTTCCTCTTCTTCTTCTTTTTCCTTTGCCGTTTCTTCGGTATGAAGAGGACATATTCGGTTGGCAGGTGAGCCTTCCTCGGAATAGCCGTAGCCGGCACTTTCACCTTCGGGAATAGAGTTGATATAGAAGGGAGTGACACCGACGGGTGCTGTTTCCATATCCGTGTTTCTGTAGGTATAAATGGCATCGGCAATACCGATGTTGCCGTGTCTGAGATGTCTGTCGTTTTCATAGAACAGAGAAACCTGAGTTATGGATTCTTCGGGACAGTAAAGTCCTGCAATGCTCTGGCTGTCCTTGCACCAGTCAACTGTAACGTGGGCAGTACATGTAGCAGTAGGACGACCGAGACCTTCGTAGTAATAACCTGTGGAAGCTCGTCCGCCTCTTACGTCGTTCATACATCTGTCACAGGGAACCATACCGCTGTCAAGACAGAAGGAAGCGGTGGTGAGCTTTGAAAAGTCGAATTTCTTAATCGGCTCTCCGCCGTTGGCAGCCTCCTCAAAATGCCTCTGGTGAACCTTACGCATTACACCTTCCCAGGCATTGAGAGCGGATGCACCGCTGAATCTGTAAAGACTCTTCGGAATATCGTAACCGAACCATACGCAACCAACATAATATGGAGTGAAGCCTGCAAAGTAAAGGTCCTTACTGTCGTTTGTAGTACCTGTTTTACCTGCACAGTTTACCTGATTGTCAAGAGTCACACCTGCGGCAGTACCGTAAGAAACAACATTCTGAAGAATCTTTGTCATAACCGTTGCCGTGCTTTGAGAAATAACAGTCTGAGGCTCAACCTTTCTTTCAAGAAGAACTGTTCCGTCAGGATTGAGAACCTTTGAGTAAAGACGTGGTTCCATGTATGAGCCGCCGTTGGGGAACATGCAGTAAGCGGCAGTCATATCCATAACCGAAAGACCGTAGGTGAAACCGCCAAGAGCAAGGCTGGGCGTGCCCTTGTCCTGCTCAACAAGGTCGAAATGCAAGGAGTTTACGGCAAAATCGTAAGCATAATCAATGCCCATATCGTTCATTACCTTAACGGCAATCGTGTTCTTTGAACGTACAATAGCCTCGTTGATGCTGATTTTACCCTTGTAACCGTTTGGTGAGTTTCTCGGCCAGTATCTTCCCATTGAGAAGATTGGATAGTCGTCGTATATTGTGGAGTAGCTTATAATACCTTTGTCCATAGCAGGAGCGTAAACAGTAAGTGGCTTTATGGATGAACCCACCTGACGCTTTGAGTGAGTAGCTCTGTTAAGCTCGCGGCGTCCTGTTTTTTCACCTCTGCCGCCAACAAGTCCAAGTACGTCGCCTGTGTACGGATCCATAATAACCATTGCAGACTGAGGTTGTACACCGTCGTTGATAACAGGGAAGGAATTCATGTTTTCATAGTGTTCTTCCATGATGTTCTGTACATAAGGGTCCATAACGGTGTAAATTTCAAGACCGCCGGAGAACAGAAGGTCAGAGGCATAGGTTCTTGAATACTTGTATTCAGTCTGAAGGTCTTCAATAATCTGGTCAATAAGAGCATCCTTATAGTAGGAGTAAGGCTTAGTGATTTGCTCTTCAATATCCTCTTCTGTGATATTCATGCCGATATCGGCATTTTTAGCCTGTTCGTATTCCTCCTCGGTGATGTAACCCAGTTCTTTCATTTTTCCAAGAACAACATTGCGCCTGTCCCTGTTTTCATCGGGATTTCTAACAGGGTCATACTTTGTGGGAGATTTTGGAATAGCTGCAAGTGCGGCACACTGGGGCAGGGTAAGCTCGCTTACGTCACAGCCGAAGTAGTAGTTTGCCGCTGCTTGTACACCGTAATTGTTGCGGGAAAGGTGAATTCTGTTGAGGTACATTTCAAGGACTTCTTCCTTGCTTCGTTTTTCGCTTAAGGTAATGGCACGGAAGATTTCCGTAACCTTACGCTGGATGGTTGTGTCATCCTCCTCGGTTACGTTTTTAATAAGCTGCTGGGTGATGGTAGAGCCGCCGTAGCTGTCGTTGCCTGAAGCAAACTGAAGTACTGCACCGAAGGTTCTTTTCCAGTCAACGCCGTTGTGTTCCCAGTAACGCTCGTCCTCGATTGAAACAAAGGCATTTACAAGGTCATCGGGTATGTCCTTGTAAGAAACCCAAACACGATTTTCGTTGCCGTAGATACGTTCATCTTCAAGCTCAACAAAAACGCCATCCTCATTTTTACAGTAAATTTTGGTGGTTGAGTCAAGGCTTCGTTCAAGTCCTTCTATATCAAAGTCTTCGTCAATCAGATAGTTCTTTACATAGAGAGCGAAGGTTGAAGCTATGATAATGCCGCAAATGGTAAATATAAGTAAAAATGTAAGGATTATGTTAAGTATCCACTGGAACAGCTTTTTTACACAAAAGCCTGTCACCTTTGCACTTTTCACAATTGCCTTTTTGGTAGTAGCCTTTTTGATGTTAACAGCGGTGTCAACCTTGATTTCATCACTTTTGTAGTTGTTCTGAGGTCTCTGAGGACCGTTGTGATTGTTGTTCATAGTACCTCCCGAAGGTAAAATATGTTGGTCCTGAATAAAACAGGATAATATAAACAATAATAACTGTAAAGGGGGAATTGCGTTGAAAAAAAGAATAAAAAGCAGAGGTGTCGCAATTGTAGTTTACGGTTTTGCGGCAGTGCTGAGTGCCATAATTGTGTTTACCGGTGTAAAAGTAATACCGAAAGGGGTAATCTACACCGTAAAGCAGCAAGGAAGCTCAGATAACAGCCGTGTTATGTCGGCAAGTGTTGAACAAGCACCGCAGCAGATAATCTATACCGTACAAACTGTTGACAATAAAGTGCTTGTATTTTATGACGGTGCGGTAGTAAAAGAAATATACGTAAATACCGCAAATCTTTCACGGCTTGACCGTCAGCGTCTTGCTAACGGAATTACGGTTTACAGCGATAATGAGCTGCTTGTGTTAACTGAGTATCTTGAAAGCTGAATAGAATCTATGTAGCGGGGAATGCGCAAGGGTGCATCCCCGTTATTTGTCAGTCATCGCAGCGGTCTTTTGAAGAGCATAAAAGCATCATCAGAAAGGCAACGCCTATCACCCCGTAAAGGATGGGCAGAATTCTGATTTCCTTGTCGCAGGAAAATCCGCATCTGCAAAGGGGAGAAAGCCTTTTTCCGCTTTTTATCTGAAGGTCAACATTTGCTTTGCTTTTGAAGGAAAGCCCCTTCATAAATTTGTAAAAACGCTTGATACCCGTGGTGCCGTTTTCCATAGCAGTCATTGCTTTGTCCATGGTTTTTCTTATTGACATAGTAAATTGACTCCTTTAATTCATTAATAAGCACATACAATAACCCCATTGTGTATATTATACATCATTTCACGAAAAAGTAAACACATATATTTTGAATAATATTAGAATAACTTGTTTTCTTTAGCCTTTTTTGCAAAAAAAGACAGCCGAAGCTGTCTTAAAGGCTATAGATATACTCTCGGAACTCTCTTTGAAACGGAGCATAAAAGCTCATAGGAAATAGTAGACGCATTGTGTGCCTGAAGCGAGCAGGGAAGAAGTGAGCCGTCGTTTTCGCCAAAGAATGTCACCGTGTCAAGGGTTTTTGGATTATCAATATCCGTAACATCAATCATTGTCATATCCATGCAAACACGCCCGATAATGGGACAAAGTCTGCCCTTGTAAAGAAAACTACCTTTGCCGTCTGACAGACACCTGTGAACACCGTCCGCATAGCCCATTCCCACAACGGCAATCGTCGTATCCTTTTTTGCAACAAAATCAAGACCGTAGCTTACGCCGTCACCCTTTTGAAGCTTCTTGATTTCAAGGATTCTTGCGTTAAAGGACATGACGGGAAGATAGTTTTTGTCATCTGACTCACAGCCGTAAAGATAAATTCCGAGTCTTGTGGCATCAAGGGACATGTCATCGAATTTCACCGAGCCTGCGCTGTTTGCAATATGGCGGATTTTTGGAGAAATTCCAAAGCCTTCTATGTAGTCAACAGCTTTAAGGTATCTTTGGTACTGACCCCTTGTAAAACCTTCGTCATCCTCAGCTTTTGCAAAGTGGCTGAAAACACCCTCAACCTCAAAGCAATCGGGATTGTCGACAATGATTTTCAGTGCTTTGTCAAAGCCATCGGTAACACCTTCGTGTATAGCATCAAAGCCTGTTCTGTTCATACCGGTGTTGAGTTTTATGTGAATTTTGGCTTTAAATACGCCCTTAGCCGTATTCAGCACTTCTTCAACAAACTCAAGCGAGCCTGCGGCAAAAGAAATGTTTTGCTTTGCTGCAAGAGATATTTCATGGGGCATGATTCTTCCCAGAATGACAATGCCGCAATCAATACCTCCCTGTCGCAGTTGAAATGCCTCCTCATATGAGGACACCGCAAAAAAGTCGCAGCCTGCCTTCATAAGAGCCTTGGCGGCTTTTATCGCACCGTGACCGTAGGCATCGGCTTTAACGACGCAGATGACTCTTTTTCCTGTGGTTTGCTTTGTGTAAAGGTAGTTGTGTACCAGATTGTCAAGCTTTACGGTACACCAGTTTTTGTACATGATTTCCTGTTCCATTTTTCCGTCCTGAATATAAATTTATGATACTTCCAAATCTTTTATTGTAATGCTTACGGATGCGTTTTCATCCGATGCGTTTATAGCAAGCGGAATACCCGTTGCCGTGCTGTAATTAATGCTGTAGCTTGTGCCGTTTTCAGAGAAAGAAACGGCTGCACTCCCGTCGTCCTCGTAAAGAGTAAAGCAGCTTTCGTCGAGAGTCATTATTTTAGAAGGAATTTCGTCTGAAAACAGCGAAAAAACAAGACTCAGATCCGAGGCAATGCTTTTTGGAACATTTGCGGGAATTCCGTGAAGCTCAAAGGCTAAAACATCGCTTTGCCCCGAGCTGTCGCCGCTTATGCTGATGGAGGAATATTCGTCGGGAGAGGTAAAGCTGATAGTGGTTTTGTCAGAGCGTAAAAGCTCAAAGCTGCCTTCAAGATACTTGTCTGAGGCTTCTACCATATATTCTGCGCTTGCACTGTAGCTTGAGTAGAGCACGTCGCAAAGTGCGTCCTTTGAATATTTGTCGCCTGCACATCCCGTAAAGAGGAATGCAGATATAATAATTCCTGTCGATAAAAATACACGGGTGAGTCTTATAAAGCATCATTCCTTAATAGAATTAAGGAAGCTGTTCAGCAATTGCCAAAGGTAACTCTGAGGGAAGAAAACCGTATTCGGAGATTTTTTCGGTCAGCTTGTCGCCTGCCGCTGCGTGAAGATAAACGGCACAGACAGCACTGTCAAAGGCGGATAGTCCCTGTGCTCTCAAAGCCGCACATGCACCTGCCAGAACATCACCGCTGCCGCCTTTTGCAAGACCTGCACCGCCTTTGGTGCATACCGCAAGACGTCCGTCGGGTGAAGCAATGACGGTTGCCGCACCTTTAAGAACAAGAACACAGCCGTATTCTTTGGCAAACTGTCTTGCACAGTTAATTCTGTCGCTTTGAATATCGGCAACGCTTTTGCCCGTAAGTCTTGAAAACTCCATCGGGTGAGGGGTGAGAATAGCAGTTTCCTTTGCTTCCTTTAATACAAGTATATTCTCACTTACCGCATTTATTCCGTCAGCATCAAGAATAATTGGGCAGCTGCATTCTTTTATAAGTGAAAAAACGGCTTTTTTGTCGTTTTCGTCATTTCCCAAACCGCACCCCGTAAGAAGTGCCGTTGCCTTATCCGAAAGCTTTGTAAGCTCACAAATGCCCCCGTCAACTGATGTGTCAACTTCAGAGAACACAGGCTCAATAAGATGATGCTGAAGAACACTTATTGTCCTGCTGTCACGGGCAATATTCAAAAGCCCCACACCGCACCTTAATGCGGCATTTGCCGCAAGCACGCCGGCACCCGTCATAAGGGGACTTGCACAGAACATAAGAAGCCTGCCGAAGGTTCCCTTGTGGGTGTTGCTTTCTCTTTTCTTAATTATACTGTTAAGATATTCCTCGTCGGGGATAAGCGCATCCTTTTGTATTCTGTCTTCAAGCTCCTTGGGAAAGCCTATTTTGCAAAGCCTGATTTCACCGCAGTATTCTCTTGCGGGATAACTTAGCATCCCCGTTTTGTAAAAGGCAAGGGTGAGTGTAAGATGAGCCTTAAAAGCGATGCCCGGAACTGTTCCGTCCCCTGAGTTTATACCACCGGGAACGTCAATGGCAATTCTTTTGCAGCCTTCGGACTTGTTGCAAAGCTCAAACAGTTTTCCGATGTCAGAGTCCTTACAAAGACTGTTTGAAAAACCAACGCCGAATACTGCTTCAATAATAACCGTCGCATTTTTAATAAGCTCGCTTGCAGCCTCCATGGGTACAACCTTGCCGCCGTCCTGCAAAAGCCTGTTGTATACCGTTTTTGCCGTTTGAGTGCAAGGCTCTGTGTTAAAGACATTCACAGCCGCCACCTTGAAAAATTCCTTGTGAAGCAGTCTGCAAAGCTCATATCCGTCACCGCCGTTGTTGCCCTTGCCGCAAAGAATAACAATGCTGTCCTTTGAGGAAATAAGCGGGTAAATCTCATTAAAGCAAGCCTTTGCGGCGTTTTTCATTAAGGTAAGCTCATCAAGATTGTATTCCTGCCCTGCAAGAGTATCGGCGACCTTTATCATATTTGGTGCAACTGTATACATATGCGCCTCCGTAAAGTGGTGTGATGGTTAAATGGAGTAAAAATGTGCCTTTCCCTTTTCAAAGTAACAGCACTTGTCAATGCCGATGCTTTTGAGCATATCGGCAGCCTCATGGAACATGTTGCCTTCTGTTCCCACAACATGGCTGTCGCTTCCAAGAGTGAAGCGTGTACCGCCAAGGTTTTTATAAAGCAGAGCAAAGCTTTTGTCGGGACAAAAGTCAAGATTTTCCTTTGACGCCTTAGCTGTGTTAATTTCAAGAGCCGTACCCTTTTGTATTGCAACCTTCAGAGTGTCCTCGATGACATTCATGAATCTGTCAAGTGAAACATTTTTGTGATACTTTGCATTAAAGTAACGCAGAGGATAGGTTAGGTGGCAAAGAATGTTGAAATCGCACTCGTAAACCGTTTTTCTTACATCCTCATAATATATTCCCAGCATCTCATTAACCTCATCCACGCAAATGTTTGTAAAATCCGTAACAGCAGGCTCAAGTATTTTTCCTTTGTACTCGATGAGATGCACGCTTGCCAGCATTACGTCATACTGCCACATTTCAACAGCACGCTTCAGCAGGTCTTTTCTGTAGGGCACATCCGAAAGCTCCACACCTGCAAAAACTTTAAAATCAGGCTCAAACTGCTTTTTCAGTTCCTCAACCTCCTGAAGGCAGTTGTAAACCAAATCAATGCAATGGTTTTCGTCGTGTACCCTCAGATCGCAGTGCTCTGTAAAGGCTATTCCTTTAAGTCCCATGGCACGTGCCGCCTTGCAGGATTCCAAGGGCAGCTTTGTGGGGGCATCATGGGAATAATGGGAGTGAGTATGACAGTCAAAATACATTTTATCACCTGAATTTTTGTTTTCTTATATACGCTTATTTTTATATTATACTATTAAAAATTGGCGTTGTCAATTTTTTCTTGCTTTTTCTTTGCATGAAAATTAAAATCACTGAGAACAAAAAAACTGCCTCACAAGTAATGTGAAGCAGTCAAAAGTGTTATTTATTTCTGTGCGTCAAGAGTGAAGGTTATGTCAAATGTGTCACCTTCGTCCGAACCGCTTTCACTGTCACGGTAAACGGTTACCGTAACCTCTTCGCCGGCTCTGCCGCTGCCCTTTGCCTCGTTGATTTCCTCAACGCTGCTGACCTTTTTGCCGTTGTAGTGGGTGATGATGTCGCCTCGTCTGAGACCTGCCTTTGAAGCTGAGCTGTTCTTGTCTATCTGAACAACAAGCACACCCAAGGGAATGTTGTAGTACTCAGCCTCATCTTCGGAAATTGCACTTCCCGTGATGCCGATAACACCTTTGCCGTAAGCAAAATCGTCCTGTGTACGCTCAATAACCTTGCCGTGTTCGATAAGCTGCTTGATTACGGGCATTGCACCGTTCATTGGAATTGAAAATCCGATGCCCTCGTAAGAGGAAGAGTTGAGCTTCAATGTGTTGATGCCGATAACCTGACCTCTTGTGTTGATAAGCGGACCGCCGCTGTTGCCTTGATTGATGGTGGCATTGGTCTGAATAAGAGTCATGGTTTTCTGAACTGTGCCGTAGTTGTCGGTAATTTCGACGTTTCTGTTGATTGCGGAAACAATACCGTCTGTTACCGTGCCGATAAACTCAATTCCCGCAGGACAGCCTATAGCAACAACGGACTCGCCCACAACAAGCTCGTCTGAGTTGCCGATTTCCATGGGAGTGAGAGTAGTACCCTCAGAAGGTGTAATCTTGAGAACCGCAATGTCTGAAAGACTGTCAGAGCCCACAATTTCAGCTTCGTGCTGAGAGCCGTCGTGGAGAATAACCGTAACCTGCTTTGCATCTTCAATTACATGGTGATTTGTGATAATGTAGCCGTCTGAGCTGTAAATAAAGCCTGAACCCGAAGCCTCGGAAAGACTCTTGGAGGTGCCGAAGCCGAAGGGATAGCTGTAGGAAACCTCAACCTGTGAAACAATTCCTACGCTTGAAGGAGAGCATTTTGCTGCAATCTGGGGGATTGTGAGAACCTGACCTGCAAGCTCATCCTTGTCATAAACCACAAAGTTTGAGGATGAAGCGGGAACATCTGGGATATCTGCGGCAGTGCTGCCTTTGTTTGGAGTACCGCCGTCAGGAAGCAATCCGTCGGTGATATCGGTGCTGTCTGGGAAAAGCTCACCGCCGCCGACAATGTAATTGCCTACCATAAGTGTAAGTGCCACAACAGATAAGGTAAATACCGAAAGAACCGCACCCACAAAAATCTTAAAGCCTTTTCCGCTGTTGCTTTTTGCTTTTTTTGGCGAAGAAGCTTTGGCGGCCGAGCCGTTCCATTCGTATCCGCTTGTGCTGTTTCCGTCAACATTTCTTGTATAAGCCGTGCCGCCGTAGTATTCGGTGCCGGCTGTCATGTTTGGTTCATGATTGGGGAAGGAATCTACGACAGGTCTTTCCTCGGTAACGGGAGCCTGACTTTCATAGGGGGCAAAGTTGTTTTGTGAGTAATCGGGTTGTACCTGCTGAGAAACGGGGGAGGCATTTCCTGACTTGTTTATTTCATCAACATTAATAGGCTCAAACTCGGGTGAAGGGGTATTGTGAACATCCGAGGCATTTTGTGTGTTTTTGGATGAGCTGTTTTGCATATTGTTTGCAAAGCCTTCGTTGTTTTCGCCGTAACTGTTATTTTTTTCATCAAACATATATCATTTTCCTTTCATAGGGTAATGGAGTAATCTTTGTTACGGATAAATTGTACATCAATATTTTGAAGTATTATTGTTACTTATGTGATAAATACATGAAAAAACTTGTTAAGATTTTCATAAAAAAACCGTACCACCGAAAAAACACGGTGATACGGCATGAATTTAGTTGTTTCAGTTGTCGAGCATACCAAGAGTGATTACGTTTTCAATAAGAGTGAAGGCTTCTGCACGGGTAAGCTTGTCATAGGGTCTGAAGGTGTTGCCGTCGCCCTGAACAAGACCGAAGCCTCTTGCAATTGCGATAAAGCCTACATCCTCGGCTTTAAGGTCGGTGTTGTCTGCAAAATCCGTGATAAATACGTTTTCAAGGCAGGCAATCTTGTAGTAGCCGAGAGCGGAAATGATGTACTTGACCGCATCAACTCTTGTAACACTGCCTTCTTCAAGTGTAAAGGAATCGTTTCTTGAATACAGACGGCTTGATGAGAAAATGCTGATAAGCTCCTCACTTGTAATGTAAGCATCGGGAAGGAATTTGCCGCCTTCAAAGCCGATTCCGAGATACGTAAAACGCTCAATTGTGCTCTGTGCCCAGTGTCCTTCGATATCATCGTAGGTGAAGGGTGTTCTTTCTTTGTACTCATTGCCTGAGTAGTCAATCATAACGCCGTCCATGGCTCTGATTGTAGTAGTACCCGGATTGTAAGCGGAATATACGGCTCTTGTATAGGTATGTGTGTCATACAGCTCATCATAGTCAATATATTCCTTCTCATCCTTTTCCGCAAGATACTTGTTGTAGGTGTAGTCGGAATTAATTTCGTAATTCAGACCGAAGCCGTCATAGGAGTAAAGGGACATAAGCGCCTTATCGGGGGTGATAACATCCTTTGGCGACTCAAAAACAACGTCCTCAAACCAGCGGTAGTTGAACTGGGTGATTTTTCCCGTTACAAGGTCAACTGCGGTGCTGAAGCTGTTGTAGGTGAAATCAACGCCCTCGTTTACACGTGTATATCTTAATGCCTTGTTGCCGTAAACGGGAACGCTGTTTCCGTCCTCGGCTTCAAGATACTTGATGGCTGTATGCTCCCAAGAATCGGAAAGTCTGATGCTTTCTGCCTTTTCGGGCTGAACAGCCTTGATAAAGTCAAGGGATATTTTTTCAGCTTGTTCTGCTGTGAATTTAAGCTCAGGAACACTCAGCTTGTTTTCGGTATAATACCAGTGGTCGGGAGTGGAGGCAGAGAAGCTTATAATTGAGCCGTCGTTAGCATCAACAACAGCATACATTCTTGAATAGTTGTACTTTCCGTCGCCGTCAGAGGGAGCAGTAAAGGTGAGATTCCAGACGTACTGTTCTTCTTCCTTTTCCGTGCCGTCCTCATTTTTAATCATTATGGGAAGTATGTCGTCATTGTAATCCTTGTTAAGGCTTGCACTGATGGCGGTTGCTTTTTCATCAATGTAAAGCTTGTCATTCTGTGTGATGACTGCAATAGCCTCGTCCTTGGTAATAAGACTGTCAAGAACTCCGAGCTGCTCAAGCTCTTCTTCCGTAAGCTGATAGCCTGCATCTCTGTCAGCTTCAGCACTTTCTTCGGTAACGGAATCGCTCATGAGCTTGTCGTTGGCAGCACCGCCGCTTCCGCCGGAAACACCGAATTCATTTACGGACCATGTGCTTCTTTCGTTGTAAACCTTGCCTGTGTACGCGTCAACCGAAACATATGACTTTTCGGGGGTGTAAACAAGATAAGCATTTCTCGACTTACGCTCGCCCGTTTCTTCATCATACTCGGTTTTCAGCTTGTAGGAGAGAACCATTTTCTGGTTTTCGCCGAGAATTTTCTTTGCTTCATCTTCTGAAATTACGGGCTTTTTGTCGTCAAAGGAAACATCCGCATTATAAGAGCAGCTGAAGCTTTCAACCTGACGTGTCTTGTAGTTAACAGTCATGCTTACCATGTTGTCGGGTACGGGAATACCGTTTTCGTATCGCATGAACTGATATCTGTATGTATCGCCGTAAAGTGAGGCAGTAACGTTGTTTGTAAGCTCAAAATCGCTGTCCTTGATGTAGGGTGCGGTTTTCTTTACAAATTCAAGTGCAGTGTCAACAAGCTCGTCGGGGCTTATGTCGGGAAGATGTGCGCCGTAATCTCTGTCATAAATATATCTTCCGTAGGAGGTAATTCTGCCTTCGTTGTCGCAGGTAATGTAAATATCTCCCGTTTCGCCGTCTGTCCAGCCGAGATTCCATGAAGGCTGAGTACGGTAGCTTCCGTTGTAGTAGTCCCATATGAATTCGGTATATTCCTCGGGAACTTCAATCAATGGTCTTACCTTCTTGATGATTGACTCAAGCTTTTCGCTTGTAGGCTCGTTGGCACTTTCCATGGAAGGTGCTTTTTCCACAACCGCTTCTTCAACTGCCATTTCCGCCGTTTCTTGAGCAAAAGCAGTAACAGGTGACAGCAAGAGGGAAGAGCATGTCAGAATACTTAATAGCTTTTTCATTGTAATTCCTCCTTGAAATTGTTTGTATACCCTTTAGACGAGGGTTTAAAAATAAAGTTCCGTATTTTTGTAAAAAATATCAAAAATGCCCGAAAATTTCCTCGGGCATTAATGCGTTTAGTCTATAACGGCTGCAAGATTGTCAAAATTTGAAACATATCCGATATCAAATGAAGCAACCAAAGCATCAGCCGTGGAATTGAAAAGTCCCACTGCTGCATTTGAAGCAATTTGCGAGTATTCGGCACATTCCGTAATAATCTCGGGCGTCAGTGCAAGACGCTGAATAATGTGAAAGCCGTAATCCGTGCGGACAACTCCGCTTATCTGATTGTCATTCAGTGCAAAAGCTGCATCCTCAAAGGCTTTAACCATGTCGCCGGATTTGAATATGTAGCCGTAGGGACGCTTCTTCATGCCGGGGTCTTGACCGTAAAGTGTAACAAGCTCCGAAAAATCGCCGCCGGCTTTGAGCTTTGCTTCCACTTCTTTTATTGTCTTGTATGCATTGGGAGAACCCTTGGAAATGAGAATGTGTCTTGCACAGATATATCCGCTGCTTTGTGCGTATTCGCTGACAACTTCAGGGGAAAGGCTTGTGTGGAAGTGCTCAATAAGCAAAGGAATAAGCTCATTTGTAACGGTAAGCTTTGCGAAAACCTTGTCACTCAGTCGGTTGCTTTCAAGAACCTCGTAGTAAGTGCTCTTGCCGTAGTCTGCGGTTTTGGCATTATAATATGCAGTAAGCATGGAGCAAAGAGCAGAGCGTGAGATTTTCAGCCACGAGCTTTGAGCAAGTCGGATGAGAGCGGTGTTCTCCGAAGCTGCATCCTCAATTTTACTTTTGCTTCCGTTGTTGCTGTAGGAATAGTATCTGTATTCGGCACCGCTTATGTCAATGCCGTCAATGTTCATAAGCACTATTTTGTCAAGAGTGTCGGGTACTACCTGATAATCGAAAATATCGAAAACTGTGTTGATGTCGTAGTATTCCTGCTGGGGCAAAAGGGTAAAGGACTGTCTTTTTTCGGGGAGTGCAATTCTTGAAATAATGGTTGCCGCTCGTGCACGTGTAAGGTATTCGGTGGGAAGAAATGTTCCGTAATCGTCGTTACCGCAGAGAATACCCGCATTGTAAAACATGAATACCTCATCCGAGAAGGGCAGTCCCTCGGGAACGTCAAGAATACCTGCTACATTGTTGATTTTGTTAAAATAAGACTCAGGCAGAGCCGCCGCAAAGACGGTAACAGTTTCAAAGGACATAACGGGTCTGTCATAGTCCGAAAACTGTCCCTTTCTGATAATTGAATTGCCTATGCAGTAATCTACGTATGCATCATACCAATTGGTGGGGGAAGGAACGTCGGGAATTTTTGTGCCGTTGTAAAGGCTGTGAAGCCTTGCGGCAATTGTTAAGGTTTGTGCCACGGTCATTTTGCTGTCAATATCGAACTGTGTGTCCGAAACGCCGTCCATAAGCCCAAGCTCATAAACATCCTTGATTCCCTGTGCATACCATTCCGAGTTGTTAACGTCCGCAAAGGAGTCGGGATAGGTTTTGTTCTTTGTAAAGCCTTTTGCAAAGCATCCGATACTCAGCAAAAGAGCGGTTGAAATGATGGAAATGATTATCTTTTTGTATTTCAATTGTCTGCCTCCTGACAAATACTGACATTATTATCTGTAATTATACAACAGGTATATGTTTTTTTCAATACAAATTGAAGAAATATATGTGAAAAAAGTTTTGCTTTTTTGCTTTCTTTTGAGGCAATTTTGCAAAGAAGTGATCTTTAAGAAAAATAAGAAAAATCTCCTGAAAATTCAACTCAACTTGTATGTTTTGAATAAATTGGGTTCAACTATGTGAAAAAAACACATAAAAAGCGGTGGACAATTGCATTTTTTTGTTGTATAATTTATGTATATTTGAATGATGTACCTTTATTGGAGGTGTGTTTGATGAAATTCAGAATGTTGTTGTGTGCGGTTTTAGTCGTAACACTTGCTTTTTCTGCTGCATCCTGCGGAAAAGATGAGAGAGAACGTCCCGTAATCGTTTTTGATTCCGAGGACGAAGACCTCAAAAATTTGCTTGTAGAGGACTATGAGGGCTACAATTTCCGTATTCTTACACGTAAGGGTCACGGTAAACAGCAGTATGTGGAGGAAGAAACGGGTAACATAATCGAAGATGCTGTTTTTAAAAGAAACGAATATGTAAAGCAGCTTCTTAACATTGAAATATCATCCTTTGAAAATGCTTCTTCCTCGGGAAACACCGAAGCTATGAGCAGTATACTTGCAGGTGATGACCAGTACGACATGATTCTTGCCCACTCCCGTTCCGCATTTCAGTATGCTATTCAGAACACACTTATCAACTATAACGAGGTTGACACTATTCATTTTGAAAAACCTTGGTGGTTTCATGACATTGTTGATAGCTGTAATATAAACGGACATCTTTACGTTCTTGACGGCGATATTCAGACAGGCGGTCTTGGCTCTACCATGTGTCTTTACTTCAATAAGACGCTTTTCGATGAGCTTGGTCTTGAGTATCCCTACGAAATGGTGCTTAACGGAGAATGGACATTTGACGAGTTTGCAAAGCTTGTGAAAAAAGGAACTAAAGACCTTAACGGTGACGGTATAATCACACCCGAGCATGACAGATACGGCTTTGTTACAAATGAATGGCAGAGCCCCATTTCATTTCTGTATTCTACCGGTCAGCGTATCTATAATAAGGATGCAAGAGGTATTCCGCAGCTAACACTTAACAGTTCAAAAACAGTGGATTTCTTTGACGAATACTTTGAGCTTGTTGACTCGGACGATGTTCTGCTTACAGCACAGAACCCAAGCGGTATATGTGTCAAGTATACAGGTCCTTCCCACTTTACGGGCGGACGTGCTCTTTTCCAGGACGGCGGTCTGGGGTCGGCTCAAAGCTATAGAGCCATGGAGGACAGCTTCGGTATTCTGCCTGTCCCGAAGTTTACCGAAGACGACGAATATGCATCTGTTATCAACGGTGCAGCAAGCCTTGTGCTTATGCCTATAACCGTTGAAGACGAAAACAGGACGGGTAACATCATGGAGGCACTTTGTGCTGTTGGTTCAAAGAAGGTTATCCCCGCATTTTACGAGGTGTCCCTTAAAACAAAGTTTGCACGTGATGCTGAGTCAGAGAAGATGATTGATATTATAAAAGATTCCATTATATACGACCTCGGTTACGTTGCGGGCGGCACATTCCAGTCCATAGGCTATGACCTTGTTCATACCGGCGGTGAGTTTTCTTCTACATACGCAGCAAGTGAGTCCGCAGCACTCCAGAAGCTCAAGGAATTCAATAAGTCATACGGCAAAATAGGTTGATTGTAAAACAATTTTCGGCGGCAGGTTGATATCTGCCGCTGTTTTATTTTAGATTTTTTTACAAATTGTGTTCAAAAGTTACATAAAAACAGTAGACAATTTGAAAATCTTGTTGTATAATACTTAAAAATATAATTGGAGGATTATGTAATGAACTTTAAGGCATTATTCTGTGCGGTATTAGCCGGCACACTTGCTTTTTCCGCAGTATCCTGTGGGGAAGAAGAAAGAGAACGTACCGAAGTTGTAATTGATACTGAGGACGAATACATCAAGAATTTGCTCATAGAGGACTACGAGGGCTATAACTTCCGTATTCTCAACCGTAAGGGTTCTCTTAAGCAGCAGCTTGTTGAAGAAGAAACAGGTAACATCATTGACGATGCTGTGTTCAAGAGAAATGAAACGGTAAAACAGCTTCTCAATATTGAAATTTCATCCAGTGAATCTTCATCGGGTAACGCAGAAACGGATGCTTTGAGCAGTATTCTTGCTGGAGATGACCAGTATGACATGATTCTTTCGCACTCCCGTTCATCCTTCCAGTATGCCATTCAGAACACGCTCATCAACTATAACGATGTTGAAACAATTAACCTTGACAGTCCTTGGTGGTTCCACGATATTGTTGACAGCTGTAACGTAAACGGACACCTTTATGTTCTTGACGGCGATATCCAGACAAGCAGCCTTGGCAGTGCAATGTGTATGTACTTCAATAAGACGCTCTTTGACGAGCTTGGCTTTGAATATCCTTACCAGATGGTTCTTGACGGAACATGGACATTTGATGAATTCGCAAAGCTTGTTAAGAAAGGCTCAAAGGACCTTAACGGTGACGGTGTTATCACCCCCGAAAATGACAGATACGGTTGGGTAACAAGCGACTGGCAGTCACCTATCTCTTTCCTTTATACAACAGGCGAGCGTATCTATAACAAGGATGCAAGAGGTATTCCTCAGCTTACACTCAATACATCAAAGACGGTTGACTTCTTCAACGAATACTTTGACCTTATTGACTCAGACGACGTGCTTGTTACAACTCAAAGCAATTCAAGCGGCTTTACCATTAACTATACAGGCCCCGGATTGTTTACAAACGGCAGAGCTTTGTTCCACGATACAGGTCTTGGCTCCGCTCAGAGCATGAGATCCATGAACGACGACTTTGGTATCGTTCCTAACCCAAAGTTTACTGAGGACGATGATTATGCAACGGTTGTTAACGGTCACGCAAGCCTTGTGCTTATGCCTATAACCGTTGAGGACGAAAACAGAACAGGTAACATCATGGAAGCACTTTGTGCTATCGGTTCAAAGGAAGTTATCCCCGCATTCTACGAGGTATCCCTTAAAACAAAGTTTGCACGTGACGCTGAGTCCGAGCAGATGATTGATATTATCAGAGATTCCATTATGTATGACCTTGGCTACGTTGCAGGCGGTACATTCCAGTCTATCGGTTATGACCTTGTTCATTCCGGCGGTGAATTCTCCTCTACATACGCAGCTAATGAGTCCGCAGCTCTTCAGAAGCTCAAGGAATTCAATAAATCCTACGGTAAGATTGGTTGATTTCACTTGAATTTAACTCGTAGTTGATAAAAAATGACGGCATTGCTATAAAAGTGCCGTCTTTTTTTGTGCGTATTTACCAAATAATGAACAACGATTTCATAATATCATACATTTTTGTTACTGAAAATGCAATACTAATTCAAATTTGTGCTTTATAATTAATACGTTATAATATTAAAAGGAGGCTGATACCTTGAAATTCAAGGCTATGGCATGCATGGGACTTGCGGCTATTACTCTTTTTACCGCAACTGCCTGCAAAGAAGAAAAGAAACAAAAGGTAGAAATTAACATCGACGCTGAGGACGAATACATACAGCATCTTCTCATTGAAGACTATGACGGCTACAATTTCCGTATTCTTACTCGTAAGACCATGATGAATGACCAGTATGTTGAAGAAGAAACAGGTGACATCATCAACGATGCGGTTTTCAAGAGAAATGAAACGGTAAAGGCTCTTCTGAACTGTGAAATTACAGCTACAGAATCATCTTCAAGCGGCGGCGAAACGGATGCTCTGAGCAGTATTCTTGCAGGTGACGACCAGTACGACCTGATTTTCCCTCACTCCCGTTCTTCCTTCCAGTACGCAATTCAGAATACTCTTATCAACTACAATGACGTAGAAACAATTCACCTTGATAAGCCCTGGTGGTCACGTGATATTATCGATAGCTGTAACATCAACGGTCGTCTTTATGTTCTTGACGGTGATATTTCCACACATAGACTTAACTACGCTATGACATTGTTCTTCAATAAGACACTTTTTGATGAGCTTGGTTTTGAATATCCCTATGAAATGGTTCTTGATGGAACATGGACCTTTGACGAGTTTTCAAAGCTTGTTAAGAAGGGCTCAAAGGACCTCAACGGTGACGGTGTCATGAATCCTGAAGATGACCAGTACGGATTCTACTCCTCCTGCTGGCAGTCACCTATTTCCATTATTTACACGGGCGGACAGCGTATTTATAACAAGGATGCCAAGGGTATTCCCCAGCTTACACTTAACACTTCAAAGACAGTTGATATCTTTGCAGAATACTTTGATCTCATCGATTCCGATGACGTGTTCGTAAGAACAGAGCAGCCCAGCTCAGGCTACGGTGCCACATACACAGGTCCCGATATTTTCGGCGGCGGAAGAGCATTGTTCCAGGATTCCGGTCTTGGTTCGGCAAAGAGCAAGAGAGCTATGAACGATGACTTCGGTATTCTTCCTCTTCCTAAGTTTACGGAAGAAGATAACTATGCTACAATTGTTAACGGTCACGCTTCTCTTATGCTTATGCCTATCACCGTTGAAGACGAAAACAGAAGCGGTAACATCGCTGAAGCTCTCTGTGCTATCGGTTCAAAGGAAGTTATCCCTGCATTCTACGAAGTATCACTTAAAACCAAATTCTCACGTGACGCCGAATCCGAAGTAATGATTGACATCGTTAAGGACTCCATCATTTACGACCTCGGTTACGTTTCGGGCGGTACATTCCAGTCCTGCGGACGTACACTTCTTTACTCGGGCGGTGAATTCTCGTCTTACTATGCTGCTAACGAAAGTGCAGCTCTTACAAAGCTTAAGGAATTAAACAAGGCTTACGGTAAGATTGGTTAATTTAAATTTGTAATATTGAACTGCTTCACATGTGTGGGGCAGTTTTTTTATATTCTTTGTAGATAGGTCGTTTTGTATCGCAGGGGTTTCACCGTCTGCGGAGGTTGAGTTACTTTTATGTATCGCAGGAGTTTCACCGTCTGCGGAGGTTGAGTTACTTTTATGTATCGCAGGAGTTTCGGAGTCTGCGGACTCCGACCTTCTTTTATC
>JAZNIM010000035.1:0-13179 GCA_045577475.1 Eubacteriales bacterium | reverse complement strand
TAAGAGGAAATGATTATGTATCAGAAAGACATTCACAAGGTATGGCTGGCAACAGGAGAAAGTAAGGTGTATCTTGAACCGTCCATGGCAAACCGCCACGGACTTATTGCAGGTGCAACAGGTACGGGTAAAACCGTTACTCTCAAGGTGCTTGCAGAAAGCTTTTCGGATATGGGCGTACCTGTTTTTGTTGCCGATATAAAGGGCGACCTTTCGGGTATGTGTAAGGAAGGCTGTGAAAATAAGCACATCCGCAGAAGCATTGATACAATGGGAATTACGGATTTCAACTACTGTACATATCCCGTGGAATTCTGGGATGTTTACGGCAAAAAGGGACTACCCGTAAGAACCACAATTTCAGAAATGGGTCCTGAGCTTCTTGCAAGACTTCTGGGACTAAACGAAACCCAGAGCGGCGTACTGAGAATTGTGTTCAGAGTTGCGGACGACAAGCAGCTTTTGCTTATTGACCTGAAGGACTTGAAGGCGATGCTTCAGTATGTGGGTGATAATGCAAAGGATTTTAAATTGCAGTACGGAAATGTGTCGGCACAGACTGTGGGTGCAATTCAGCGAGCATTGCTGGCACTTGAGGATGAAGGTGCAGAGCTTTTCTTCGGAGAACCCTCACTTGAGCTTTCAGACTGGTTCGGATGGGATGAAAACGGCAGGGGTACTATGAATATCCTTGAATGTGCCGAGCTATTCCAAAGACCACTTCTTTACGGCACCTTCCTTCTGTGGATGCTTTCGGAAATATACGACATGCTTCCCGAGGCGGGAGATTTGGATAAACCAAAGCTTGCATTCTTCTTTGACGAAGCACACCTTCTGTTTGACGATGCACCAAAGGCACTTGTGGAAAAGGTTGAGCAGGTGGTAAGACTTATCCGCTCAAAAGGCGTAAGTGTATGGTTTATAACACAGAATCCGACGGACATTCCCGACAGCGTTCTCGGTCAGATAGGCAACCGTGTACAGCACGCACTTCGTGCTTATACTCCTGCCGACCAGAAGGCGCTCAATGCGGCGGCAAAGTCCTTCCGCATAAATCCTTCTTTCAGAACGGTGGAGGCTTTGCAGGAGCTTGGAACAGGTGAAGCCTTGGTTTCGGTGCTTGACGAAAAGGGCGTTCCGACTATGGTGGAAAGAGCGAACATTCTTCCGCCACGAAGCAGTATGGCGGCGGTTTCGGATGCCGAGCTTCAGGCTGCTTGTGAGTCAAGCCTGTTAAAGAGCAAATACTCCGTTGAAAAGGACAGCGTTTCGGCGTATGAACAGCTTGTTCAGGCGACAGCCGAGGAGGAAAAAGAACAGCAGCAGGCAAAGGAAAAGGAAGAAAAGGAAAAAGCCGCGGAAAAAGAGAAAAAGCAATCCTCAAAATCCACCGGCAGAAAAAAGCAGTCTGCCTTTGAAAAAGCAATTAACAGTACGGCAAATACCATAGGAAGAGAAATCGGTAAAAAAATTGTAAGAGGTATTTTTGGCAGCTTTTTCAAGTGATGGGTCTATGAATAGTAAGAAATAGTTATTTAACAATAAAGCGAAGCTGCTTCAATCCGAGGCGGCTTCTTTTTTGATTTTAACACATTCCTCTTTGCTGACCGGGTGCTTTTCGTTAAAGCATGAGCATATCCCGCCACCGGTGGGGTTTGAGGATTCCTTGTACTTTTCAAGGGCATTTTTAAAGGCTGAGAAGCTGAGTCCCTTGGGGTATCGCAGAAAAAACGGTGAGTCATGAAAACGCCGATGGAATTTTTTGGGAAAATCGGCATTTGATTTTTATAAAAACAGCGGGATGATACTCTGAATGAGTACCACCCCGTTTTGTGTTTCAACTGAAATTTCTTATCCATATAAAGGCTTCTTCCTCGGCAGGAGTAATTCTTAATTTTTGACCGTTAAAAACGTCAATGCCGCAAGGTTTTTCCACAGGCTGTCCCACAAGCTGAGGCTCGTGACGACCGTAGGAAAAGGTGTGAAGATACGCCATGACTCCGTTTGCTTTAAGTCGACTGATGAAGCGTTTTGTCACCTCATAGGCAACCGTGTCATCGTCCACGCAGTGCCAGAATTTGACGGGAACGGGATAGACCTCGGCCTTTTTATTGTTTACGGGGTTGTATCCCGTAAGTTTTTTTTCGTCGTAAATATACTCCCCGTTTTCGTCTGTGTCAAAGCCGTAGATTTTACCCAGAGCGGTTTTAGGAAGTCCTCCGCTCCATGGACGCAGGAAAATCTGATTGTAGGTATCCAGAACGGGACAAAAAGCTGAGTGGGCAATTACGGGAATAAGACCGCTTAAAACAAGATTTGTACTGCTTATTCCGCCCATTGAGCCGCCGTGTATGAAAACCTCGGGCAGAAGATTGTATTTCTCCATGCAGTAATGATAAGCCTTGACATAGCACCGTATTGCAATGGGACTTCCTACGTTATTGCGAATGTCAATCCCGTTTTCATGGGCATAAAGATGCGGCAGACCGCACACATCCATAACGGCATATCCATTGGCGGCAAGGTACTTTGTCATGTCGCTGTGTTCAATCTGAGAGTCGTCCTTTGAAACCGTACCGCCTGCACCATGGCAACGGATTACAAGTCGAGAGGGCTTGCCTGTTTCGGAATAATTGTCAGGCAGAAGTATTACGCCGTAATCTTCATAAAGCTCTTCTCGGTCGTTAAGCTGGTCCACAATTGTATCATCCTTTGGAAGAAAGCAGTTTACCCATACGGAAAATCTGTGTATACGGCATGCCATAATAATCCCCCCGAAATTCATTTATGTCTGAGTTTGTAACGGTATCAGGCTTAACACGCTTTATGTTCACGGCAACCTAACCGTTTTTTGTAGTATAGCATATTTCAACCTGTTTTTCAAGATGTGTGGTAGAAACATTGAAAAAGTCGGGAGGTTTAAAAGCCAAATCTTGACTTTTGACAGTAAAAATGCTATAATTACCCCAAACTGTATTTTCACGGAAATTAGCTTTATGAAATATACAAAGATTTAGCGGGGGTGCGTTTTGATGTTTGATGCAGAGAAGATAAAAAACGAATGTGTGGAATGGATAAGAGCCTTTTTTGAAAATAACGGCAAAGGCTGCAATGCTGTTGTAGGTATTTCGGGCGGTAAGGACAGCTCCGTAGCGGCGGCATTATGCGTTGAAGCACTGGGGAAGGACAGAGTAATCGGTGTTCTCATGCCACAGGGTGAGCAGCACGATATTGATATGGCGTACTTGCTTGTAAACCACCTTGGAATTAAGCATTACGTAGTTAATATTAAAGAAGCAGTTGAGGCTGTAATGAAAAATCTTCCCTCCGAGCTTGACATTACTTCCGTAACAAAGCAGAATCTCCCGCCGAGAATAAGAATGACTACGCTTTATGCCGTGTCCCAGAGCTGTAACGGCAGGGTTTGCAACACCTGTAATTTGTCTGAGGACTGGGTGGGATATTCCACAAGATACGGCGATTCTGTGGGCGATTTTTCTCCCATGTCCCACCTTACGGTAACTGAAGTAAAGGAAATCGGACGTATTCTTGGATTGCCGTCTGAGCTTGTTGATAAAGTTCCGATAGACGGTCTTTGCGGTAAGACGGATGAAGAAAACCTCGGCTTTACATATGCAGAGCTTGACAGATATATACGTGAGGGCATAATTGAGGATGAGGAAAAAAAGAAGCTTATTGATACAAAGCATAAGAATAATTTGTTTAAGTTAGAGCTTATGCCGTCCTTTAAGCCGCAGATTTGACAGATTAATTGAACGCAGCGGTGTGAAGGCGGATGGGTGCATTTGAAGCAAAAGCTTGATTCCGCTAAATGTATGTGTTTTATACAGTGATTTAAGTGCATTGTTTATTGTCAACGCTTGAAAGAGGTAAAATATGCCGTTTAAAATAATCCGTCAGGATATTACAAAAATGGACTGTGATGCCATTGTCAATCCTACAAATACAAGGCTTTTACCCGGTGGTGGTGTGGATCTTGCAATCCATAATGCGGCGGGAAAAGAGCTTTACGAGTGCTGCAAAAAAATCGGAGAATGCAGCGTTGGTCAGGCAGTAATCACGCCTGCCTTTAAGCTTAACTGTAAATACGTAATTCATACTGCAAGTCCACGGTGGGGACTTGGGGTGAACTCAGCAAAAAAACTTGAAATGTGCTATAGAAACAGCCTTATGCTTGCACATCAAAACGGTTGCGAAAGTGTAGTGTTTCCCCTTATTGCATCGGGAACATGCGGTTTTCCGAAAAAGCTGGTTTTAAAATGCGCTACAATAGTTATAAGCGAATTTCTTATGAGTCACGATATGACGGTTTATCTTGCGGTGTATGATAAGAATTCATACGAGATAAGCAAAAAGCTTTTCAGCTCGGTAAAGGCGTATATTGATGATAATTACATTGAGGAAGCGGTATTATATCAGGCTCGCATGATGCCGTCCGATGCTTCGGCGGGAGCTGAGCGCAGACGTCGTGATGATGATTTTTCTTTGGATGCACCGGAAGAACGGGAGGATTTGTGTGAAACGCTGTTTCCCTGTGCACAGTCACCTTGTGAAGAACCGTCGTCTGATTGTGCACCGCAGATGTCCCAATGTGCATCACCTGCACCCGATTGTGCGCAAGCCGTTACCTCGGCGGTTCGGGATAATCGGCAAAGTGACACATTAAGCCTCGAGAGCATGCTGAAAAATCTTGATAAGGGCTTTGCCCAGACTTTGTTTTATTACATAGATAAAAAAGGCTTGACGGATGTTGAGTGTTATAAAAAATCCAATGTCGACAAAAAGACCTTCTCAAAAATCAAGTGCAATAAGGATTATAAACCAAGCAAGATTACGGCGGTTTCCTTTGCAATCGGATTGAGATTGAATCTGAGAGAGGCGAGTCATCTGTTAAGTACGGTTGGTTTGTGCCTGTCCCACTCTCAGAAGTTTGATGTAATAATCGAGTACTTTTTAAAGACGGGAAATTACAAGGATATTTTCGAGGTCAATGAGGTGCTTTACAGCTTTGACCAGACGTTACTCGGTGTATAAAAATGTCGCTTGTCGGGCGACCTGCTTGTTGTGAAAAACGTGTATAATGTGATTGTAAGTTGAAGGACAAACAATCACATTATTTTTTTGGAGGAATTATTATGAGAAACAACACAACAGAGCTTGTATTCATTCTTGACCGAAGCGGTTCAATGGCGGGACTTGAAGGTGACACAATCGGCGGCTTTAACGCAATGCTTGAAAAACAGAAAAAGCAGGACGGTGAATGCTTTGTTTCAACGGTGCTTTTTGACAACGTGAGCGAGGTTATTCATGACAGAGTAAAGCTTCAGGACGTAAAGCCAATGACGAGTGAGGACTATACGGTACGTGGCAGCACCGCTTTGATTGATGCCTTGGGCGGGGCAATTCACCACATCGGAAATATCCACAAATACGCAAGAAAGAGCGATATTCCTTCTCACACGATTTTTGTAATTACCACAGACGGCATGGAAAATTCAAGCCATATTTATACATTGGATAAGGTTAAGCAAATGATAGAACGGCAGAAAAAGCAGTTTGGCTGGGAGTTCCTTTTCATCGGAGCAAACATAGATGCTGTAAGTACGGCTTCAAGCTACGGAATTGATGCGAGCAGAGCGGTAAACTATAATGCTGACAGTATCGGAACGCAGACACTTTACTGTTGCGTTGAACAGGCTGTAAGCGATGTAAGGGCTTGCGGAAGGGTGGAAAGCAGCTGGTCTGACAGAATAAAACAGGATTTCAGAAGAAGGAATAACAAATAACAAAAAGCAGTCCCTTCGGTTGTTTATGCCGTCAAGGGACTGTTGTGCTTTCAGGTAAATTTTTTGTTGACGAATTTCATATAATGTGATAATATAAAAGTGTAAAAACAAAAAGGGGTGATTTTAGTGACTTCATTGCTTGAATACAAATGTCCGTGTTGCGATGCAAGTATAGATTTTGACAGCAGCTTACAGAAAATGAAGTGTCCCTACTGCGGCACAGAATTTGATGTTGAAACCCTTGCAGCCTACAACGATGAGCTTTCTGCGTCAGAAGGAGCTTCCGATGATATGAACTGGGAAACTCAGGCAGGCGGGGAGTGGTCGGAGAATGAACAGCAGAAAATGCGTGTTTATGTCTGCAATTCCTGCGGCGGTGAAATTGTGTGTGATGAAACCACCTCTGCAACCGAGTGTCCCTACTGTGCAAATGCGGTTATAATGAAGGGACAGCTGGCAGGTGATTTGAAGCCTGACTATGTGATTCCTTTTAAAATTGACAAAAAGGGTGCAGTTGAAGCACTTAAAGCACATTATAAGGGAAAAACTCTGCTTCCGAGGGTGTTTAAGGACGAGAACAAAATTGAGGAAGTCAAGGGGGTATATGTGCCCTTCTGGTTGTTTGATGCAGACGTTAATGCAGGTATACGGTATAAAGCATCACGTGTGCGTATGTGGAGCGATTCAAAGTATAACTATACCGAAACAAGCTTTTATTCCGTTATACGTGACGGAAAGGTTAGCTTTGAAAGAGTGCCTGTTGATGGCTCTGAAAAAATGGATGATGCACTTATGGAATCTCTTGAGCCCTTTGATTTTTCACAGGCGGTGGAGTTTTTGCCTGCATACCTGTCGGGATTTCTTGCAGACAGGTATGATGTGGATGCAAAGCAGAGTGAGCAGCGTGCAAACGAGAGAATAAAGAAAAGCACCGAAGAAGTGTTTGCTTCAACGGTTGTGGGATATTCCTCGGTTATTCCCGTGTCATCAAATGTAAGGCTTAGCAACGGAACGGCAAAGTATGCACTGTATCCCGTATGGCTTTTGAATACGGTATGGAACGGTCAGAAATACACCTTTGCGGTTAACGGTCAGACGGGAAAAACTGTTGGAAACCTGCCGATGGATAAGGGCTTGTATTGGCTCTGGCTGTTAGGAATCGGTATTGGTGCGGGTGCTGTGTGCTTTTTGCTCCAGAACCTTCTGGGACTTATGTAAGGAGGGGAAAACAATGAAAAAAGTATTGGTATTTCTTTCTGCGTGCATTCTTCTTACCTGTTTTATGACCTTCTCTGCCTTTGCGGCAGGCGGCTATGTACATGACGATGCTGACATTCTTACGCCTTCCCATGAACAAGAGCTTGTGGAAATGGCACAGGGTGTGGGTGAAAAGCACGGATTGGACATAGTAATTGTTACCTCAACCGGCATCAGCGACAGCATGCTTGCGTCATATGCAGACAATTATTATGACAGTAACGGCTACAGCGATGACGGAGTTCTTATACTTATAGTCGAGGATTCGGGTGCAAGGTTTATTTCCACCTGCGGTAAGGCGATAGACATTGTTGACCCGTATCTTGGTGAATTCTCAAACAGAACAGGAAGTCTTTTTGACGATTGCCTGTATGCAGAGGCATTTACTGAGTGTATTATACTTGTTGATGAGCTTTCAGAGGAGCATGCAGAAAAGGACGGATCTTCCAATATTGTACAGAGCGTTATAATAAATCTTGTAATAGGCTTTGTTATCGCATTCATTGTTACATCCGTGATGAAGAGCAGTCTTAAAAGCGTGCGTATGCAACCAATGGCATCGGGATATATGAAAAATGACAGCTTTAATATTACCCGTTCCAACGATTTGTTTTTGTACAGAACGGTGTCAAGAACGCCACGGGCGAACAGCTCATCGGGCGGCTCAGGTACAAGAACATCAAGCTCAGGTCGTTCCCACGGCGGCGGACGGTTTTAAAAATACTTATAAAAAAGAACGATGCTCGTTGAATATGCGAGCATCGTTTTTGTATTCAGTTAAACAATCCTTGTCTGCTGTCCTGCAGCAAGTGTTATTTCTTCAAGCGTGCCGCCGATGAGTACCTTTTGCACACAGTCACGCTTTGATGTAAGACTTGCATATGTTACCTGTCCGTTTTTCCACCTCATGTCAAGACTGAGTCCGCCTTTAAGCCTCATGCCGTAAACGCTTCCGCTGCTTGATAATTCCTCGGGAAGTGCAGGAAGCAGCTTAACTATGCCGTCCTCCTTCTGTGCAAGCATAAGACCTATACCGCTTGCAACACCGAAGTTACCGTCAATCTGGAATGGCGGATGTGCGTCAAAAAGGTTGGTATAAACACCGCCGCCTTGCTTGAAGGTGCCGTCCCAGCCATCGGAAATATGGGTGAGAAGTGACTTTACAAAGTGGAAGGCTTTTTCGCTGTCCTTGATCTTTGCCCAGAGATTTGTTTTCCAACCCATACTCCAGCCTGTACCAGCCATTCCTCTTGCATCAAGGGATTTACGCACAGCCTCCACAATTTCGGGATTTTTGCCCTCTGATATTATTTCACCGGGGAACAGACCGTAAAGGTGAGAAACGTGGCGGTGTAAAGGCTCAGGTTCAACATATTCCTTGTCAAATTCCACAAGTCTGCCTGTTGAGTCAAGCTTGAAAAACTCAACCTTTGGAAGAACATCTTCAAGTCTTGCCTTGAACTCGTCATCATCGCCTGTAATTTCAAGTCCTTTGATTATACATCTGAAAAGGTCTGCACAGATGCTCTGGCTCATACAGGTGTAGGGGGCAGAACCGATTTTGTCGCCATCGGGTACAAGCTGATACCTGTTTTCGGGACTTGTGGAGGGGAAGATTACAAGCTGCTCGTCGTACTCTGTCAGAATGTCAAGATAGAAGCGTGCCGCCTCTTTCATAAGAGGAAGTGCGGTGTTTTTCAGATATTCCTCGTCAAGGGTGTATTCATAGTAGTCATATAGCATTCTTGCAAGCCAGCCGCTTCCCATACTCCAGTAGCAGTAACAAGCTGAACCTGAATAGTTGCCTGTTGCCTCCGTAAAGCCCCACAAATCTATGTTGTGGTGGCACACAAAGCCGTCGGCACCGTAGATTTTTTTCGCCGTTTCAACACCTGTCTTGCTGATTTTCTTTACAAGTCCCACAAGAGGCTCATAGCATTCGTCAAGACCTGTCATAAGACAAGGCCAGTAGTTCATTTCGGTGTTGATATTGACGGTGTAGTTCGAGCTCCATGGTGCTTTTTCGTGCTCGTTCCATATGCCCTGAAGATTGCTTGCCTGAGAGCCCTGACGTGAGCAGGCTATTGTCAGATACTTTGCGTAGTTGAAAAGAAGCTCACAAAGACCGATGTCGCCGTCGGGGTTGTCAAGTCTTGTGACGGTATCAATGTCGCTTGGCTTGTCCACAAGGTTGAGAACTGTTCTGTTGTAAAGAGAGCCTACATCGTTTATGTGCTCTTTTTTTATTTCAAGGTAGTCATGTGACAATGCGTTGTTAAGCTGTAACAGCGTCTTGTCAACACACTCTCTTAGTGGCATAAGATTGTGATGGTCAATGTAGGTGGTATTTGCGGTGACAATAATGATAAGCTCGTTAACGCCGTCAACGCAAACCTTGCCGTCTTCAAAGGAAACGGGTTTGTTGCAGATGAACGACGCCGCAAGTGCAAATTTCACCGTCTTTTCGCTGTCGTCAAGAACACCTGAGTTTGTTATTGAGTCAATTCCCACCTGCTTGTCGGCGGCGGCTCCTTTTACAAGAAAAATGCCGTTTTCAAAGCTCTGCTCATTGTAAAGCAGGCTTTCAAATGAGATTTTTAGGTTCGTATTTATCTTGGAGCTGATTTTTATTGCAAAACAAGAATGAGGATATGAGAAAAAGTACTCATATTTTACGCCCATATCACCTTTGATTTGGGTAATGGCAAGACCTGCTTCAAGGTCAAGACTGCGTTCGTAATCTCCTTCGTACTGTGCATAGTTTTCGATGTACAGGTTTCCCATGGGAAGATAAGCACAGCTTTGCTTTCTTCCGATTTTTTCCTCCAGGTGTCTGTCGGCTTCCACTCTTTTTCCTTCACGTGTAAGCTGCTGCAGAATTTTGTACTGCTCGGTTTTGTCCTTTTGCGGCTCGCTTATTGGCTTGCCGTTCCAGAGAGTGTCAAGATTAAGCGAAATCTTTTCTTTTTCAATATCGCCGTATATCATACCGCCGAAAGCACCGTTTCCGAGAGGCAGTGCTTCTTCAAAATATGTAGCTTTTTCTCTGTAGAATATCCTGTTTTCCATAAAATCACCCCGTGACTTGTTTTTTCTTAATACTAACATACACCTGATTTTTTGTCAATGGAGTAATGGAATAAAAAGTATAATTATTTTCACATTTCGGAGGGTCTGAAAAATGCCGTTGAAACGGTATGCAAAGGTAAATATTCCGCATTTTTTTGCAAAGAACAAGTATTGACATATGATTTTGTACAGCTTATAATGAGTGTATACAATGGCTGAAAGGGTGTTTTTCATGATAAAGCTTTTTGATGAGAAAAGCTGTATAAAAATAGCACTTGAAAACAAGAATCAATATGTTGCTCTTGCGGCACAGGACTTATCGGCGGATTTCGCACGTGTAAGCTCGTCGGGAAGAAAGGCACAGATTTTGGAAAAGGCGGAGCAGGGATGTATCGTAATATGCGAAAATACCCTTTCCACTTCAAGACCCGTTGTTGATGAAGGCTTTTCCATTTATACGGAAAACGGAAATATATACATAAAAGCCGACGGCTATCTCGGCACAATGTGGGGAATTTATACCTTCAGCGAAAAGTTCCTGGGAGTTGACCCCTGCTATCTTTTTAATGACCTTGAAATCCAAAAGAGGGAAAGCATTGAAATTGATGAAATAAGCATATCCGACAAACCGTCGGGATACGGTTTTCGAGGTGTGTTTATCAATGATGAGGATCTGCTTACGGGCTGGATAAAAAGCGGTACCTACAGAAATATGGATTATCCCTATTACCACGAGGTCGTTGCACCCGAGGCAATGGAAAAAATCGTGGAAACGGTGCTTCGTTTAAAGCTCAACCTTATAATTCCCGCATCCTTCCTCAATGCGGACAATCCTCCCGAAAAGACATTGGCGGACGTTTGTGCAAAGCGTGGAATTTATGTTTCCCAGCACCACCTTGAGCCTGTGGGAGTGTCGGGTTTTACCTTTAAGAATTACTGTGAGAAGTTCGGTAAAACAGGAGAATTTTCATATATCAAGAACCCTGAATTGATGGAGGAAATGTGGTCGTATTATGCAGACATCTGGGCAAAGTACCCAAATGTGGTGTGGCAGATAGGCCTTCGCGGACTTGCCGACCGTCCCATCTGGGAGGAGGATACAAAGCCTGATGACGATAAGCTGAAGGAATACGGCAGATTCATTTCCGATGCCTACAGCAAGGAAAAGGAAATCATCATGAAGGCAACAGAGGGCAAGGCACAGTATTTCACCTCAACCCTGTGGATGGAAGGCTCGCTTCTTGCACAAAAGGATGCGGTGGAATTTCCTGAAAACGTAACGGTAATATTTGCCGATAACGGACCTAACCAGATGTACGGCCCCGATTTTCATTCAGTGCCCCGTAAGAAGGACATGACCTACGGCATATATTATCACGTGCAGTATTGGGATTACGGTCCTCATATGGCACCCATGACGGGAATTGACAAGCTTTATTATAACCTTAAAATGGCTTATGACAAAGGGGACAATACATACTGTATTCTCAATTCCTCATCCTTCCGTGAGTTTACCTTTGAGCTTTCGGCATACGGCAGTATGATGTGGAATATGGGTGATTTTAAAAAATCTGAACAGCTGGAAAAGTACGGCAAAGCCTTTGGTGAATATAAGGACGAGGTGCTGAGTGCCGTGGAAAAATACTATGATTATTCCGCAGTGCTTCCCAACACCAGCCTTCCCAAGCATCACGGTAAATATTTCAATTACAACATTGAAGAAGTTGCCGAGGGTGTAAAAAACTGCGTTATCAAGGACTGCTTTACTCTCCGCCACGGAAACATGCTTGTTTCGGGTATGAAAAAGCCGCTTGACGGTGATGTTCACGACGAAATATATGAGGCGGTAAAGGGGGCTGTGCCCAAGTACCAAATGCTTTTCGGCGAGCTTGACGGACTAGTAAAAAAGCTTCCCGAAAAGGCGGCACTTCATGTCAGGGTGAAGTGGCAGAATTACTGTAACATCATGCTGTGTCTTTACAGGTGGTATGAGGCTTTGTATCTTGCAAAGAAAGCGTATGACAAGGCTGACATGAACGAGTACACGGCAAAAGTCAATACGGCAATTGAAAGCCTTGAAAGGCTTGTTGAATTCAGGAAATGTGCCGAGTACGGTGTGTTCCAAAACTGGTACAGAGGCGACGATAAGATGACAATAAAAACGGCACTTGAAAAAACAAAAGGACTGTTGAAAACTCAATAGCGTTATTTTAACCGCTTTGCTTTGTTGCATGGCGGTTTTTTTGTGCGTTTTGGACAAAAACAGATGGGTATTTTCGGCAAAAAATATCTTGAACGGAAAAAAATTGCATGCTATAATATAAGTAATTAAAATAAAAGGAGATAATGTTATGAAACGTTATTTGTGCATTTTGCTGACAATTGCAATGGTTCTGTCAACCGTGAGCTTTGCGGCTCCCATGATGGCAGAAACCGTTGAAAGTACGGTGGAGGATGTTGAAACACCTGTTCAGACTCCTGCCGATGAGGAAGAAGGCGTATTTGCCTTAGAAGATTTGGGCGAAGAGGTTCTTCTTCAGGAATTCACCTTTGATACCGATGCCGAAGGCTGGTATGTTGAGGAGGTGGGTAAAGGTTACAGCGGCGGTATTGACGGAAACGGTCTGTTTACCGTAACAAGTGAAGCAGGCTACAGAGACCCCAGAATCATAACCAAGAGCCTGTCCTTCAAAACAAAGTATATCACAAAGATTGAGATTAAGGTAAAGAAGTCCTGTACCGATGCACAGAACTTCCAGGTTTTCTATCTGTGTAACGGCGGAGGTCCTGCTGCAGGAAATATGGTTCAGAAGGCTTACTCCACTACCGATGAGTGGAATGTTCTGACGTTTGAAACCTCAACCTTTACAGGTACCTGGGAAGGCAGATTTACAGGTATGCGTCTTGATGCAGGTAACATTGCAGAGGCTGTGTATTCTCTTGACTATGTAAGAATTTACGGCTATGTTGCACCTATCAACTTTAAGCCCGGCTATAATATGCTTACCGGTACAGAAGATGCAATGGATTTTGATGACCTTACAAA
>JAZNIM010000034.1:0-13499 GCA_045577475.1 Eubacteriales bacterium | reverse complement strand
CATATTGTGCGGATTGCGGTTCAAAACTTTATTTTTGTGCTTCAAAAAGCATTGATAAAGATGCAGAATTTTTCGGGTGTTCACAATATAAGGACAACAGAGGCAAATGTACAATACATTTTATCCGAAATGTTGTGCTTGAAGAATTGGTTTTGACCGCAATAAGGAATGTAGCTGAATACATAAGTCAGTTTGAACCGGTATTTATTTACTTATTTGCAAAGCAACATAAATTGAGTAAACAACACAATCTGAAAATGGCAAAGCAGAATCTTGAACAATCCAAAATTCGAATTGCAGAAATTGACCGTGTGCTTACAAAGCTTTACGAGGATAATGCACTTGGGAAAATATCTGATGAACGATTCGAAAGATTGTCTTCAACATACGAACTTGAGCAAAAAGAACTTTATGAAGCTATTTCAAAAGCAGAGCAGGATATTGAAAATGCCGAACAAGAGAATGTTGATTTGAAAGTTTTTCTGCAAACGATACGGCAATGCACTGATTTAAAAGAGCTTACACCGACTATCGTAAACACCCTGATAAAAAGAATAGATGTCCATAACCCCGATGAAAATTCAAACATCGCAGAGTTAAAATAGACATCTACTTTACGCCAGTAGGACTAATCAGCATACCTGATGAAAAAGAACTACTTGCTTTAATGGATGAAATACGCAATGAAAGAAGTGCGTAAAAATGGACTAAGCGGTGCAACCGCAATAGTTACACCGCTTATTTTTTTAATGTCCTTAGCAACCCGACGCTTTAAGGCACGGATTTTAACCTTATTTTATTTCGTCATAAACTCGCACAAAATCCATCTTAAAGTTGCTTTGCTGTATTCATATTACCCGACTACTTGACTGCTCTTTGAAGGAATGTCACTATGTGACCTCTTGTGCAAGTATTATCAGGAGAAAATGTAGTTACACTTGTACCCGATGTAATTCCGTTTTTAACTGCCCAGGCAACTGCTTTTGCATAGGGTGCATCGGCAGGAACATCGGTAAATGTGCTTACAGTTCCAACATCAGGTGAGCCTGACATTTTCCAGAGATAAACTACTGTGTCTGCACGTGTGACAGATTTATCTGCACCGAATGTGTCCCCTTCAACCATTCCCTTTTCGTATGCCCACTGGGAAGCTATAAAGTAGTAATCCTTATAATTAACATCCGTAAAACTGTGGGGCGTAGTATACATCGGTTCACCCATTGCTCTCCAGATAAAGGTGATAATCTGTGCTTTAGTGCAGGTGTTGTCAGGCGAGAAGGTTGTGGGTGAAGTGCCGTTTGTTATACCTCTGTCTACCGCCCATTTTACAGGCTCTGCATACCATGCACTGACAGGAACATCAACAAAGCTGCCCACCACTTCTGCCTTTGGAGCCGATGCTACTGCATCTACTTGGGGAATTGTAAAGCTATCCTCGGGAATAGCAGAGAGCACCTTTCTGCCAAGTGCAGCGGAGCTTTTCCATGCACTTCCCGAAACTGAATTACCGTTTGAATAGCAATTACTTGTGGTAAAGGTGGCATCGGGAAGATATACAAAGTCTGTTTTTCCAGGCAAGCCCATAACGGTAATACCCTCGTCTATTGTGAGCTTACCAACATTGTAGCAATTTGTGAATTTACAGTTGCAGTTTGTTCTTCCGTAATACGCAAGGCCTGCAACAGCATTTGCCGTAAGATTGCCTGTATTATAGCAATCGGTAACCGTTGAGTATTCTACAGCCCTTATATCACCGTATTTTTCTGCATATACAAACATACCGCAGGCAACAGAATTATTACCGTTAACCCAGTCCATATAGTCAAGAGTAATATCTCCCGAATTGTAGCAGCGGCTAATATTCGACTTTTGGATAGAAGAAGCAAAACCGCCTGCTATCAAGTAATAGACATCGTCATCATTTGACTTTACCGTAATATCAGTATCACTGAAGCATTCGGTTACGGTGCTTCCTGCAATTTCCGCTGCTAAACCGCCGAACACAAACTGCGTACCTAAAGTTCTCATATCTACTTCGGGTGCTTTGGTAATATTAAAGTTGATTTTTCCGTTTGCCGTATAGCAGTTGGTGATGGTGGAATCCAGCACATGTGTAGCAAATGCACCTGCCCAGATATACAGGCTTTCGGAGTATGCCGAATATGTTACATCAATGTTGAAGTTTATAAGTCCAAGGTTACGTATGCCTGCATCGTCATTTCCAAGTCCGTTTGACATATATCCCATAAGACCGAAGTAACGGCTATTGCCCTTTTCCTGCATAAACGGTTTTTCTTCGTTTATCTTTATTGTCATGCCCGAGATAACGTGGCCGTTTCCGTCAAGGCATCCTCCGAAATAGTTTGCACCGAACTGTGCCTTATTATTTACATCATCGCCGTTACCGCCGTAGGCAGGTGTTCCGCCGATGGGAATCCAGTTACCCCAGTCTGACAGGTCGATATCCTTAATCAGCTTAAAGTATTTGGTACTGTTCTTACGTATTGCATCAAGCTGTTCGGGTGTTTCAATTAAATAAGGGTCTTCCTTTGTGCCGCTTCCGCCTGCAAATACATAAGGACTGTCGTGATTTGTTGCAGGAGCACCCTGCCAGTAATCTGTCATAACAACCTCTGCCAAATATGCCCTTGGCACAAAACCAAGACCGCTTCCGATTTTAACTCTGCACCAATCACCTGTAATATCGGGAATTTCATCGGTGAGATCAAAGTCAATAATCTCAATAATCTGACCGGGCTGTATTTCAAATGCCTTGGTATAGTCAACAGGATAATGCCAAAGGTACGCACCTTCATGCAGTATATGGTCGTTTAGCTTTGATGTTCCTACAATCGGCATGGCATTGCCTCTCTGATACTGATGCCTTTCATTATAGTCCTTCATAGCCTGTGTCGGGGCGTTGGAATAAGCTGAATGGTCTACACGTTCTATATATTCGTGGTAAACAAGCTCTACCGTTTTTTCGTCTATATAATTGATACTGTATGTATTGAGTATCTTTGAGCTTGTTAATTTGTTCGTGCTGTCGGGAAAAACTGCTTTTGTTGTTTTATCCCTGGCAGTCTTAACATCCTTGGAAAAATGGTATGAGTCTTTTGCAACATACGTTGCAGTGGCTGTTACCATTGAGTAAAGCTTGGGGACCTCTGTTGTGCTGTATACCACGCCTGTGCAGGCATATTCATCGGTATTTACAAATGAGGTAAGCGGTTCCAGTGTGTTATAATCTGCCATATACGGCTTGCTCCACGCAGTTGCATAAAGGAAATCCACATCAATTTCAGTTATTTCATTTATATGCTGTCTGCCTTCTGCCCTTTTTGCCGCAAACTTTTCATTGTACGGTCTTTTGGGGTCATTGCCTTCCTTTACAAAGCTTCCGAAGGTTGCCCTGGCATCGTTCATATTTACATAATCGACTTCTTCATGATGCTCGTTCCAGATGGCATAATATACTGCTTCCGTGTCAACGCCTTCAACTCCTGCCTCCAGAACAGTTATGGTCGCATCTTTGTTCTGACTTGAGCCATACATGGTTCTTGAGTCAGGCTCATGATATATGGAATATCCTCCGCTGACAAGCTTCATTGTACCGTAATCGCCTGCTTCAAGCTTGTCAACCTTTACCGAGTCTGCATCCGAAGAATCTTCTTTTTTGGGAGCAGTTGACTCCTTCGGTGCTTTTGCCGCCGCAAAGGTATACGTCAGCGTAACAGTACGGTTTTTGTTTGAAAGCTTGATTGTAGGCGGAAATCTGTTTACCATGTGGTCAGCAGTTCTTGAGCTGAACACCATATTTTCCGCATCATCATTCAAGCTGACAGTCACGGTCAGGGTATATTTTACACCCTCCTTAAAGCATCCGTCACCGTCAAGCTCTCCCGACCATTTATAATCGTCAATTGTCATAACCTTTTTACCGGCAAGCTCTATGTTGTCATAAGGCTCCGCACCTGCAACGGGATCGTCAACAAAAACAGAAGCAGATACTTTTTCCGTTTCTACGGTATGTTCTGTCTTGAAAGCTTCTTCGCTTGACGAATACATTGCCTCGACATATCCGGTGCCTGACAAATTAAGCATTTTATTATTATAGCTTATCTTATGCCATCTTCCGTCAATACCGCCTTTTCCGCTGATATACGCTTCAAGCACATCAACCTCATTACCGGGACTGAGATAGCCGATAACCTTGCTGCTGCTGTCCGGCTTTTCAAACACATGCCAATCTGTAATTACAGTTGCTTTTTCTCCTGCTCTGACCGCATCTGCGGCAAATGAATGCACGCTCATCACACCAATCAGCATATATACACACAAAAGCATACCGAATAATCTTTTTTTCATTGCTTAATTCCTCCTAATGATATATATTTTACTGAATAGAGTATTATTGTCAACAGATAGAATATATTCAAGCCTTTATTTCATCATAAACTCTCACAAAATCCACCTCAAAGCAATCAGGCAAAACCGCATCAAAAAGCTCGGGAACAGGCTTGCCGTTCCAGGTATTTGCATTACCTGCTAAGGTTGCTTCCCCGTCGGTTGTATCTGTGGAAAAGCTTCTGTTATAGCCGTGGCACTCGGTGGAAATAAGTATAAACTGCTCAACGTGGGAAGAGGGGCACTCAGGCTCCATCTGACGTCCCACCTCTTTGCCGTCAGCATAGAATATATATCCCTTTTCTGACCAGTCAACGCCGTAATAATGCCAGCCGTCGCCGTCAATTCCCTCTCCTACGGGAAAAGCAAAATGACCGAACCACTTACTATCCTTACCGTAGCCGTTCCAACCGCAGCCGCAGCACACCGTTCCTTCCTTTGCCATTGGGTAATTTTCGATTATATCACATTCAACGCCGCACTGTCTTGGGTCAGGGTGTGCACCGATTGACGGGGACTGAAGCCAGAATGCAGCGTGCCAGCCGTCATTTTTGGGAAGTCGGCATCTTATTTCATAGTAACCGAATTTATGCATGAACTTAGGCTTACGGTACTGACCGAACGGCCAGAAGCCGTCGGAGTCTTTAGGCAAATCGTATGTAAGAGAGCCTGTCTGCATATGGGGTGAAAAGAAGCTTCCGTCCTTTTTTACCATATTAAGCTTGACTGTGCTTTCTCCCGTAAGCTCCACGCCCTCACCGTTATCAAGAAATGTAGGCGAAAGCTTTCCCCAGAAATATGTGCGAAAATCCCATTTATCTCTGTCAAGTGTGTCACCGTCAAACTCATCGTTCCACACAAGCGTCCACTTTTTATCCGAGGGAAGAAGGCTTGGGTGATGGTTGTCAACTGACACGGTCTTTATCATATTTGCTTCTTTGGGAGTAACGTTTGCTTTCATAAAATATACACTTCCCTGTTACTGTTCTTTTTTCTTGGAAAAATATCTGCCTATAACAATTAAAACAATTATACCTAAAATCGGGAAAACCGACGTTACAAGCATACCTGCCTTCATTCCCACCTGCTCGGGTGCAAGGGACATTTTTTCGGCAAGATTTATACCAAAGCTGCTTTCCTTTACGGTGTCAACCACAATTCCCATAAGCTGGGGAGCAATGGAAGCACCGAAATCTCCGCCTGCCGCAAGAAGCGCATATGCCGCAACACCGGGATTCGGTATTTTTTCCTCCATAAGTATGAGAGTTCCCGGCCACAGAAGGCTTGTTGCAAAGCCTGTCACTATGCAGGCGAAAAACGCAAGCAATACGTTTGAAGAAAGACCTGCCGTAAGATAGCATATAAAAGCAACAGCCATACCTAAAACAAGCACCCTGTAAATGTTCTTGCCGAACTTTGCATACAAGGTACGTGCAAAGCCGAGAAGAAGTGCAAAAACAGCCATACCCAGAATATCTCCATAGGCTTTGGGAATTGATATTGCAACCTCCATATAGCTGCTTATCCAGTTTGTCATAACGTTTTCAACGGCACTTCCGAAGAAAATACAGGCAAAGCAAAGGGCAAGTCCAACCTTTTTACCGCTTCCCTTTTTGCCCTGAGTATTGACTCCGAGAGTCATATCGGGAGTGGGAGCTATTGTGAAAAGAATATGTGAAATTACAGGTAAAAATGCAAAGAAAAGTGTAAGATACATCCAGTTTTCACTGCCGAATATGTTGAAGAACAACGTGCTTACAATAATTACTGAAAGCACACCCCATGCGTACAGCGAATGAAGGAAGCTCATATCTCTGTCGGGGTTTTCCGACGGAACTGCCGCAACAATGGGGCTTATAAGCACCTCACCCAGACCTGCCGCAATCGAAAAGATAAACGTACCTATAACAAGTCCGAAAAACTCATTACCCTTGAAAATAAAGGGCGACAGGGCATATACTGCAAGACCGAGAGAAGTTAGAAGCGGCATAATCCTTGTTGTAAGCCTTATATTGAAGTGCTTTGAGAACAAGGTAAAAATCATATCAATTGAAAACTGTGTAACAAAATTCACAAGCACAAGCGTTCCCAAAAGTGCATAGGATATGCCGTACATTTCGTTAAAAGTAACGAAAAGCAATGCAGGAAGGGCAAAACAGGATGCCGCCGATACATATGAATAATAGCAAGCAAGCTTTGTCAGCTTAAAATTCTTTTCTTTCATAAAAAAGCTCCTTTCGGACAGATAGAACCTTGTATATGTTAGCACAGATTTATCAAAAATGCAACTGTTTTACATAAAAAAGAGGAATGATTTTTCATTCCTCAAAGCTAATTTAACATCAGTTACAGAGTAACCCCGTCCTTGAAAATAGCAATTTCCTCATATCCGAAAATTTCGTTCTTTGCCTGCTTTCCGCTTGCGGTTTCAAGTACAAGACCGAAAAGCTCATCTGTGCAGTCATTTCCTTCAAGCACCCGTCCTGCATCAAAGTCAATCCAGTTCTTTTTCTTTTCCGCAAGTGCTGTATTTGTGCTGATTTTAAGTGTTGGTACACATGTACCGAGGGGTGTTCCTCTGCCTGTGGTAAAGAGTATCAAGTGTGCACCCGATGCCATGAGATTTGTGCAGGCAACGTCGTCATTACCGGGACCGTTAAGAAGTGTCAGACCGTTTTTGGTAACCTTATCGCCGTAGTCTATTACGTCCACAACCTTTGCACTTCCGCCCTTCTGAACACACCCGAGGGACTTTTCTTCAAGTGTGGTTATTCCTCCCGCCTTATTGCCGGGCGAAGGATTCTCATATATAACCTGATTATATCTTCTGAAGTAGTCCTTAAAGTTATTGATAAGGCTTACCGTCTTATCAAACACCTGTCTGTTCTCGGCTCTTTTCATAAGAAGATGCTCTGCACCGAACATTTCGGGAACCTCCGTTAGAACACAGCTTCCGCCCATGGAAATAAGCTTATCGGAAAATCTTCCCACAAGGGGATTTGCGGTAATTCCGCTGAAGCCGTCGCTTCCTCCGCATTTAAGTCCCACTACAAGGCGTTTTGCACTGATTTTCTTACGTTCAAAGGTTGAAGCATACGCCTTCAGCTCGTCAATAAGCTTTACCGCTTCTTCAATCTCATCCTCACAATCCTGTGCCGCAAGAAATTTTACACGCTTTTCATTGACTTGTCCGAGCATTTTCTTCATTTCCTCAATGTTATTGTTCTCGCAGCCAAGTCCCAGCACCAGCACTCCACCTGCATTTGGGTGGTTAATCATGCCTTTAAGAATAAACTGTGTCACCGTCTGGTCATCCCCAAGCTGACTGCAGCCGTAAGGATGGGGAAAATACTTTGCACCCGTTCTTTGTGCTATGATTTTTGCTGTATTATTTACACAGCACACCGTGTTTACAATCCATATATCGTTTCTTATGCCAACCGAGCCGTCCTCACGTTCATAGCCCATGAAAAACTGTTCCCGGACTTCTTCAAGCTCATTGAATTCAGGCTCATAGGTATATTCAACATTGTCGCCGAGATTTGTTTTTACGTTATCTGTATGTACTCTCTCGCCTTTCTTGATGTCACGTGTTGCATGACCTATGGGAAAGCCGTACTTTATGATATTTTCACCCTGTGCAATATCACGTATTGCCTGTTTATGTCCCGTGGAAAGGTCAACCTCAACGTTATCAAGCTTATTTATTAACATACTTTTCCACCTCATTGGCAAGGTATGACAAATCCTTATCCCACAGCTTTTCGTTGGCAAGAATTTCTCTGACGGATGCCGTCTTCATGAAGGCTTCAACGTCCTTATCGTCGTTTGTCATATCCGTCTTATAGAAATCAATAAGCTTTGCAAAGGAGAACATGAGGTTTTCGGGGTACTTATCAAAGCGTCTGATATATTCTTCAATTGAGGGAAGCACTCTTACCTTGAATTTTGACACGGAATTGAGGGCAATTGAGGAAAGATAATGCTTGATATAGGGATTTGAAAAACGAGTGATTACGCTGTCGGCATAACCGAGAAGCTCATCACGGGGCAGGTCAAGTGTGGGAATTATTTCCTCAAACACGCATTTTTTAAGAAAAGCGTTCATTTTCTCATCATCAATACAGTCCTTTACCGTACCAAGACCGCACATAAGTGCATAAGGCACCATGGAGGTATGTGCACCGTTGAGAATACGAACCTTTCTTGTGCGGTACTTTTCAAGCTCATTTGTGACAATTACATTAAGCGAGCACTTATCAAAAGGAAGCTCATCGAACAATCCGTCATAGCCTTCAATTACCCACAGGTGGAAATATTCCGAGGTATTGAGCATTTTATCGTCAATGCCTGTGTCCTCATCCTTTGGATAGCCTGTATTGATTCTGTCAACAAGGGTATTACAGAAGATATTTTCTTGCTCAATCCACTTTTTGAATTCGTCCCCTATCTCCCACAAATCGGCATACTTCAGAACGCACTTTTTAAGATTATCGCCGTTTCTGTCAATAAGCTCACAGGGAAGGAACACAAAGCCCTTCTTATTAAGCTCAAACCTCTTTTTAAGAAGCAATGTGAGCTTTGCGGGAAAGCTTACAGCAGGTGCATCCGTGATTTTATCGGTATCCTCAAAAGCAATACCCGCCTCTGTTGTATTGGAAATAACAAAGCGGAAATCGTCATTCTCTGCAAGTGCAAGGTATTCGTCAAAGTTATCATAAGGCTTTACGCATCTTGATATAACATTTATTTTCTTGGTATCAACCCCTTCAGTACCTCGGCAGATATGGGTATACTCGCAGTTCTGTGCCGAAAGAATATCGCACATCCCCTTTTCAATGGGCTGTACCACAACGACGCTTCCGTCAAAGTCAGTTTTTTCGTTTATATATTGAAGCATCCAATCGGCAAATCCTCTTAAAAATCCGCCTTCGCCGAACTGTATAATTTTTTCTTTCATAAAACCGAACCTCCAAAATTATTTACCACCTATTGCACAAAATTATACACCCTCACATGATTTATGTAAAGTAAGGATTGAACTTTTTTTATTAAATCAATTTAAATCTGTCGGCATATTTTTTCGGGGACACGCCCTCATATTTTTTAAACGCCGACGAAAAATAATATACGCTTGAAAAACCGCTGCTTTCAGCAATCTCCGCCACAGTCATTCTCCCGTCCTTCAAAAGCTGTTTTGCATTATTCAGTCTTAAATTCATCAAATATAAATGCGGTGATATTCCCATTGTTTTAACAAAAATCTTGCGAAAATAAACCTCGCTTATATTTGACATTTTTGCCAAGGACGAGTTGGTGATTTTCGGGTCGCGGTAATTTTTATTGATATAATCAAGCTGTCGGCTTATTATTCCGTCATTCTCAAATACTTCATTGCAGTCAATATAATCCAAAAGCTCGTAAAGCTTTGACATCTGAATGTATTCATTCTTTTCATTTTCCATTGATATAAACATTTCCCACATTTTTTCAGCATTGGAAATTTCCTTTATAAGCATGTTTTCCACAGGAAGAACCCCGCTGAAATTCACAAGTCCCACAATCCCCGTTTTTGTGGTATTCATCTCGTATGACATTCCCTTCGGTATAAAAAGCACTCTTCCTCCCCTCAGCACGTGCTCACCGTTATCGGTGGTAAAAACATTCTCTGCCTCACTGGTGGAAAAGCATATTGCATTACAGTATCGGTCTTTCATTTCAAAAACAGTGCCAATTTCGTTTACATAGGAACGTATATCGGTATTGTAAGCAACTATTCTTTTCATTTACATTTATCCCCCCTTGCTTGTATCGGATTTCTTAAACATTGTATCATATTTTGCATTTTAATTCAACATTTATTATGTTAATATTATGATATACATCAATTAACAAGAAAGGTGATACAGCATATGAAAAAATCGTTATCCTTAATTTTCGCATCATTGCTACTTTCGATTACATCATTTGCACTACCTGCAACGGTAGAAACATTTGAAACTGTCAGCGAGGATATTTCTTGCGAGCAGATTGTTTCGGACAGTGCCGACACAACACTTTCTGCCGATGTGTCCGGCTCACTTTTAACGGGCGAAGCACAAACTCAGGGAACTTTTGTAAGCAGCAACAGCTCTCAGTGGAACGACAACAACAACACAAACCACTTCTTTATAGCCTACGACGGCATAAATGACGTTTATGTAGGTTATAAGCTGTCAGAGCCTACAGTAATAACAAATGCCGTTCTATATCCCGATGAAAGAGGCGGAAATAATGCAAGCGGAAGACTTATCGGTGCAACAATCGAAGCCTCTGTCAACGGTACAGACTGGTGTGTTCTCACCACTGTTACCGATTCATACAAAACCGATTTACAGAACAAGCTTCCCATTTCATTCTCCTTTAAAGACAACACACCCTACAACTACATAAGGCTTTACGCAAGAGCAGGTAGACTTGCGGATGCAAACGGGTATTTTTGTCTTTCAGAAGCAAGCTTTTACGGAAATTCTCAGGTTGAAGAAAAGCTGGTTTCAGACAAGCTCCTTGAAAGCTCCCGCCACGCTGACTTTACCGCAAACTGGTCAGACGGCTCATACGCAGGCACAAGCGGCACCAACCGTGTATTCTTCTACAACGGCTACGGCGGTAATGCTGTTGATGCTTACGCTGGTCTTGACTTTGGTATAAACACCGTTAAACCCACAAAAGCTGTGATAATTCCCTCGGCGGATGCTTCTAACTCATACAACAGACTCAACAATTCGGTTATTCAGGGCTTTACGGATGGCGAATGGAAAACAATTACAGTTCCCGACTTTTCATTATACAAGAGTGAGCTTAATGCAGGCGGCTGCCCCGAAATTGTTATTGAGCTTCCCTCTTCCCATGAAGAATACACAGCTTTAAGACTTTTCAGAGCCTACCAAAAGAACTATGACTATCTTTGCTTTATAGACCTTGCCTTTTACGGATATATAAACGGCGAAACAACAAGGCTTACGGGAAATGAGATATACAGTCATTCTGAGGACGGCAAGTATTATCTGGAAACCGTTCCCTCAAATGTTTTTGACGGCAATACCTCCACCTTCTTTATGGCAAACACAACAGGTGAAAACGGCACAACCGACATTTGGGCAGGCTATGATTTCGGCGAAGGTAATGCAGCAAAGCTCTCATTCGTGCGTTACTACGGTGTGGACAGAGCCAACACCGAGTCAAGAGTAGCAGGACAGATTTTCCAAGGCTCATCCGACGGTGAAAGCTGGACTAATCTGAAAACAATTGTCACAGGTACAAGGGGAACATATGTTACTCTTATGATTTATGACAGCACTCCCTACAGATATGTAAGACTCCTTGACAAGAACGGTATCAACGACAGCTTTTTCTGCCAGTCTGAAATTGAATTCTACGGCACATACGCTTCAAAGTACACCTTAACACTTGACAGCACATCTGTTTGCCAGACAAAGTATGACAGCATTGCCGTGCTTGAAGGACAAACCGTAGATTTATCCGAATTTATTCCCACAGCAGAGAACTACACTTTTGACGGCTGGTATGACAGCAACGGAAGCAAGTATGAAGGCTCTGTTACATTGAACGGCGATTTATCACTTACTGCACAGTGGATATATACGGGAATTGCGCCTCTTTCCTACAATAAAAACTCCATACGTCTTAATAATCCATCAGGTATCAGATTCAAGTCTGCTGTCACCAATACGATAAAGGCTGATGCTAAAACCACGGAATACGGATATATTGTAACACGTCAGACCTTACTGGGCGGCAAAACAGCTTACGAGCTTATTTTCGATTCTGACATCAGATACGTTCAAGGTGTCAGCTACGGAATAGACCCTGACACAGACAAGAAGGTTGACAGAATATATGACATTGACAGCGTGTTGACATACTTTACGGCTGTTATTTACGGCATAAAGGAAACTCCCGAGGCTTATTCCGAGAATATCATTGTAAGACCTTACATTGTTTATGACGGTGAAGTAATATACGGCGAGCCTATGTCAAGAAGTTTACTTAATACTGCAATTGCTATCAGAGACAGCGGTTACAAGGATTTGTCCGACTACGATAAAACCAAAATCCAAGATATTCTCACCTTATGCGGTGAAAGCATTTAATCAAGTGGTTTTGCTTATATATACTTTGGTGTTTCTCCTTTTTCAATTTTTTCATGGTACATCCATTGTGTTTACAAGCTTTAACCAAAACAGGACTGCTTTATATGGCAGTCCTCAGACCACTGACAAATCTCGTCGGTGGTCGTTTTTATTGCAAAAATAGAGAAAATATGATATAACATGAGTATAATTCAGGAGGTATAGCTTCTTTACTATACCTCCTGATTCTTATTCTGCTTTATTGTTCAATCGGAAAGCTTGCTGAGTTTCCCATCGGGGTCATGGAAGCGAAGGATGCCCAGCAGAAGGCTTTTAATTTTGCAATATCTCCGCTTGTGTTGTCAACGGGAATTGACAGCTTCAAGGTTGAGCCTGCAGGCACGTCCTCGGTCTGTATGTAAATAAGACCCTTGAATGTGCCGCTTGCCGTGTACTGTGCAAGAATGATTACGGTGTCCTCACTTGAGCTTACGTTGGTAAAGGAAACCGTTGCAAGGAATTTGTCTGTGGGGATTTCCGTAAGGGCGTTGCCTGACATGTCTTTGATTGTTATGGAATTTATGGTGTATTCTTCTTTGGTTTCAACAAAATGAATTGTGGCATTTGTAAGAGATACATTATCCAACCCTATTGATATTATCTCCCACGCTTCTTCAGTGCCATTGTAATAGACATCAGATAAATTACTGCAATTAAAAAACGCCCCATGATATATGCTTGTTACGTTGTCACCAATGGTTACACTTGTAAGACCTGTGCAATCACAAAACGCATAATTGCCTATGATTGCTACGCTGTCGGGAATAGTCACTCTTGTCAATCTTGTGCTATTTTCAAATGCATAATCGCCTATCCTTGTCACACTTGTTGGTATTTCATATTCTGTCGCTTCACTTCCGACAGGATACTGAATAAGTGTTGTCTTTTCCTTATTAAACA